>JAYQON010000010.1:0-12346 GCA_038144835.1 Bdellovibrionales bacterium
AAAATATGAGTTACTTTAGAGCCCCTGACACAGGTCAAACATATTTTATTTTTGGCCAAGGCGGCGGCAAACAGCTAGCGCAGGACTACGCAATACCATTTTTAGGTGAAATTCCGATCGATATCGAAATTCGTGAATCGTCTGATGCGGGAATGGTGCCAGCGGCAACTGGAAACGATCAGCAAAAAGGATATTTTTCTTCTATCGTTGAGAAAATTATGGATCAAGGGCTCTTTTTGCGATCAGAGCAACCTACAAGCAGCCTTTAAAGGCACCGGGTTTCGGCCTGGCATTCACCGAATACTCTTTAACCTCGATAATAGGGATAGATTCACGATTACCCACAATCTCCCCCTCGACATCAATCGAACCGCCACCGTAGGCCTTTTCAAGATCGTACAAATAAATATTTTTATCAGAAAGATGATAAATCTTTTTTTCTGCGACATCGAAAACAACATAGCCGTTAACCGCTTCGACCATTGGACACGATGAAAGCAATTCGAGATTTCCAGTCCTTTGAGCCGCCTCTGCACAAGAAAGTGCTGTAACGGCCGCACTTGAGATTTCAACCTCTTCGCCCGCAAAAACAAAATTAGAAAACAACAGGATGAGAAGCGTAAGCCCGAAAGTTAAAAAACTTTTATTACCCACAAAACTCACTACTCTACCTCCTTCATGAAGGCTAGCAAGTTAGACAAGTCTTCTTTAGATAAATAACCAAACGGTGGCATTTTCGAAATCAACTTGCCACCTTGATCTTTAGAATACCACAAGTAAGATGGATTGTTCGGATACCCTCGCTTTCCAACCTCACTTGACTCAACCTTGGAATAATGGCGATTCTGATTGAGATTGCGAACGACAACCTCACTTGGGCTCAAAATTGAATCTCTCAAATAACTGAACGTGGCAATCTTACCAATTTGAGACAGATCGGGAGCGAAGTCAGAAAGGGCAGAAGTAACGCCCTCAAAATGATGACAAGCCGCACAACTCTGTAGCGCCAAAGTCTTACCTTTTGACTTATCTCCAAGATCACCCGGTGCGTAACCAAAAGCCATATTTTCTAAATACTTTTCGCTCGCCTTGAGATTTTCAAGTTTTAGAAATTTCCACGAGGATAGACTCTTGTTCCCACCTCTTTCGTAACGATCTCCATCCCAAACTGCAAATGCTACCGGAATTAATGATTGCTTAAGACTGTGTCCGCCTTCCTTTAGCGACCTATACCATATCGCTCGCCACATCTTGTCTTTCTTGTCATAAGACATATTCATTTTTGCCTGGCTCTTTTTTTGTCGGGTGGAAGAACCAAAACCTACGGCAGCTGTCGTGCGCAGCAAGGTACCTTTTTGTGTGGCTCGACCCAAATAGGCCACTACTGGGTACTTGTCGTCACCCATGCCCACATATGGTAAGCGATGCCCTTCACCAAAGACATAAGGAAATTGAACTGCCACGGAGTCACCAAAAAGACGTGTCTCGTTACCAGTGGCCAAATTTGGATTCTCATCCTTCCATTCCAAGAGCAAAGCCAGTTGCTGAGCCGATGCCAGAGCCCTAACATGGAGTTCTAAGGGCTTCTGATTTTTCAAGTATTCATTGGCATCACGATCATTCAAACGGACGGTTTGCTGCGTATGAAGCTTAAAAATCTGCTTCTGAGCTTTACTCCACTTCTTATCAGAGACCGTCCGAGGCACAGCACTGGTTATGACTTTAACTTGTACGACCTCGTTTTTCAGAAATGGCTCTGGAGCCTTGTACGCGCCGAAAACCGAATCACAAATGAGCAGAGCTTGTCCGACCATAAAAATTGAAAAAAATCTCAACAAAAGCCGATCAAACATTTTTTTCAGTCCCTTTTTTATCTTGGGCTTTGATTCTGAACATCTCTGAGTGTTTGAAGGCAATTAAAAGATCGACCAATTCCGATGGTTGACCAGATTTCTTCTTAGCCATTTCACTTTTTAGAGTCTCTAAAGCGCTATCCACGCCAGTTCCAAACAAGGATCGCAAATACTCTAACGGAATTCGATCACTGCCCTCGATGGGCTTTCCGGTCTTATCAAATTTTTTAGGACCAGCCAAAGGGGGAACATAAAAAACATTTGGCTCGGTCCCATACTCAGGATGGAGAGGGAGAGCTACTTTATACTTGTAAACCAACTTGTAGACCTGACCTTCTTCATCATCAAGATAACCCACAAATCGAATTCGGCCTACACACTGTTCCGCACAGGCTGGAGGCAAACCTTTTTCAATGCGAGGAAAACACATAATGCATTTTTCGGATTTGAATAATTTAGGATTAAAGTAAATTTTTTTATACGGGCAACCAGCAATACAAAAACGAAGTCCTTCGCAACGGCTTTGATCGACAAGAACTATGCCATCTTGAGAGCGCTTAAAAATCGCTTCTCGAGGACAAGCTGCCAGACAGCCTGGATTCGAACAATGATTACAGATTCTAGGTAAATAGAAAAAGTATGAATTTGGGAATTCTCCAGCCCCTTCATCTTCATTCCAATTCGGACCCACCTGAGGCGTTGAACGAGGCGCCAGTTCCGCGCCTCTCATAATTTCGTCATGATTATAATCCCACGGAATACCATAATCTCCGCTCAAGCCTGGTATGGTTCCCTCTTTAAGATTTCCGGAGGTATCAAAGCCTCCTCCCATATTTTCCCACTTGGCTGGGTATCCTGGACCAGGCTTAGTTTCAACATTGTTCCAATACATGTATTCGCGACCATTTCGATTGGTCCACTGCGTTTTGCAGGCAACCGTACAGGTTTGGCAACCAATACACTTATTTAGATCCATGACCATGGCGAGCTGACGTTTAGACATCGGTTACACCTTTTGTATTTCTATTGTCGTGTCATAGGCATGCTGGTTGCCATCCCAATTGGTACCAAATTTGAGATGCCCCCAGCCGTCGGACAACTCCAGTAGGTTGATCATATCTCCCGCTAACTGATTATGCCCAACTTTGCCTTTATACATAAATGGCTCCCAACCATGCTCCATTACGACAGCGTCTGGAGGCGCACTTGGAGTGACTTTAACCATGGCTTCCACAGAGGCCAAATCATTGAACATCCGAACTGTATCGCCGTCTTTGATCCCTCTCTGTGCAGCAATGTCAGAATTCAACATGATATACGGCTTACCACGCTGAAGCCTTAACAAGATGGGAGATGTCTTATATGTAGAATGAATCGACCACCGAGCATGCGGCGTCATTAGGATAAAAGGATAACGTTTGGGTCGAATTGGCGACCGCGCCGTTGGGATACCAACATTAGACTCGAGCCATAGGTGGTGATCAACGTAAAAAGTCAAACGACCACTCAATGTCTCAAAACGCTGATGTAAAAATAAATTTGACTCAAAAGTATTGTAAGGCCGGTTTTTGTAAAGTGGGGACGATTTGCCAGCTTTTTCATTCAGCTGCAAAAACCCACCCCTCTTGTACATTGTCTCCCGGCTATTGGGCTTGAACTGATCCACATGCTCCAGTGCATAATCAACAGCGTCCCGATCATTACGCAACTTTCCGTCGAGCGTAAATTCTTTTACCAACTGGCGCAGCGGACGAACGCCCTCTTTGGTGTGCGTTTTATCGGGTATTTCAACAAACCTACTGTTACCAGTAGATTTGAATTTCGACTCAGCAAGGGCCTGTATTTTTTCAACCAGGAGCGTGGCAATCTCCCATTCTGATTTCGTTTCTCCAACATTTTTAAGCTTGAGCGGAGGATTGGCCACATTTGCAAAGCGATGATAACCAGGATTAGTGCGAATATCCCATACTTCGTAATGCGATTTACATGGTAAAAGTATGTCCGCGTACATAGCGAAATCACTCATTCGATAATCGCCGTATGCTAGAAACTTGGCTTTTTTTAGGAAGGCATCGCGGTACCCGCCTTTATTGCGACGAAATCGCGCGTCAGCAAAAAGCAAAAATGTTTCACTCTCAGTCCAGTAGCTTTTGCCCTTCTGATAACCTTCGTCGTTAGCTGATACCTTGAGCAGCTCTTCAACTTTTTTGCGATAATCGGCCTTCGAAAAGCCGGTTGCTTGCCTGACATCCTCGTCCGAATACAATTCGTCATAATCCTTGAGCGCATCGCCCAGCATGAATTCACTCACAAATCCTGAAGCAAAGCGATGTTGGTAACGCCCATCAAAGCCAGACAATCCCTGCAGACCAGTAATATTCCATTCGTTCTCAGTATTGAGACCACCATAAGGACCAAGCTTGCCCATCACGGCCGTGAGCGTGGCAATAGCTCGTTGCGACAGCATCCCATTAAAATGTTTACCCACTGAGAAGCCCATGGTGATTAAGGCATTGGGGCTCTTAGTCAAATCGCGCGCGAGTTCCTCCACAATCGATGGATGTACACCCATTTCTGTGTGGATTTTTTTTGCGTCATAGCGCTTCACTTCTTCACGAAATAATTCAAAAACGGTGACACATTTTACTTCTTTACCGTCCTTCAGACGAACTGTTCTGCGCCCATCTAAGGCAGGATCAATTTCCCATACATTCTCTTTCAAACGTAAAGTTTCGATTCGACTGCCTTCACAGCCTGGCATTGGGACGATCTTGCCCGTCTTTTTGTTAAAAGCGAGAAAGACCTCATGATCATGAGCTTCTTTTTTTGAGGGCGCTTTTTTTAAAATGTCGGCAAAATTTTTATCAAACCCACTATGGTCAACATCAACATCAGATAGACGTAACAATTCACGAGTGTCTTTGCGCACTAAAAAAGGTAGATCCGTGTACTCCTTTAAGAAACTCTCACTATAAAGATTCTTTTGCAGAATTTCATGAACGATTGAAAGAGCCAAATGACCGTCATAGCCTGCCTTTAACGGCACCCATAAATCAGCATGAATGCAAGTTGCATTGTATTCCGGCGTTATGACCACAATTTTTGAACCGCGATATTTTCCTTCCCATAAAAAATGGGCATCAGGAATTCGCGACACATTTGGATTACAACCCCAAAAAACAGCCACATCGGTTGTATAAATAAAATCGTAGGTGCAGCCGATATTGCCTTCCCCGTAGACGACAGACACGCCAGGAAACATGTCACCTACATAAGAAGCAATATAGGGCCTCACAGCACCAAGCAAAGTTCCCAAACGCTTGATAGAAGCCGCCCGGGCTTCAGTCAGTACGCCTGCGCCAATATGGATGTAATTTCCAGCTGGCCCCTTCTCAAGCATAGTATCATAAAGATGCTGGGCGACCTCAGTCACTGCCTGATCCCAAGATATTCGTTTCCACTTACCCTCACCACGCTCACCTACGCGTTTCATGGGATAAAGCAAACGATCCTGCTCGTACATTATCTGGGAATGCTGTACACCCTTATTACAACCTCTGGGATTGTAGTCGGGAATATCTGGAGCTATTGACGGATACTTTGCAGACTGATTCTCACGGGTAACCTTGCCATCCTTTGTCCAAACCTCCCACGCACAGTTGCCCTGACAATTGACACAATGGTAAGCGAAACCCTTTTCTTCAGGATTACCCAATGTTTCGGCAAATTCTTTACGATAAATATCTTCTGTTGTTTGAGTGTCGGGATAGGCCTCTCGGGGATTTTCAACGACCACGGGGGCAGTGTCAGGTCCAGGAGATCGCAACTCTTTGCCAAAGACTTGAGTGGCAGCGCCGGATGCTCCTAACGCCAACATTTTTTTTAGGGCATCCCGCCTTGAAATCGACATTATAGACATCCTCCCCCGCTAGAGGAACGCGGTGGGGTGTAATCTCCCGAATCCTCCGGAAGACCTTGATCTATCCATGCTTTCATTCCACCCGCCAGATTTCGCACCACTTTAAATTGTGTGCGGCACTTGGCAAAAACTTCCGAATTTCCATCGGCCGAAACAATCACGGTCGGTGCTGAGCTCAAAATCTGCTTATTGGCATGCTCTAGACCAGCGGTAAAATCACAATTTGGAAACGGAACTGCTCCCGGAATATGAGTTTCTTCGTATCCTTCGTCGCCCTCGATAGGGCGCGCGTCTAATATCTGAATTTTTGTTTGGCTCTGAGAAATCATGTTGAGGAGCTGTTGACCGGTAACCGGAATAGCAGCATTCAACTCCACTTGTTTTCCTCCCTCTTGGACCAAAACAAGTGAAAGCACACAAACTACACCCACATATACAAACCATTCAAGACTCTGCTTCATTGCTCAAACCTCAGTTGTTGGGGTCATTGGGTGAACTCATCACCGATGTGTCTTGGAGCTTGCCCTCAAGAGCAGCAGTCTGCCTTTTGGCCATAACAAGACCCAAGGATAGGATTACGATCAAGGACACAAAGATAGCACGTATAGTCTTCGTCATTAGGGGCATCTCCTTATCAATCGTAGGCTCGATCACCAACGAGTTGGGCAGCTTCTAGATCTAAGTTTTTTGAAAAATAAAGAAAGTTTGAGGTAGCCATGGATACAACAAAAAATGTTCCAGCCATTGCGAGGCTACCTACAGACATGGTCGGCCACGCTGCAATGAACGCTCCCGTAGTGCATCCCCCACCAATCATGGCTCCAAGAGACAGACCAAAGCCACCAACAAAAGCCTTAACCAGCGCCGAACCAGAAAATATCCTCTTTACGGGTGCCTTCGCAGCCTCCGCAGATTTTAAAGCTGTCAAACTAGCAATATATCCGCCTGGAAAGACCCCCAAAATCAAAGCTGCCCGCCAAGCAATATCCTCTTGAATTTTGGGTACCACTTCAAGCGGGTATCCAACCAAGTGTGCTCCCCAACCAACCACTGCCAAAAGAGAGCCAGAAAAACCAAGGTATCCATCTTGCGCTGTAGCAATAACAATCACTGTACCAGCCAAAAATCCTGACACCCACCAACTCCATTCGCCACGGATATAATCGAGTGCAGTCTTTTTTTGATGACTGGGTTTAAAAAACTTTTCTCCGGTAAAGCGATCAACAGCAATGCTAATAAGAGCAAACATTGCCCCCCAAGCTAAAGCCAAGGGACCATATGAAACTCCCAACAGTCCGTAAATAGTTATCGGCTGTGAGGTTTCGGCCACGATGCCCGAGCTTGATAGCCATCCCTTGATGGCAGAGTAAACCACAACACCAATGACTAATCCTAATAGAGCAAAGCTACCGGTGAATTTTTTATCTCCAGAACCCCCACCAACTTTTACTGCACAAGTTCCCGGACAAAATCCGGCAAATCCCATCGCAGCACCAAACAGAACACCACCAACAACATGAGCCATACCGATAAATGGCATAACCCTAGGAACCAGATGCCATGACTCGGCAACGCCTGCCACTGAAGCCAGACCGTACCAGAACGAAGCCGTAGCGATAGCAAAAAAGGCGAACTTCATTACCTTGGTGTCTCGCAAAGTCAGCATACCCATAACTCGCGAGTACCGAGAGGCACCCACCTTATACAGGACCACACCAAATGCCATCCCCGTTAATAATCCCTTAAGCAGAGCCATTTCCATTTCGGTACTCCCCCCAAATTATTTTTTATTGAGATTGTGACGCGTCTGACTTGCCGAGAGGTAATTCTGGAGTATTGCCCCACTCACTCCAGGAACCGACATAAACTTTGACGTTTTGATGTCCGGCGCGCTTAAGCGCAAGGTACTGAAAAGAACCACGCCCCAAACCTACATGACAGTAGCTGATCACTTGTTTTGATGAGTCGTAACCATTCTTTTTAAGCTTTTCGAGTTGCTTAGCTAATTCCGCCTGCTCTTTAAAGATTGGCTTATTTGCATCTCCCGACTTGTTGCTTGCGTATTTTGTCCATGGAGAAAACACAGCGGTTGGAATAAATCCACCACGCGCAACTGCCACCTCTTTACCATGAGCTAAAAGACCACTTTGCAGAGTTTTACCCGTGTACTCCTCAAGTGTGTGACGTGCATCGACAATCAGATACTTGGACGAATCCTTGGTTGCCTTTTCCACATCTTGACGGTTCGCAATCATATCCCATTGGACGGATCCTTTAAAAGTCTTGCCAGCAACTTTGACCTCGTCCTTATCCACCGGGAAACCCTTGGCCACCCATGTTGGCAATCCACCATCCATAATTCGAACATTTTTCAGACCATAAAGAGTTAGAAAGAACCAAACACCTGAAGCATTAACACCCATGCCATTGTCATAGACCACAACGTCTGTCGATGAATCGATGCCTAGCTCTTTACCAATAAAGTTAAAAGCCGTCGGCTCACACATGGGCAAACCTTTACACTTGCGAACATCTTCTAGAAATTGAAGATCGTGAGCAAAGGCATTGAGTGAGCCAGGTATATGGCCATTGGCGTAGTCTTTTTCGCTGTCCGCGAATAAAAAGCGGACATTCTTGTTAGCTAAAAGCTTATGTGCTTCTTCAACAGATACGATCACGTCGCCTTCTGCCGCGTAGACAAAAGAGTCGCCATTATAAATGGATATACATGCCGAAATAATAAAGAGCAGGGGGCTAATCGATTTGATACGGCCAAAGAATTTATTGGTAACCATTTTGCTCCTCTCGGGCGATTGAAGTGATCTAAAGAGTGCCTTCAAAAGATCATTGCGAAACCTGTTGTCAAAGATTTCTGTATTTATAGCGAAACACACAGCTAAAATCAGAGCAAGCAGGTATTCTCTTTGCGACCAAAAAAGAAAAAATGATGATGAATTGAAAAATTAGAGACAGACTTAGGTCTATTGTTTGGCGAAAAAATTTATGTTGCATTAATCAGAAATTTTCTTAAGCCTATAGTCTAGACTTTAAAACGGTCCGATAAAAATCGAGCTTCGAGCCCGGCGATCTAAAGCTAAGTTAGCCATGATCACGAGGCCGCGCGATCCACTTCCTTTGGTTAGGTTGTCGCGCCAGGGTTAAACGGGAAACTGTTTATCCTCCCGAGTGGAAAGGAGAGCGCCATTGTACCCATCACTGAGGGACGAGTATACCCGAATATTTCGCTATCTGAGACTTTCATTAACTGATGTCTGCAATTTTCGCTGCGGCTACTGCTTGCCAAATGGCTACAACAAGTGTGACAGCGAAGATCCTCTGAATCTTGAAGAAATCAAAAATTTGGTGACTGGATTTATTGATCTCGGCATTGAAAAAATTCGTCTCACCGGCGGCGAGCCTACACTTCGTCGTGATCTGCTACCCATAATAGAAATGATAAAGGACATCGACGCCAATATCAAAGTGGCCCTCACCACGAACGGGTTTTCATTGCCTTCGTTACTTACAAGGCTAAAAGCAAGCGGACTCAATGCCCTTAATATAAGTCTGGATAGTCTAAATGCACAACGCTTTGCCGCAATTCGCGGTAAAAATATCAGTAAACAGATTCTACAATCGATAGATCTAGCACTTGAATTGGGATTTGACCGCGTCAAGGTGAATGCAGTTCTTCTGAAGGGCGAAAATGACTCTGAGATTCATGACTATCTTGAGTGGATCAAAGTTCGACCAATCAGCGCAAGATTTATCGAACTTATGAGAACAAATGAAAATTCAAATTACTTCTCACAACATTTTATATCAGCAGAATCGATCAAAAAGCAGCTCATCGATCTAGGGTGGCGCGAGGTCGCAAGATCTATTAGTGATGGTCCAGCAAGAGAATTCAGTCATCCTGAGTACGTAGGTCGAATAGGACTGATCGCACCCTACTCAAAGGGTTTTTGCGAATCCTGCAACCGCTTGAGAGTCTCAGCAAAAGGAGCCCTGCGCTTATGCCTATTTGGAGACGGCGACTATAGTCTTCGCAAATTTCTACAATCACCTTCACAAAGACCGGAACTGACAGATGCCGTATTGAGCGCACTTAGACTTAAACCCAAGTCTCATCGGCTAAATGAAGAGAATAGCGGAAATATGAACTCGCTTTCGACAATTGGAGGATAAATGCATTTTCGAATGATAAACGTTGGAGATAAGGCGGTCACAAAGAGAAGAGCCGTAGCGACCGGAAAAATACATTTGAGTGTGGAAACTATGCGCATGATTCGCGATGGTGACTCGCCTAAAGGAAATATCTTGGCGCTAGCCGAGGTCGCAGGGATTATGGCTGTCAAAAATACATCCTCACTTCTACCCCTGTGTCACCCGCTTGCCGTTGATGCAGCCAAGATCAATTTCGAAATCCTCAATTCTTGCGTGCAGGTTTTCTGTGAGGTTATCTGCCACGCTAAAACGGGTGTTGAAATGGAAGCCTTGGTGGGTGCCAATGCGGCACTTTTAACGATTTATGATCTAGCCAAAGCCGTTGATCCGGTGATTGAAATTGACGGCATTTATCTTATGAGAAAGGAAGGCGGTAAATCAGGCATTTGGCATCATCCCAAGGAAGTCACGAAACCGGCTGAACCAGGTACCGCAATAATCAATTCCACCACACCCAATAAACTTTTAAATGTTGCGTGTGCGATTATTACGTTGAGCGATCGCGCTTCAACTGCAGACTACAAGGACATCTCAGGCCCGATTTTAGCAGAATGGTGTCAAGCCAACGGCGGCGAAATCAATTCTCATGAAATCATACCTGACGAAAGGCAACTGCTCCAGAACATGGTCCGCCAAGCTATTGAAAAAGGCGCTAAACTTGTTCTGCTCACGGGCGGAACTGGCATAGGTCCGCGCGACATCAGTCCAGAAGCGGTGCGAGAAATTTCAGATAAGGAGTTAGCGGGCTTCGGCGAAGCCCAAAGAATCTTTGGATCGAAATTCACACCGTCATCTTGGCTCTCGAGATCAACTGCGTTTGTCGTTGGTCCGGCTCTCGTCGTACTATTTCCAGGCAGTCCAAAGGCCGTAAAAGAAGGTTTGGCTGCAATTGGCCCGCTCTTTAGTCATGCCCTAAATATGCTTCAGGGTCGAAATCATGATTGAATATCAGGAAGCTTTGCAGGTTCTAAGAAGTTTTTCATCAGAACCGGAAACCGAGATCATCGACCTTGAAAATGCTGTTGGTCGGACACTTAGTACTCATCTAATGGCCAACGAAACAAGTCCTCCGTTTGATAATTCAGCGATGGATGGGTATTTAGTCAGGAGTTCGGCTACAGCATCCGCAACCTCATCAAATCCAGTGCTTCTTCCAGTCAAAAAATGCTTAGGCGCTGGTGATACTAGCAATGAATATTTTGACTGTAATTCAGCCTTGGAGATTATGACTGGTGCTCCCATTCCGGCGTCAGATCATGACTGCGTAATAAAAATTGAGGACGTGGCCGAAATCATTCGCAATTCAAGCGACGGGACGACTCATATTTTGCTCACAAAGCCATTTTTTTCAGGCGCAAATATCCGGCGTGCCGGGGAAGACTTTCAATCTGGTCAAGTTCTCTTTCAAACTGGACAAACAATCGAGCTTTCACATCTTTTGGTATTGGCCACACTCGGAATTTCGCAGCTTTCGGTGGTGCGAATGCCAAAGGTGGGCTTGATCTCTACGGGCAAGGAGTTAGTTAGCCACTCCGTAGCCAAGTTAGGCCCAGGGCAAATTCGCAATTCGACCGGACTCTATCTAAAAAAGTCACTTGAGGCGCTTCATCATCCAGTCATTGATTGTGGCAATGTCGCTGATGATCCAGATCTTTTTCTCAACCACGTTAAGAACTGTCTCAATTCTGGTGCTCAATTGGTGCTTAGCACAGGTGCCGTCAGTATGGGCCGTTACGATTTTGTGAAATCCTCCCTCGAAAGAATGGGCGCCCAGATACATTTTCATAAATGCGCCATACGACCAGGTAAGCCCATTCTCTTCGCCAGCACTATGTGGGAGGACCGAAGAGTATTTTTTTTCGGCATGCCGGGTAATCCGATTTCAACGGCTGTTGGATTTCGCTTCTTCGTCAGACCATTTTTAGATCACATAGTCGGACGCTCAGGCTCCAACGCGACCAAAACGGATTCTCAGTATACCAAAGCCAAACTGGCCAATGACTTCAAAAAACCCGAGGGCTATCGCTGCTTCTTTAAAGCCCATGGTAGGACTTTAGATTCCGGTGAACAAGTGGTTGAGCCATTAACTGGTCAGGCATCTTTTATGGTCAGTCCGCTTCTTAAAGCCAATTCTTGGGTCGTTTTTAATGAATCAGATAACGTTGCCAAGGCAGGATCTATTGTGGAGGTATGCAAGCTATGATTCACGTAACAGTTAAAGTTTTTGGCGCCTTTCGTAAATACGTTCCAAGCGGTGAACTCGGCGTATACGTTGAACCAAATCTTTCAATTGACCAAATCAAAAACAAAATTGCTGAAGAGATTCGCGCTCTCGCTCCAAATTTTT
>JAYQON010000010.1:12356-46597 GCA_038144835.1 Bdellovibrionales bacterium
TGAAGATATTGGGCGTCTGGGTGCAAATTTTTCCGATGACGGTCTCATGAAAGATTCAGTATTGGGCAATTCTGAGGGTGTTTTTTCTGAGAATCAAAAATTGACACTGCGTGAAGCAGGAGAAATCTTGGCACTTTTACCACCCGTGTGCGGTGGTTAGTCTTAATGAGGAGTTTAGCCCTTGATTGAGGTCAAAATCACGCAACAACCAATTCACTTAAACTCAATAGAAAAATTCATCCCTAGTAGCTCACATGGCGCCAGCAACCTCTTTTGCGGCTTCGTGCGCGACCTAAATTTAGGCAAAAAGGTGGTATCGATTGAGTACGATTGTTTTGCACCCTTAGCTGAAAAGGTTTTTCAAGAAATCGCCCAAGAAGCGTGTACACGGTGGGGAGCTGATACACGAATATGGATTATACATGCCCAAGGCAAGCTATTGGTCGGTCAGATTAGTGTACTAATTTATGTGACGACAAGGCATCGCGACGAAGCCTATCGAGTATCAAGGTATGTCATCGAACAAATTAAGACTCGAGCACCAATTTGGAAAAAAGAATTTTACAACGATGGCGAAACCGAATGGGTTCAAGGCCATGCTCTTTGTCAACACAACCACAATGATGACCGTCACCTCAATCACGAGGTGTAAAATAGCTATGAAAGATACTTTCAGTGGAATCTATGGCCTTGTCCTCGCAGGAGGTCAGTCTTCGCGCATGGGTCAAGACAAAACCCAGCTCAAATGGAAAGACACCACTCTACTCAGCTCACAGTTTGACTTGCTGACAGGTATCCTTGGAACAGAAAAAGTTCTTGTGAGTGGTCACCAAATCGGATTCCCAGCCGTGCCTGACGAGCGCCTTAACTGTGGTCCGTTAGAGGGATTTCGATGCGTTATGCAACATCTAAATTCTCACCACCCTGATTGGGAGAGTCTCATCATCATTCCGGTAGATATGCCGCTGCTTGAGCCTCACGATATTTTGCATCTCATCGACAATAGACGCGACTACGATGTAGTAAAATTTTGTGACCATATACTTCCAGCTCTGGTTTGCAAATCTCCCAAAATTTTCAACTTCTGCGAGCAAACCGAAAATTTTACGGATGCCAAGAACAGATCCTTTAAAAATCTTTTTTCACATCTGATCTGTTACGAACTGGAAGTTCAGCAAAAAACAAGTTTTTTGAATTTGAACACTCTAGGAGAATATGTTGAAGCGCTATCATCGACAAATGTTACTGAATGAAGTTGGTCCTGAAGGCCAGAAAGCTCTCGCCAATTCCAAAATATTGATTGTAGGTGCTGGCGGATTAGGCTCACCCGCAGCTTTGTATCTTGCCGCTTCAGGCATCGGGCAACTGTCGATAATTGACGGAGACACAGTTTGCGAGAGTAATCTCCATAGGCAGATTATGTTTAGTGCAACAGACGTCAGACGCAATAAGGCTGAAGTTCTCGCAGAAAGCCTTCAAACCAAAAGCACTGGCCAGGTCACGGCGATTTCTAGTTTTCTAGATGAGACAACAGCTCTAGAACTTTTCCCCCAATTCGACGTTATTTTGGATGGAACTGATAATTTTAGATCCAAATACCTAATTAATGATGTCGGAGTATTTTTTCGCAAGCCAATTATTTATGGAGCTATATCACAGTTCGAGGGGCGGGTAAGCATTTTCGGCGGCGATCCAGAGGTTCCATGTTATCGCTGTGTCTTCCCTAGCCCCCCAAAAACAGAAGTTGAAAATTGTGCGGCAGCAGGTGTTTTAGGACCCTTACCCGGAATGATTGGATGCCTGCAGGCTATGGAAGCTCTCAAATGGATTTTATACAAAAAATCGAATAGCCGTCTCCTGCCCCTGATTGGAAAAATGCATATTTTCTCCCTTGCCGACAACGATTTTCAGGCCCTTTCCATACACCAACGATCGGAATGCTTTTGTAAGCAAAGAAACTTAAAGATTGAAGATTTACCTGAGCTACCAGAAAACCCCTCTTGCACAAATGAGCGGCTATCTATTGATTATTACCGACAACGTTTGATCATAGATGTCCGAAGTGTGAGCGAGTGGAAAGAGTATCGCATACCAAAAAGTCTCCATTGGCCCGTTGAGAGATTTGAAGCGAACGATTTCCCCAAACTAGCCGCAGATAAATCCTACGTACTTGTCTGCAAATCTGGTTTTAGGGCGCGATTGGCATTAGAGCAATTAAAAGCCAAAGCAACTGGTTCTTTGCCTGATATTGTAGCATTTCCAGGAAGCTTATATGAGATGGACTAAGCCTCAGCGTTTAAACAAAATTATTGTTAAATTAATTCCACTGTTATTTGCCTCACCCATATGTGCTGCCGAAAAAATTCGTGTCGCCACCAGTGCAAATTTTTTGCCCACACTTAAAACTCTCTCAACTCTGTTTTTTCAAAAAACTGGACACGAAATTGTCGCTATTTCAGGATCAACAGGAAAACTTTATGCCCAGATTACCAATGGAGCTCCCTTCCATATTTTTCTCGCGGCCGACGAACATTCGATACATGCTATCGCTAGCAAAGGACTTGGAGATCCTGACCATATTTTTACCTACGCAGTTGGAAGGCTCGCGATCGCTTACAGAGAGAAAGGTCCGAAAATCACAAACATTGATGAGTTTATCAACTCAGAAATATTCCTGAAGGCACGCTACATAACTATCGCCAACCCAGATTCTGCACCTTATGGAGCTGCAGCCAAATCGGTATTAAAAAATCTAAGCCTGTGGGACAAAATTCAAAAGCGTCTGGCTTTTGGTGAAAACATATCACAGACCCTCCAAATGGTTCATAGCGGTCAATCTTCAGTAGGTTTTATCTCGTGGACTCAGGCTTTAGCTTTGAGGGACAGCGAGATAAAAACCTTTCTTATACCCAGCCGATGGCATACACCTTTGATCCAAAAGGCGATTTTATTAAACCACGCTAAGGGTTCAGCCAGCGCCAGAGCTTTTTTGTTGTTTCTCAAGACTGCGGAAGCAAAGCTAATTATGAAGCGAGCAGGATATGAATAACTTGAGAGTTCAAACTGAGTTGAGTTTATGAGCATCGATTGGCAGTCCATAGTTTTAACCTTGAAGCTGGCGAGCATTTCAACTTTTATTTTACTTTTGATCTCCATACCGATCGCCTGGTGGTTGGCATTTTACCCGTCTCGACTCTCTAGCGCTGCAGCTACAGTCGTTGCTCTTCCTCTAGTTTTACCGCCCACCGTTTTGGGCTTTTATTTGCTAATCTTTCTGGGCGAGCGTGGACCATTAGCACCAGTCTTGAGGTCTCTCGGCCTGGAACCTCTGGCTTTCAGCTTTAGTGGATTGGTTTTTGGTTCGGTGATCTACTCACTACCATTTGCAGTCCAATCTTTGGAAAATACTTTTGAGTCCATGGGCCGCGACCCACTGGAGGCGGCCGCCACCTTGCGCGCTGGGCCCATCGATCGATTTTTCACAATTGCTCTGCCAAAGGCTAAAAGCGGTTTAATTTCAGCTGCTATTTTGAGTTTTGCACACACCTTGGGCGAATTTGGAGTCGTCCTCATGCTTGGAGGAAGTATTCCCGGGGAAACTAAGGTCATCTCAATCGCCATTTTCGAGCACGTGGAGCAAATGCAGTGGACTGAAGCACACACCTTATCTGGCGGCATGCTTTTATTTTCTTTTTTAACACTTTTTATCTTACGCAGACTTCGGGTCAGAAAAAATGTCATCTAGTAATTCAAATTCATATGAGCAATTGATCGCTCATGTCACTGGTCGCCAGGGAGAATTTTTCTTGGACTGTGAATTTTCAATACCGATGAATGGAATTACGGCCGTCATTGGCAAATCAGGTTCTGGTAAAAGCACCCTGCTTCGCTGGCTTGCGGGTCTGGAAACCAAATTTAAGGGTAATCTCGCGTTGGGCAAGAAGGTCCTGCAAAATGATAAGCAATTTGTTCCCGCTCATAAAAGGGAAGTCAGCCTAATTTTTCAGGGATCAGGGCTCTTTACTCACCTGAATGTAGAACAAAATCTGCTATATGCCGCTCACCGTGCACCGATTAACGGATCAGGTCCAACATATCAAGAGATTATTCGCTTTATGAATATCGAACACCTCCTCAAACGAGATGCACACAACCTTTCTGGAGGAGAAAAACAACGCGTGGCCATCGCGCGCAGCCTATTGGTCAAACCACGACTATTACTTCTAGATGAACCTCTATCGGCTCTTGACTCAGAATCTAAAGACGAAGTCATTCCGTATTTACAGAGCCTGAAAAAGGATCAACAGTTGGCAATGCTTTATGTGACTCACTCCCATAATGAAATCGAACAACTTGCCGACCGAACGATTGCACTCAATAACGGCAAGTTAGTTAAGAATAACATCTCGCCAAAAAAACGAGATTACAAACACAAGCATCCAAGGGTGTATTCTTTTGTAGCATACTCAGGCACAGGAAAAACAACATTGATTGAGTCTTTGATTCCGCAATTCAAGAAAATAGGACTTAAAGTAGGTGCACTCAAACACGATGCGCACAAATTTAATATCGATTATCCAGGCAAGGATAGTTACCGTATGACTCAAGCTGGCGCAGACATAATGCTCATCGCCTCAAAGGAAAAATTAGCCATGGTATCTCAAAATTTTTCAATCGAGGATAACGCTCAAAGCGCTGAAATTTTAATCGAAAAATTTTTTTCCGACATGGACCTGGTTCTCACCGAAGGGTACAAAGACAGTTCTATACCAAAATTTATTATTGATCGCTCAAATCATCCACATCAAAAAAAGCTTTTCTTAACACACAATATTGAGCCACTAATTGGAATTATCTGCGACACACCCTTAAAAGAGTGGTATCGCAAACATACCTCTCTGCCCATTTTTGATATCAACGACTCAACTCAGTTAAGCCAATGGATCAACTGCCAGATGAATCAACAGCTGACGATGATTTCGACTTCTTCGGAGTCAGTCCATAGTGCTGCGACAAATAATTGACCACCTTGGGAACATCTTCATCATGAATTGGTGCACCCATAACTTTTTGCATTTTCTGTACTACGGCAGTCCATCCTTTTTCGTCTAAAAACCCTGCATTCATGGGAATATACTCAACGCTATGGCAGATCATACAATTAGCCATGACCAGTTCGCGCCCAGGTGCATCGACCAACTCCAAAGATTCAGAAGCCTTGGCAGGTTTGGCTGACTTCAATTCAACCACTCGATCCTTGCCTTGAACACCGACAGTGAACAAAATGGGCCGCGGCACGTTGTTGTGGTATCCAGGGGGGTTATGGATAAGTTCCATTGACTGAGTCTGCCCCATGACATTTGTTGCGCGACTCATAACGCTGTAGGAACCATCTTTATCAATTTTTACTTCAGCTTTGAATGGACGCCATGCAAACTTGCCTAGGTCTTTTCCCAACTCGGCTTCTTGCCAAGTTTTGCCATTGTCCATGCTGATATGCACCGTCTGAATGCCCTTCCCACTGTCCCACGCATAACCACGGATTGTGAGGAAATTTTTGTTTTTCTTTAATTGCTCACCATCGCGAGGAAAAGTGATTTGTGAATTCACTACAATTTCTGTCACCGGAACATTCTGCTCAGTTTCTTGCCCTGTCCAGGGTGTCTCGACATCCTTAAATTTGCCTTTGGGAATACGATAAGCTTTTTTCATCCAAAAACCATCATAAGGCTTTGATACAATACGAATGGAGGAAAGGTGTTTAATCCAATAGGTGGCAGTCCAGCCGGGAACGATGAGTCTAGCTGGATACCCGTTTAACTCAGGGATGTCTGCGCCGTTCATTTTAAAAGCAATGATCGTATTTTCATCGAGAGCCTTAGACAGAGGCAAACTCTTTTCAAAGTCTGGAGTCGCAGATACGTTGGGAAAATCCGATCCATTGAAAACCACCTCAACAGCATCCGACTTGATGCCAGCTTTTTGTAAAACATCCTTAAGCCGCACCCCTCGCCATTTGGCATTGCCAACAGCACCTTCATTCCATTGAACGCCTTGAACTCGTGGTTCAAATCTTCCCCGTCGATTGCCTGAGCAAAGAAGAAGGGCCGATAACTCCACTTGCGTAAAATCGTGTGTTAACTGCTGAAACGTCAGACTTAATTGATTTTCAACGGATTCGCCTTCCACAACTAACTTCCATTTTTTTAAATCAACCTTTGGAAGGTTAGGCGAATGTGAGCGAACAAAAAAAGCATTATTCGGGGTATAATCTTGATCCAACTGTTCGACAGTCGACTCAAAATTCACTGGTCTAAAAGACTTTTTAATCAGGGGTAGCTTACCTGGTAGCACCTCTAAGGTTTCACTATGTACGTCTCCAGCAGAAAATATACCGCAGACGAAAAGACCGCAGATTAGTATCTTCATTATTGATGCATTCATTACGTCCCCCAAAGTTCCCCTGCATTTCACTATGCCACTAAAACATTGTGACTAGTACAATGGAGGGAAGCAAGAGATGACGATTATAAATTATAGGCAAGATTCAAGACTTCCTACTGGCAATCTGATTGTCTGACTCCCAGTTCCCCACAGATTTTATTGAGCCAGGCATCAAAAAGCTGCTCTGTGCCATCGGATTCAAGACGCTCGCCTCCGAATGGCTTTGTAAGTAAGGATTTGACCGTTTCAGAACGCAAGCCTTGAACCACAGGTTCACCGTCATTTTTACCTAACCAGTACTGAATAGCTCGATCACGCTCAGACAGAGCCTTCCTGATAACAATGGTGAAAGTTCGGCGCAAAAATTCTTCATCCAAGGCTCCATTAGCAACAGTGTGACGATAGAAATGCGAGCGCAGAGCTTCAAACTCAGGATACAAAAAACGATTCACATAGTTCACATCGTAATAGTTGGTTGCCCTTCTTGCTGGACCAAAATAACGCATGTACGGCTGCCCAAGAAAAGACTTTTCAGACAGAAGTTCGGCATCGACGGCCCGACGCTCTCCCTGCAAGGTCCCTTCATCGCTGGTGACTTCCTGATAAGCAGTTAACATTGCATTTTCATGAGTAAGCCCTTTTTGCCTTTGTTTTTCATAGTGCTCTCGCAACATACGAAAATGGGCCAGTTCATGATGTAAGGCTGCTAGGGATAGTTCCTGAGAAAGATCTATGCCAATGACAGGCCGTAAATAAGAAGGCGACTCGGGGTTAAGATTGACCCAAAAGTAAGCCGGCTCTTGAGCATAATACTTATCCTTACGTACGAGATTTCGTTCAGTGTTCTCACGAAGGATCCAGCGCACTTGTCCACCAAATGCCCGGACTTCATCGATCACGGCTTGTACATCCGAATCATCAACCCATTCATATTCGGCATATTCCAATTTCTTATCTTCACCACTCGCCTTACCGGGGTAGCGAAAAGCTACTTCCGGAGGACTTAAAACTCGCAAACGGGCCGCGGTAGGTAGTAACCGATAATGTTCCTTAAGAAGATCGGGCATTGAAAGAATCTGGCGATTGTTGGCTAATTTTAGAAACTGATTCACTGTCTTAATCAACCCACGCTGTTTGCCCATTTGCTCAATCGCTTGAGTCAACGCTTGTCTGAGGGCAACGGCCTGATAAGGGTCAATATAAAGATTTTGCGCAAATTCTCTCAGTTTCGATATTACACTCACCTGCCAGGGATCTAAAAGATCTAAAATCTCCCGAAATCGGAACGATAAATCGAGTGCTTGTTCCCGGCACGTCCACCAATCACCGGCCGTACCTGATAATGTTCCCAAACATAAAGCTAAGTCACGACTACCATTAAGTACTCGATAAATTTCTTCCTGACGAGAAATAGGTTTTACCGACGTGCGCACAAGCTCTTCGCGCAACTCCGCCCTGCGCCACTTTGGCTTTTGATCTATAATCAACCCCATGCCATAGCCTCCGCCACGCGAAGTATTGGTGAACAATCCACCATTTGCACCGGTACGAAGAAGGATTGAATTCGGACCTGCATCAACACTTCCATCAGCAAACATCATGATGAAAATTCTCAGATCGATCGGAACTTCAATTTTAGTATCAGCAGAAGGTAGCGTGGTGATCGTACTTACGTATTGAATCTCAAAAGCCGTGGGATTCGCTCGTACTTGCGCATTGAGCCGAGCTACGCTTTCAACATCCATTGCCACCGGAAAATGAATACCCACACCCCCTGAGTTTTGTGGGTCCTTAACTACAAATTGCGTAGGATCGGCAAAATACAGATGATACTCATGTGGTGCTAAACCCTTGATTGGGTGAGCCAACTCGGGATCTTGCGCCAAGAGATATTGCGTAAAGATACGAAACAGCCGCTTATCATCCATAACACGACCACCAAGCCCACTGTAATAAAGCTTGCGGTTTACAATTGCATTTTTAAAAGTTCCTCGCCGAGAACCTGGACGATGGGGATCATTGCTGATTGTTGTCCACACTGAGAGTAATTTTGGGCGTCCCAATTCATCTTTATTCACCCCAACAATTTCGCCCGCATCATTGTACTGAAATTCATAAACTGCACCTGGCCTAAGTTGTACGCCTAGAAGTGCCTCAAGCCGAGCATGATCTGGCAACTGCGGGCTAATGATCGGTATCTCTTCTTGATTGTTCTGCAAGAAAGAGGAGTCTTCCATTCGTCCATAGATTCCCGTAACAATAGGGTCTTGATTGACGGATCCCGTATTGAGACGAATAAAGCCATCTGCATCTTCATACAGGTCTGAGCTTTTCACCAATGGCATCCCCGTAGCGCGAGAGATCGCCGCCACGTCTGGATGAGCGCCATTATAAATCCCAGGGCTAATCACTACACTGATCCCGTCGGCTCTTCCCGTCCACGCCTGGGCATTGCTCTCAATGGCTTTACGTAGTAACGCAAAGGTGTTGTCTTTTGGCAAATAGGGAGACACGAGGTCTTTAAAATCCGCATCAATCTGCAGCAAATAATTGAGCAATTGAAAGTTGTTAGTGATTCCACTCGGGGTACCTAAGTTCGTTTCAAAAAATAGAGCTCGCGGCCGCAATGGATCTACAATAGCCCCATCAAAACCAGCAACCGAAAGAAAAGGGTAATCAGCCATGTTGGGGTGCACGAGTGCAGGCTCGAAATAAATCGACTTGCGAATAATCTCAAGAGCTAGCAGAGCTTCTGTTTTGGGCATTCGATCAAAACCCAGATCCGAAACAGCAAAGGACTCTACAGAGTACACCTTTTGCAAAAGAGCACGGTACAGCCGCATTAACGGACCCGAGGATTGAACCAGACGCTGATAATCTTGCAAAAGAATGGGCGCGGGAGTTGGGTTAGCATTCACAGCCACAAATTTGTCGTAGCGTCCGGTCAGTTCATTTTTAACTTGAAAGGACATCTCACGCGACGCATGCAGATGAGTCAACGTACCCGCGATTTGTTCTCGTTGAGCCACTGACATTTGGGAGAAATGCCGCATAACCTGACCGCGAATATCTCCCAGACCCTGCAAAGTTTGACTGAAACCAGCCGTTTTTAGATGGGCCAACAGGTTGTGCTCACAATGGGCACGATCATGACCATTCGCCCGAACAGGGGCGGTCAGGCAAATGACGAATAATATTATTAAAAATCGCATAATTTTCTCTAAGGTACCAGAACACCTAACTCCAAGAGAAAAAAACGAAACTTGAAAAAAATCACCCTCTTTTTTGGCTTGATTTTTATCATTTCATCCGTTTTCTGCACACGCCGGCCAACGAAAAATCAGTTTGGCGCTATCGACCTCTGAGTCAAAAAGCGATCAAAGTCCAAAGGCTCTCCGCAAAAATGGCTACCCACTTGCGCCTGAACCGCGAGCAGACCAAGCAAGGCATTTTTCTGATAATTGGTGTTGTAAGGATTCACTGTTGCAGCCAAGCAAAAATATTCAGCTGCGGTATGCTTATTCCCCCGATACCGATGGGCCAATCCTAAACTCGTCAATATATTGCTGGTATTACGGGGATACTGCTGCAATAAACGACCAAATTGAGGACTGAGAATCTTTTCTTCGAATTCCGCAACAGAATCGAACTTCTCCAACCGAGTTAAACTCATCAAGAGCGCATCTGTAGCGGCCAAGTCCCCAGGCCGTAGCTGTTCTGCCTGACGATAGTACCCCTCAGCTTCTTCTTCGTCTCCCCTGTCGCTCGCAACACTACCTAATCCCATCCAAGCGGAATATGACTTTTGATTACCCCTCAACATGTCGGCAAAAAAAGTCTGGTTATCTCTCCAAACATAAACCCGGCTTGCACTCAGAAAAAGTAACGTGATCGCAATCACACCCACAGTGGCTTCGAAAACTCCACGCTTTGAAAATGGCAAAGCAGCCACAAGGACGCATACCCCCCAACTCGAATACAGCATGGCGAAATACGTATAGCGATCAGCAACCGTCGAATACTCTTGAAAGGCAAAAGGGATAATCCCAGTCACGGGCAAAAGAGCCACGGCCCAAGCCATCCAAGGGCGCCACACCTTTAACCAATAGATCGTACCGCTCAAATAATAAAATCCTAACGCCACAAAAATCAGGAACAGCAGAGAATCTAGAGGAACGCTTTCGATCAAAAAAGGCACCGTCCGTCCGTAGTCTGCCATTAGGTTAACGGGCAAAAAAAACTTTAGCAGATAAAAACCAATAGAATCCGCAGCTATCCAGGGTCGCAAATAGAGTGCCGATGAATTAAAAACTTTAGACTGGATGGAAGAGCTGATCACCAATGAAAACACAATTGGTAAAAACCAAACAACTGCAGCAAAAATGTTGATCCTTTTTTTTACTTTAATGTCCGTGCTAGGCAAAAAGAAAAACAGAATCGGCAGAGTCGCCACACCGGGCTTACTAAAAAGAGCCAGAATAAATAGCAACCAGGCTGGAACCAAGGTTTGCCAATTGAATTTTTGATTGACCAAATAGAGAGCGCCAAGAGCAAAAAAGGCTGACAATAAATCGCGTCCACCGCTAATCCATGCCACCGCCTCTACCTGTAACGGATGAAGAGCAAAAATCACCACTCCCAATATCCATAAAGTTCCTTTGAAAACCTCAGTCTCTCTTAGCCACGACTTGAGAAGACACCCAACCAAGAACGTGTTGCCCAAATGTAAACTAAAGTTAAAAATACGAAATGCTACCGCATCTCCATCTCCCACAGAATATAGCCACCCCCACAGAGTGTAGGACACGGGAATATAGAGGCCAAAGAAGGGCTCGCTCCAAAACCTGTCCCACTGCCCTCGTGTAAGCATCAAATTATTGTAAATATTGATGTTGTCATCCCAGCGCAGAAAGCCAAATAGAAAGGTCGGCAGGTAGACTAAAATAACTGACGAACACAAAATGCCGATAAAAAATAATTGCCTAGTGGAAAGTATAGCCAAGGCCCAAAGTCCAACCCGTGCAACAGTGAAAGATATTTTTTCAGACAAACTCACCCTCAAATGTGATGTACAGATCACCTAATCGAATTAATGCTTTAAGCTAGAATAACGCTTTCTCTCTGTAAAAATTTGAAATTTTTCTTATAAAAAAGTTATGTTACTTGGCTTAAGAAACGCTACAGTCTCTTAATTGTATCGAAAACTTTGCTGCAAGTCCTACCCCTAAGTTAACACCGAAGACCTCACTGAATTCACTTTTATGGAGGTTTCATGTTCAAATTTGCCCGCGGGATCGCACTGGCTCTCTCAATTTTCTCTCTCCAAATTTTATCCCAGGGAGCGCAAGCGTTGAGCGTTGCTCCTTCTGCCATCAAGCCGCAACTTGAACTTGAAAACAGCGAAAATCACGTCCACAAACTTGTTCAAATCGAAGATGAATCTTCCCTCAGAGATACTCCCGAGCTCTTATACATGTACGCAGAGCAGGAAGAGTTTTGGAACAACCTGATTCATGAAGCAAAATACAAGCGAAAGAGACAGTCAAAACGTCAGTCAAAACGACAGCACTCGCGCCGTCGTCAAAGCCACAGAGGCTACGGTGCATTAGGCGGAACACGAGATCATTCTTCCCCTGTATGGGGCCCATTTATGGCGAGGTTACAAAAGTGTGCTCCCGACTGCCGTCCTTACAATTATAGAGCTTTTGACAACCGCGGCGGACGCTCGTGTCACAACTCAGGACGCGCAATTGATGTGCATGGATTCATGTGCGGTGGAAAAGTTAGCTGGGCCGTTAACGGTGGACGTTTTGCTGAAATTTCGAACTGCATTCGACGCTCTGGCATGAAGGTCCTCTATCGCAATAATGCCGACCACTACGACCATGGTCATTTCAGCATCACCTGCCATAACGGCACATATTGGTAAAATCATCGACAGTTAGTATCTGAATTTCACGTATGGATTCAAGTAGGGTGCAGCACAGCCGCACCCTTATCCATTTCGGTACGTATGCTTTCGTCCTCG
Source organism: Bdellovibrionales bacterium (assembly GCA_038144835.1). Lineage (GTDB taxonomy): Bacteria > Bdellovibrionota > Bdellovibrionia > Bdellovibrionales > UBA1609 > JALHOQ01. The sequence continues at coordinate 24,829 of JAYQON010000010.1, forward strand.
CTCGAGAAAGGTGCCATCCCTCTTTCTGAGCCTAATTTCCCCCCCCACACGGCCGCCCCAATGGCCACCAATTCCGCCATGAGGTCACGCAAAGCGAGCGTCATTGGCAAAAAACCAGTTTCAAAGATTGAAAACTCATCAGGAGAACGCAGCACAAAAATCATCGTGACCACCATGTAGGCTGTTGCCCAAACCACTAGACCAAGAAGCGCACCGGAAAAAGTGTCATCAGCCACTTTTTTTGGCATAGGCGAGGCTAACCCTCCAACAAAAGCACCAAGAAACACACTACCTACCCAAGCAACAGCCGTAGTGACCCAAAAAGCCATTTCCGCAAGAGAACTTTCGCTCTCAGGGTTTATCATGGCCCTTACGGTAGTCACCATAAGGGTCATCAAAGAAACGCAAACTATTGTTCCTGCCCAGACTCCACTGAACCGAACACCCCTTAAATCGGACTGAATCTTCATTGTTCCTCCCGTTACAATACTTAGTGAGACACCGAATGTTTATGCTTAGTATTTTCCGGCACATTCATTTCGGGAATAACTTCGATCGGCTTGGTCCAAACCGCCCAAGTTTGGGCATAAACAACTAAACTAGAGAAAACTTCAAAATTGAAACTTCCTTGCGGAAACTGACCGTTCATATCGATCACTCCGGCACTCATCCCGGATAACACCTCGATACAATCATCAATGTGGTCAACCGCAACCACATGAAATTGATTTTGCTCAATAGCCAACACTACATCCTCTCGCAACATCAAATGTTCAATATTGGAGCGCGGAATTATGACTCCCTGATCTCCGGTTAAGATGCGCGATTGACACAAATCATAAAACCCCTCCACCTTTTCATTGACCCCACCCACTGCCAAGATTTCACCGTGAGCATTAACCGTACCAGTCACTGCCCAATTTTGCGCCAAAGGAACCTCTCCCACAGCCGACAGTAAAGCCAGAAGTTCTGCCGCTGATGCACTATCCCCCTCCACTTCAGTGTAAGACTGGTCAAAACCGAGACTCGCAGCTATCGAAAATGGCACATCCAAGGAGTACCGTGCACGCATAAAGCTGGTTAAAACCAAAACAGATTTTGAGTAAATCGGTCCACCCAAATCAGCCAAAGACTCTAAATCGACGATCTCACCGTTTCCTAAACTCACTGCTGACGTGATTCGCAGAGGACGGGCAAAGACAAAATTTGCCTGCTCAACCATCGACAATCCATTCACTTGACCTACACGCCGTCCAGAAGTTTCAACAACCAAAATTTTGCGTTTAAAATCATCCAAAAGCCGTTCTCTCACTAAGTCATGTCTTCGCTCACGAGAAAGCATGGCTTTTGTCACATGCATACGCTCGATAATTGGGACCTCTGGGCCCGCCGCAAAATCTGCCTCGCGCAGAACATCGCGCAGAAAGTCGATTTCTAAAAAAATTTTTGTAGCATCTCCGCCTCTGCGCAAACAGAAATCGAGAACAGATGCAACTCCGTCGCGACTAAATTCACGCAGGTTCAACTCACGAATTTGAGTTGCAACCAATCGCGCAAACAAAATTTCTGCCTTATAGTCTCGCGAAATTTTTTGCTGAAACTCCACCGGAACTTTAAATAGGCGAGAGAATTCAGAATCAAACTGAGCAAGCAGATGGTAAGTATAACGACTTCCGTAGAGCACCACCTTGACATCGAGAGGAATAGGATTAGGCCTTAGTCCTGAAAAGTCGGTGTTGCCTGTATTTTGCACTAGCGGCTCTATAGATGCATGTCGAGTTCTTAACGCTCTTTTGAGAGCTTCCCAGGCATGAGAATTCATTAAAATTTTTTCGGCATTTAAGATTAAATAGCCTGAATTGGCTTTCTGTAATGCCCCCGCCCGAACAAGAGAAAAGTTGGTAGACCAGCCTCCACCTTGGGGAACCTGACCAATTTGTCCCACAAGATTGGTATAAGTGGGATGATCCAACTCAATTATAGGAGCGCCTGTAATACGACTATTGTCCACAAAAAGATTGATTCGATATCGGCCAAAAATTTCGCTATCAAAAGAATTATTCTCGATCAGACGGACGTAGCGCACTCCATCAATGCGGGTGACCTGATGGAAGGCATCGGCATTTAAAATGACATCTGCTTCCACGGAATCGAGAAAGCTTACAACCTCGGGCAGAGCAATAAAGCAGTTTCTTATTTCGTTGAATAAATGGCCGACTGAAAAAGTGACCATTTCTTTATGCAGCTGCTGAACCTTTGCCTTTAGTTCACGCTCCTTGTTTATCCCCTCATTCAAAAATTCAACCAAGCGAGAATTGAGTAACTCTCCTTGCTCCACAAGCTGAGACTTCTGTACTTCCGGTAGCGCATCAAATTCCACCTCACTCATAGGCTTGTCATCAGTCAAAGCGGTAAACACATAGCCAGTTGCTGTTTGCTTAAGTCCTAACCCATGATTTTTTGCTTCTTCAACCAAGACCTCCAAGCCCTTTTTTTGCCAGTCCAGCAACTCTGAATCTAATATCTGTCTCTGATCACGATAATCAGCACTCTCAAACAGGGCCGGTATTCTTTGTCGAAGATCCTTGATCAAAGATTCCATTTGATTGCGTAACTCTCGACCCTGACCTACTGGCAGAGCAATAGCCTCAGGAAAATCTGGGTCATTAAAATTATAAACGTAACACCAGTCTTTAACCTTCTGGAGGTTTGCACAGTGAGCTGTCAATTTGCGTACTAAGAACTCTCGCATGGACAGCGTAGAAGATCCAAAAGCAAACAGATGATAACCATCATGGCTCATATTCATACCAAAGTTCAAAGCTTCGATAGCCCTTTCTTGTCCAAGATTGTCCTCTAAAACTGAAAGCTCTGACGTGGAGACAAAGGGCCACGATTTAGGATCACTTGCATGAGATACCTGATTTTTTGTTAGTTTACTTTGCATATTAAACTTATTTTCTAAACAGATGGTTATTCGATACAAAAAGCGTATTTTGGTCTTTAACACCCAGAGCAACCCCCAAACTTTTCCCTTCGCGATTTAGTCGGTCCTTTAACCACACAACGTCCTCAGAAGGTGCGAGTCGCAATTTCATTTTATGCACCTGAAGGCACACCATTTCCAGATTTTGCAGCTGACCACTTTCAGACCAATCTGAGAAGTACATCAACACAAGGTCACCGCGGTATTGAGAATTTTGGCGAATTCCCTCATAATCATTAATGAAGTCACCACAACCATAAATAATGAGCTTATTCTTATAGATTTCGATGGGTCGAGCATGATGAGAAGAATGACCATGAACGACGTCAACCTTGGCAACATCAATAAGCGCATGAGCGAACGCGCACTCTTCTTGTGAAACGGAGTAACCCCAGTTTCCTCCCCAATGCACACTAAGAATAACCAGATCGTTTGACAGACGGTACTTGGCAATAAGTTCGCCCAAACCATGGACTTCCCGAAGTTCAAGTGATTGACAAATAAAAATGCCATACCTTTCCGCACTTGCAGCCCACTCAAACGGTACCCCACTGGATTCCATAGCCAGAGCAAAAATCAAGAGTCGAGGATTGCCGTCGATAATTACCGGGGCGCGTACCTCATCAAAGTTTTCCCCAGCTCCAACAGCCTGTATGCCTAACTCACGAAGGTGCGCCAAGGTGTCGCGCAATCCGTGATGACCCCAATCTAAGATATGATTATTGGCTACTGAGGCGACTTGAAAATTTGCCGGAGCAAGCACACTCTTGTTTTGTGGGTGCATGCGATAATTCACGCCCTTGCCTTCCATTAAATCGTCACTTGTGGTTATGGTTGTCTCTAAATTCATTATTTTGACATCAGGCACTCGTTGCCGCCATACATCTAAAGCATCACCCCAGATGTACTCGTCAGCCACCTGACGTGGGACTTTCCCAGAAACGCTTTCTGCCAAAAAGACGTAGTCTCTTGCGTCTTTAATGAAGGTTTCATGAAGAGTTGGCTTGGAAGGCGAGGGCAATATTTGGTCAATGCCTCGACCCGTCATTACATCGCCACAAAAAAAAATGCGCATACTCACACTCTATTCTGTTATTGATATGCAAGCTCGTAAGGCTTCGGAAAATAAGGACCCGCACGGAAGAATGTTTACTCTCTGAGCCAAATGCCACTCTTCTTTAAGCAGCCAAGGCTGCGAATCGGTCGTCACCAGACGTTGAAGAAAAGGAGACTCTAAAATCGTTTCTCGTCCATGCGTGAAAAGTGTATGCGACGCCAAGATCCAAACCTGACGCGCCCCTGACCGTTTACTCGCTTCCAGAGCCCTCTGTGCTGTGGCTCCAGTGCTAATTATATCATCGTAAATGATTACATCTCGATCCTTAACGTCGCCAACCAAATGACTACCTAGTAGACCCTCTCGATAGCGAAATTTTTCCAGAAATGCTGATCCAATATCAACACCCAAGAGATCCTGAAGCTCTGACCTGAAACGCTCAGCTCTTTTGATCCCTCCAATATCGGGCGATAAAACCACTGGGCGGTTGCCACTCGCTTCTCCGGCAAACCATTGAGCAAACAACTTGCGCCCTTCCAAATTTATGACTGGACAGTGAAAGGCATTTTGGAATGCAGAGGGATTATGCACATCCAAGGTCAGAACTTTAGAAATGCCGACAGCTTCAAACATTCGAGCCACATATTCTAAGGTCACTGGATCATGAGGATCTTTGCGATCATCAGAGCGCGAGTAACACAGATATGGCGTGACGGCTATCACCTCGCTAGCTCCTAAATCCCTTAGAGTTGCAGACAAAAACAGAAGCTCACACAAGCGATCATGAACACTGCGACCAAAACCTTGAAAAAGAGAATGTACAATAACCGCCCGACATCCATCTACAGCTTCATTTGGCGCTATCTTGAGTTCGCCATCAGAAAAGTTCTCTTCAGTCAATGAAGCACATCCAACTCCGAGTTGATCGGAAATGGCTTGCGCCAGGCCAAAACTGGCTCTTGGCGAAAACAACTTAAGGCGATGCATGGGCATCCTTGTTTTCGCTCTGTTGAACACCAGTTAGAATACGCTTGACCTCATTATCATCAACCTGAGCGAAGTCTTCAAAAACTTGACTGACACCCCAGAAATTATCAGGAACCTCCAAGACTACCACTTCATCAACCATAGGTCGCAACATATTCAAACTCTGTTCGGCTGCTACGGCTGCCGCCAAAATGATTTTTTTAGGCCGCAGCTTGCGAACATCCTGAATTGCACACATAGTGGTGGCGCCTGTTGCAATTCCATCATCAACAATGATCACTAAGCGATCCAAACATTCGATTTTCTTGAGCCCGTATTTCTTATTTCGATCAACTAGTTTTTGTAATTGATTGTTCGCCTCGTTATCTATGTAATCTTTTGATATCTCTGAAAATTCACTTCTATTAAGAATATGCTTACTACCAGAAAGGCCTACACAACCAATGGCAAGCTCTTCATTTCTTGGATGGCAAATCTTGTGAACTAAAATGGCTCCCAATTCAGCCCCAAGACCCGTGGCGATAATTTTAGCCATGGGCATGGCTCCACGTGGGATTCCTAAAACCAAGGGATTTTCAGATTTGTGACTCTTCAATTTTTCCAGCAAGAGGTAGGCGGCGTGTTCGCGATTAGCAAAAATCATAAGGTCCTCGGAGAAGAAAGCGTTGCTGACGGCAAAAAATGGACAGTTGTGGCCTGCGGCCCTTTTTCACCCATTTCTTCTGTAAAGCGCACCCGACTGCCACCTTGCAGTTGATCAAATTGACCATTAATAACACTGTTCCGATGAAAATAGATTTCGCGACCATCCACCGTTTTTAAAAAACCGAAATCTTGCCCAGGAAAGATCCGCTCCACGTGCGCGATATTGTCCATGTTATGAAATTTTGTGAAGCCCTGCATTTTGCGCGCATGATCCTGCACCTTCCGAGTCACCGCGCGAAAGGTGTCGCGAAGGGCCACATAAAAATCTTCATGCGCCCCGTCTTGCTCCGCCTCTCGACTAACAATGACGTCATCGCCGGGCAAAGATACATGAACTCGGATATGGTAAATCTTCCCCTTTTGCGAATGTCGGTGTGGGGCAGAAACGGCCACTTCTACTCTGATTATGCGATCGAAATATTTTTCCAAGCTTTCGATATGATCATGAATGGCATTCCACATAGCATTAGAAACAGTCAGCTCGCGCCCGACGATATTGTAAGGAATCATACTGCCTCCTAAATGTTATCAAGCAGACAATATGCCAAAGTATTCTGGCGCACATCCCCACAACTCAGTGGCACAAACCATGCTACGCACAAGCGCTGGTTAGGGAGGTCTTTATGTCTATTGGATCTATTTGCAGCACGTTTGTGGCTACGGTTGAAGAGGAGGCTACACTGTCAGAGGCTTCACAAAGAATGCGTGAAAACCATGTCGGCAGTCTCGTTGTAACCAAGCCTTATGACGGACGTCAGATACCTTGCGGAATCATCACAGATCGAGATTTGGCACTAGTGATGGGAACATCACCTAATCCACAAAATTTGCATGTAAAACAATTGATGCGCGCACAGCCCATCGTCATCGCGGCTTCTGAAGGAGTTTTTGAAACAATGGTCAGGATGCGTGAGAACGGCATTAAACGACTTCCAGTCGTAGACGAGGGTGGATTTCTCGTGGGCATTGTGTGTGCCGATGATTTGCTATCCCTATTGGCAAAAGAATTTTCATTTTTAGCTCGCATTGGGGAGGTTCAAACGCGTCACGAACAAACGATGACAACTCCACAGAGGCCGCAGTTGCACGCGTGAATATTTGCAGCGAGATCCTCGACAGACACCTGGGTTCCGAAACTATTAACCAAATAGCGGTTCGAACTCTTGGCCCTTACTGGCCCAGCGAGCCTGATCAGCATGATCTCACTTACGCTGATTTAATTGAAGAAAGTTGCCGATTCGCAGATCTGCTCCGGACCCTCAATCTTCGAAAGGGCGAGCGCGTCTTTAGCCTCTTGCCTAGAAAACTAGAATTATTTATCTCTTTTCTAGGCACACTTCGGGCGGGAGGTGTATTTTCGCCCCTTTTTTGCGCGTTCGGACCCGAACCAATACTCGCACGCATGGTAAGGGGCGAAGCAAAAATTTTGGTGACTAGAACTTCAGATTATCTAAAGAAAATTTCTCCTATAAGACATCAACTCCCTCAATTGAGAAATATTTTATTGATCAATGATGATCCTGCCCAATCAGAGAAAATTGAAGGCACCCTAGATTTTCATCAGGCTGTAAGACAAAGTAGCTCTGCACTTTTCACCACTGAGACAAATGATGAGGATCTCGCGCTCATTCACTTTACCAGTGGCACCACGGGTCGTCCAAAAGCCGCTGCTCATGTACATGCCGCAGCAAAATTTCATCGACTATCAGGCCAAAAGGCTCTCGATCTCCGGTCGAGAGATATCTTTTGGTGCACGGCCGACCCTGGCTGGGTGACAGGAATTTCCTATGGGGTCATCTCACCACTTGCTAATGGCGTAACGATGATTGTCGATGAATGCGAATTTCAAGCTCAACGTTGGTATCAAATCTTACAGAATTGCGCTGTTGACGTTTGGTACACAGCACCCACAGCTTTGCGAATGCTTGTCAAAGCTGGTCAAGAACTAGCGAGCCAATTCGAATTCACAAAACTTCGCTTTGCGGCCAGTGTTGGAGAACCGCTAAATCCAGAGGTCATTTATTGGGCAAGGAAGCATCTCAACATCACCATTCATGATAATTGGTGGCAAACAGAGACTGGTGGCATCCTGATCGCCAATATGCCCGGGATGAAAGTCAAGCCTGGATCTATGGGTAAACCTCTACCCAACATAGAGGTTCGAATTGGTAACAGACAAAAAAACAATGCAATTGAGTGGATTGACACACCTGGGGTTCATGGTGAGATAGCAATTCACAAGGGCTGGTCCTCGATGTTTCGAGACTACTTGGGAGACTCAGATCGTTACGCTAAATGCTTTTCTCAAGACTGGTACTTTTCAGGAGACTTGGCCTACCGCGATCGCGATGGATACTATTGGTTTGTTGGACGCGCAGATGATGTAATAAAATCTTCAGGACACCTTATAGGCCCCTTCGAGATTGAAAGCGTTCTCATGGAACATCCGTCAATCCTCGAGGCCGCAGCAATTGGTATACCTGATCCTGTCGCTGGAGAAATTGTAAAGGCCTTCGTAGCGTTAAAGCCAGAATTCCAACCTAGCGAGGATTTAAATTCAGATATCCTAGCTTTTATTCGCTCACGAGTCGGCCCAACCATGGCCCCTCGCCAAATCGCTTTTATTGATGATCTTCCCAAAACTCGCAGCGGTAAAATCATGCGTCGACTTCTAAAAGCCCGCGAACTTGGACTGCCCGAGGGAGATCTGTCGACTCTTGAGGCCTTCACATGAATCGTGAAAAGCAATTGCTTGCTCTCAAAAACATGATGCGTATCCGACGCATGGAAGAAGTGTGCGCGGAGCTCTATACCCAAGAAAAAATTCGCGGCTTTTTGCATCTTTATATTGGCGAAGAAGCCGTGGCCACTGGAGTTCTTATTCACATTGAAGCGAAAGACAATGTTATTGCCACTTATCGTGAACATGCACACGCCCTGCTAAAAGGAATCAGCGCTAACGCCATAATGGCAGAGATGTTTGGCAAATCGGGGGGCTGTGCTTTGGGCCGCGGGGGCTCAATGCATCTTTACTCAGTAAAAAATCGCTTCTATGGAGGCAACGCAATTGTGGGTAGCGGAATCCCACACGCCCTCGGTCTAGCACTCGCAGCCAAGCAGCTCGACGAGGACAGACTTACCGTTTGCTTTTTTGGCGAAGGAGCCATGTGCGAAGGCATCTTTTGGGAAAGCCTCAACCTTGCAGCTCTGTGGAAGATTCCTCTTCTCTTCTGCTGCGAAAACAATCTTTACGCAATGGGAACTTCTCTAGCTAGATCTCAAGCTGAGCCGGATTTAACAAAAAAAGTATTATGTCACGCAGTTGCCGCAACACAAGCCGACGGTATGGACGTGGACGATGTCATGCGCAGAACCTCAGAGGGTTTGGATTACATTAGAAATGAGAAGAAGCCATTTTTTCTTGAAATGAAGACTTATCGCTTCCGGGCTCATTCAATGTTTGATCCACAGCTTTATCGAAGTAAGGAAGAAATTGAAAACTGGAAAAGATATTGCCCTATCGAACGCTATCAAAGTCGTCTTCTTGAGGACGGAATTCTAGACGAAGTAACCTACAAATATATACAAGCTGAGGTCGAGCAAGAAATCGATGCTGCGATTGCCTTCGCGGAGAGTAGCCCATTGGAACCGATTTCCGACATTGAGCAAAAGGTATATGCACAGAGGGAGTTAGACAACTGACCTACCGAGAAGCTCTTCACCTCAGCTTACAAGAAGCCCTGCAAAGGGATTCTCGGGTCTTCTTGATAGGAGAAGATGTTGGAGCCTATGGTGGTGCTTACGCAGTTAGTAAGGGTCTTTTAGAGAAATTTGGTCCTGAGCGAATTCGCGATGCACCTCTTTCTGAATTGGCATTTACTGGTCTAGGCATTGGCGCAGCAATTGGCGGTATGAAGCCAATTGTGGAAATTATGACCGTCAATTTTTCACTTTTAGCCATCGATCAAATTATCAATTCCGCTGCTTTTCTATACTACATGAGCGGAGGACAAATCGCAGTGCCCTTGGTAATCCGCATGACCACCGGCGGAGGACGCCAACTAGCCGCACAGCACTCGAACTCACTTGAGGGCTGGATTGCCCATGTTCCCGGTTTAAAAATCCTCACTCCGGCCACTGTTTACGACGCTCGCTACATGCTTGGATCCGCTCTCAATGACCCAAACCCCGTTTTAATTTTTGAGCATGCTCAACTTTTTAACTCACAACAAGAATGCGAGCCTATGAGTTCGGAATTTAATCCTTACCAAGCTCAGGTCAGACGTTCAGGCCAAGACGTGACTCTTATCACCTACGGAGGTCTGTTGCCCAAATGCCTTTTGGCCGCAAGTCTCTTAGCCAATGAAAAAATTGAGTCAGAAGTTCTAGACTTGCGTTGCTTGAGGCCGATTGATGAAGCAAGAATCATCGCTTCAGTTCGCAAAACTCGGCGTGCGGTCATTGTTGATGAAGGCTGGAGATCGGTGAATATCGGAGCAGAAATTTCTGCACGTATAGCAGAAATTATGTTGCACGATCTTAAGGCTCCAGTTCGACGAGTTTCACGCCGCGAGATCCCCACACCTTATGCAAAACATTTAGAAGAGGCAGTAATTCCACAAATTGAAGACATTAAAGTCGCGGTGCGGGAGGTAATGACTTGAGTGATGAAAAAAATTACGAAATTCCCATGCCTTCCTTAGGCGCTGATATGGATGAGGGAAAGCTAGTAGAATGGAAGATCAAGGAAGGGGATAAAATACGCAGAGGCCAGATCATCGCTGTGGTCGAAACTCAAAAAGCCGCTGTCGAAATCGAGAGCTTCAAAGAGGGCAAGTTACTCCAACTGTTGGCCAAGCCATCATCCGTCATACGTGTGGGCCAACCTATTGCACTCATGAGTCTATCCGAACAGGAACATCCTTTGCCTATCCACAAAGAGCCCATGGACCGTACAGGCCCTGAAATCGATCTACGCAAAAGCATCGCCAGATCAATGAGTCGGTCGAAGCGTGAAATTCCACATTACTATCTACGCCGCAGAATCTCCGTGCATAAGACTCTGGCTTGGCTAGATAAAGTCAATTCAAATCGAAGCGCCGCAAGTAGGATACTCTGGCCTAGCGTACTTGCCACGGCCCTTGCGCGTGCTCTCAAAGAACATCCCAATATGAACGGCGTTTACCTCAATGATAAATTTATAACAAAAAGCGAAATCAATATTGGAATGGCCATTGCTCTAAAAGCTGGAGGCGTTATGGCTCCTTGTCTTCTACAATCCCAAGCTAAATCCCTCATTCAAATCGATCACGAATTAAAAGACCTGATCGAAAGGACTCGTCAAGGAATACTCAAAAATCAAGAATTGACGGAGGGAACAATCACATTAACCAACCTAGGTGAGCTAGGTGCGGATGAAGTTTTCGGTATCATATTTCCTCCCCAAGTTGCCCTCGTTGGCTTCGGTCGAATTATAAATGCAAACAGCAGTCAGATCTCTTCATCGCTAGCAAACGCCTTCATGGAGACGACACTCAGCGGTGACCACAGGGTCTCGGATGGTATATCGGGATCGCGCTTTTTAGAATCTCTAGAAATGCAGATCACAAGCCCTGAAGCACTCTTGGAGTAAAACTCGTGAACGAAAATAAAACCGAAAAAATACTAATGGAAATTTTCAAAAAAATAGCACCAGAAATTGATTTCAAAAACATAGATTTAAACCTTCCTCTGCGTAATCAAGTAGATCTCGACTCTTATGATTTTTATAAAATTATCAGCTTGCTTGAAGAGCGCTCGGGAGTACGGATCCCTGAAATAAAGCTTCGAGAGTTCAAAAACCCAGGTGAGCTGATTCAGTATGTCGACAGATCTATCAGCCCTTGAGAGGAAAAACCAGCTTTACAACAAACGCTGGGAGCACTTCCCCCATGGTTCTGACGTGGGCGTGCGAGGAATTGGGCATTCATTGCAGGAGGCCTTTGAAATGGCCGCTATAGCAATGACCTCTGTAGTCGTCGCCGATCCGACATCTATCGCCGATGAAAAGGTCGTGAAAATTAACTGCAGTGCCATAGATATTTATTTTTTGCTCTACGAATTCTTAAATTCAATTATCTATGAGATGGACACAAAACAAATGCTGTTCAGCAAATTCATAATCAGAACCATGAATGAAACTTCTCTTCAGGCCAACCTCTATGGAGAAGGGGTGGATATTAAAAAGCATCAGCCGGCGGTTGATCTCAAAGGCGCCACCATGACTGACTTGCAAGTCAAACAGGTAGGAGATTTCTGGATTGCTCAATGCATAGTTGACGTCTAAAGGAGAGCGAATGGATCTTTCGCGCTTAGAAAAAATCAGTGATTATGAATGGAGAATTTGTCCATACGACAGAATGCAAGTACCTGCAATTATCTTTGGTTCAACAGAACTCATCCAAGGGATGGATGACAAAGTGTTTGAGCAGCTTCGCAATGTTGCCTCTTTACCGGGAATAGTCAGAGCAGCCTATGCGATGCCAGACGCGCATTGGGGCTACGGATTCCCCATCGGCGGAGTTGCCGCTTTTGATCCTGACAACAACGGAGTGATCTCTGCTGGCGGCGTAGGCTTTGATATATCATGCGGGGTACGACTCCTCACTTCTGGACTTGAGCATACGGCCATTGAAAAACAAAACGAAGCTCTGGCCGATGCCCTTTTTAAACACATTCCTGCAGGCGTGGGCAGTCGGAGTCAGCTTAACCTCAATGCCACTGAGATAGATGCGGTATTGACTCAAGGCGCCCGGTGGGCGGTTGCAAACGGTTATGGCTTTGCGGAAGATTTGGAGAGGATTGAAGAACATGGGCAGATGTTTGGAGCCTCACCAGAAGAAGTTTCACCTCGCGCCAAAGAAAGACAAAGACCAGAAATGGGCACCTTAGGATCGGGAAACCACTACCTAGAGGTTCAAAAAGTTCATGAAATTTATGATTCTGTGACTGCAAACGCCTTTGGTCTCAAACTCAATGAAGTAGTGATTAGTATACACTGCGGATCGCGTGGCCTAGGCCACCAAATTGGGACCGATTTTTTAAAGGAGATGGCTATTGCCGACAAGCTTCAGAATTTTCCGCTCTTAGACCGAGAACTTGCATACGCACCCATAAGATCGCAGATTGGATCCTCGTATATCGGAGCCATGCGTTCGGCCACAAACTGTGCTTTAGCCAATCGCCAAATTCTTACTCACTTTGCAAGAAAGGTATTCAATTCAATATTTCCGAAGAGTCATTTATCGCTTGTCTACGATGTTTCTCACAATACTTGCAAAGAAGAATGGCATAATGTGAACGGTGAAAAAAAACTTCTCTTTGTACATCGTAAGGGCGCAACCCGAGCACTTGGTCCTTATCACCCCCAGCTCCCAATTTCTCTGCGCGAATATGGACAGCCTGTGTTTATCGGCGGAAGTATGGGGGTTGGTTCATTGGTGCTAGCTGGACTCTCAAGTTCAGAAGAAAAATCATTTAGTTCAGCTTGCCATGGGGCCGGTCGAGCCATGAGTCGAACTCAAGCCATGCACCAATGGGAAGGACAAAAGCTAATGCGTGAGCTTCGCCAACAGGGAGTCATTATCCGAAGCCCCTCGTTTCGCGGGATCGCCGAAGAGGCTCCCGGTGCCTATAAAGATGTGCATGCGGTCGCCGAGGCAACTGAAAAAGCAGGGCTAGCAAAGAAAGTCGCTTGGCTGTCTCCCATGATTTGTATCAAGGGCTAGATAGAAGTTTCGCCCCACACCCGCTCGCGCGTGCGTAGGGCGCTATTTTGAGAACTAAAAAACTATTGTATAGGGATGCTTTTACCAATTCTTTCGCCTGAACGCGGAATACTGATCCGTAAAACTCCATCTTTGAAATGAGCCTTTACCTGGGATTCATCTATATTTTCCGGCAGCGCGAAACTGCGCATAAATGATCCGTAGGTTGACTCAGAAAAATAGGTCTTAGCATCTTTTTCCTCGCGTTGCTCTTTGCGTTCTCCACTCACCGCGATACGATTGCCCTCGACCTCGATTTTCACTTCTTCCTTCGACATGCCTGGTAGATCCATCTTAAGAGTGTAATCATTTTTGCCCTCAAGAAGTTCAGCTGTGGGGCGAAATTCCATACCCTCTGGGAAAATTGGCACTCTGGCAAAGCGATCTTCGAGCCAGCGATCCATCTCCTGTTGAATCTCTTCCATGGCTCTCCATGCACTGGGCATAGAAGGGCGGCGTGAAAATACAGTCAGTGGGTTTCTCATATTTTTCTCCTTTTGCGAGGAAAGACACAAACGCTTTCCCACTGCTCATCTAAAGCAATTTTGAAACCAAAAAATGAGTGGCTGCTCAAAAATAAATACGGGGCTTTTGCGCCAAATCAAGGACGCATACACCCCGCCTTTAATTTATGCCTGCATGCCTCTTTGATACTCTTCATTGCGCAACTGACGCTGGTAGATATCTCCAATACTGTTCATCTCTTGACCGACCAACTGAACCAAGTCGTCTGAAGAAAGAATCCCACAAAGTTTATGTGCATCATCCATCACCAAAATCCGACGCACACCTTTGTTCTGCATGAGCTTGATCGCATCATGAACTCCTGCGTCGTGCTGAATAGTCACCAACTCAGTGGTCATGACCTTGTCAACGGGCATGGTGCTCATTGACGCGTTTTGAGTCACGGCCTTAAGAACAATATCACGATCAGTGACAATACCAACTGGCTTATCTCCAGCTTTAGAATCAACCACGACCAAACTACCAATGTGCTTTTTCAACATAAGGTTGGCTGCATTCTGTAAAGAGGTTCCTTTTTCTACGGAAATCTTCTTGCCATCGCATAATTCTGATATCGGCATATTTTAACTCCTCTGAAAAATTATTGGCCGGGCGAATTGCCATTAGGTTCACACCTTAGCAAGACAAGGACCATCTATGCACAATAGTGATGTTCTCCCCAGCAATGGCATCCGAATTGCTCCAAAGCAGCTTCGACACCGGGCGTATGATGGGAGACTCTATGGCAACAAAATCAAAATTTATCAAAAATCAAAATTTTAAATGGATTCGGTACTTTGATGAAATTGAGCTCAATGACGTAGCCAGCGTGGGTGGAAAAAATGCTTCGTTAGGAGAAATGACAAAACAACTAAGTCCGCTGGGAATAAGAATTCCCGCTGGATTTGCAATTACTGCTCAAGCCTATCTCTATTTTCTACACCAAAATAAGATTCAAATATCCATTGATAAAATTATAGAAGAACTTGATGTAAACAAAATATCAGAATTATCCAAAGCCGGACAGCAAATACGTGAGATGATTCTTTCCGCCCAACTCCCTCCCGATCTCAAAAATGAAATTCTGAGCGCCTACCAAAGTCTAAATCATGAAAAATCAGTTCTAGCAAATGTTGCTGTTCGCAGTAGCGCTACAGTTGAAGACTTGCCCGAGGCCAGTTTTGCGGGTCAACAGGAAACTTTCTTAAATATTAGCGGTCCAATAGAGCTACTCAAAGCCTGTCGTATGTGCTTCGCCTCGCTATACACTGACCGTGCTATTGCTTACCGTCATAACTTAAAAATTCCTCAAGAAAAGATTGCTCTTTCCGTAGGTGTGCAAAACATGGTTCGCTCTGACCTTGCATCTTCTGGCGTGATTTTTACACTCGATACCGAATCTGGATTTAAAGATGCAATTTTGATCAACTCATCATTTGGCCTTGGGGAAAATGTGGTTAAAGGACTGGTTAATCCAGATGAATTTATCGTCTTTAAACCCACTCTAAGGAAGGGATTTTACCCAATCATAAAGCGTCAATGCGGCAGTAAAGAATTACGACTCGTCTACGACAGTAAAGATGAGCAAAAAACCAAGAATATTGCTGTTCCTCTTTCAGATCGCAACCAACTCTCAATAAGTGACGATGAAGTGATCGAACTCGCTCGTTGGTCCTTAGAGATTGAAGACCACTACTCAAGAAAAAACGGCTATTGGACACCCATGGACATCGAATGGGCCAAAGACGGTGCAAATGGATTACTATTTATTCTTCAAGCTCGACCAGAAACCGTACATACAAAGCGAAAAAAAAATCTCCTTGCATCTTTTGAATTGAAGGGAAAACCACAAGATATTGTTGCCCAAGGACTTAGCGTTGGCTCGAGAATCAGCACGGGTCGGGCTAGAATAATTCGTAACATCCAGGACATCGATCTTTTACAAAAGGGTGAGATACTAGTCACTGAAAAAACCGACCCGGACTGGGAGCCAGTGCTAAAAAGAGCTAATGGCGTGGTCACAAATCGCGGAGGGCGGACTTGCCACGCGGCCATCGTCAGCCGAGAGATTGGCCTACCCGCAGTTGTAGGCTGCGGATCTGCCACCGAGACAATTACTGACGGAGATATAATCACGGTCTCTTGTGCTCAGGGAGAAACAGGTTTCGTTTATCGAGGGCAAGTCCCCTTCAAAGTCACACACGTTGATCTTGATAGGCTTCCAAAACCTCCAGTCAGTATTATGATGAATATCGCTAACCCAGGCGAAGCCATGCGCCTATCGATGCTACCCAACTCAGGCGTTGGTTTAGTCAGACAAGAGTTCATTATTTCAAACCATATTGGCATTCACCCAATGGCGTTAGTCAGACTTGATCAACTCAAGGATCAAGAGGCAAAAGAAGAAATCCAACGCCATATTTCTCCATTTTCAAACGCTCGCCGCTTTTTTATCGATCAGATGGCCCAGGGGATTGGAATGATTACAGCTGCGTTTTATCCGAAGGATGTGATCGTGCGTTTGAGCGATTTCAAAAGCAACGAATACGCGGGCCTCATTGGAGGCCGAGAATTTGAACCGTACGAGGAAAATCCCATGCTAGGCCTCCGTGGCGCTTCTCGCTACTACCATCCAACGTACCGTGAGGCCTTCGCTCTTGAATGCTTAGCCTTACTTAAGGTACGTGCTGAAATGGGTTTAAAGAATTTAAAGATCATGGTGCCGTTTTGTAGATCGCCCGAAGAGGGACAAAAGGTGCTTTCTGAAATGAAAAGCAATGGTTTAGTTAGAGGCGAGGACTCACTTGAAGTGTATATGATGTGCGAAATCCCAAGTAATGTTATTCTAGCACGCGAGTTTAGTGAGTTGTTTGATGGATTCTCGATTGGCTCAAATGATCTCACACAATTGATTTTAGGAGTCGATAGAGATTCAGCTATCCTCGCTCCTCTCTTTGACGAGCGTGATCCTGCCGTTAAAGCGATGATTTCACAAATGATCCAGGCCGCCAAGAAGTGTAACAAAAAAATCGGTTTTTGTGGACAAGCACCCAGTGACTTTCCAGAGTTTGCCCGTTGGCTGACTGGATTGGGGATTGACAGTATCTCATTAAATCCAGATGCCGTGCTCAAGACAATACAGATTCTAACATCACAGGCCATGGGCCCAACGATTGCACGAGAATCAATTGTGGAGGCCCACTATGATCAAAACTCACCTGCAACTAAATAATATAGAAAAAGAAATTGTGATTACTCAAAAAGATCTCAGGCTCGATGGCATTTTAGCTACACCCAAAGAAGCTTCCATCGCAGTCATATTTGCTCACGGCAGTGGCAGCAGCCGCTTTAGCCATCGCAATCTTCAAGTCGCACGTCTGCTGCAAGACAGAGGCATGGTTACCTTACTGATGGACTTACTGACGCGAGAAGAGGAAGACTCTCGTGAAAAAGTCTTCAATATTGAGCTACTCGCAAGTCGGCTCATTGCTGCAAAGCAGTGGCTGCATAAACAAAAGGAAACTCGTGATTGCTTGACGGGTTACTTTGGCGCAAGCACAGGAGCCGCTGCCGCACTGGTAGCTGCCGCCCGCGAACCCGCCGGTGTTTTTGCCGTAGTTTCAAGAGGAGGGCGTCCAGATCTCGCTGGAACTCATCTTAGATCCGTACAAGCACCAACACTTTTATTGGTCGGTGGGGAAGATCACAGGGTTATCGAACTCAATCGGCAAGCGCTCAACGAACTTCACTGTGAAAAGCAATTAGAGATCATCTCTGGCGCAACACATCTCTTTGAAGAGCCAGGAACTTTAGGAACTGTCGCATCCCTTGCCGCCAATTGGTTTGAATCGCATGGCGCTAAAACAGCAAACCAAGCGCGCGCTCGATCGTCTTATCTCGATGAAGGTCGAGTACCCTTGTAAGAAGCACACAATGAAAGGCATAGTGTTTATATGCCGGTCGTTGCGCGTTTGTCTTTATTAGTCATTGGAATTTTTTTAGGAAGTTTAACAACTTTACTTTATCAGAACCTTACGATTACAAACCACAGTTCTCCTCGTGGAGAGATACACCTGGGACCGATCGGCCTCATCAATCCACTCCTCGACTGCCCTCAATTGACGGAAGCAGTTTCACCCAAAAAAAGCTTGGTGTTAAATGCCGTCAATGAGGTACTTTCATCCGCTCAAACCGAATACGAAACTGATCAAGCGAGTGTATTTTTTCGAGACTTAAATAACGGTCCAACTTTTGGCATCAATACCCAAACTCGCTTTGCGGCCGCCAGTCTACTCAAAGTTCCCATAATGATTGCCTATCTCAAACGCTTAGAGTCGGAACCGGGCCTTTTTGAAAAAACCATTGTTCACGACCCCGCAAAGCATATCAATCAACAAAAAGTGCCTCAAATCAACCCGCCAATGCCATTGCAAGCAGGCAGAGGGTACACAGTGAATGAGCTCATTGAGATCATGATTACTGAATCCAGCAATAGTGCGACTAATATGCTTATGGAAACCATGCCTGATATTAATGTGCTTCAAATTCTCAGTGATATGGGTGTCCCCCTTTACACGGAAGGTGGAGACAGCTGGATCACGGTCGAAGATTACGCTTCCATTTTTAGGATTCTTTATAACGCGACATATTTGGATCATAGTAAATCAAACACAGCTCTTAAATTTTTAACCAAGACCAATTTTTACTCAGGTCTACGCGCGGGAGTAGATGAAAACATTATGGTCGCCCATAAATTTGGCGAACGCGCCGTGGGAGACCTTAAACAATTTCACGATTGCGGCGTGATCTACTACTATCCTCGCCCATATCTTTTGTGCATAATGACCAAAGGTAAATCGCAAAAAAAACAAATAAATTTGGTCGCTACTATTTCACGCGCCGTCTTCGAAACAGTAAAATCGATGTGATTTATAAAACAATGTTTTTTAAATTTAAAAAAGCATGCGCCAGCAGCGGACTCTATCTGACCAAGTTGGGCTCTGAAAACCTAAAATTCTGGCTTCTGGATAAAGATTCTTAAGGGTCGCACGCAGCTTTTTATCTATCTTGGCACGCATAAAATAAGCTTCGGCAAGGCGATCAAACTCTTGGCCGCGCCGACGAGGCGCTGAATATTTCAACCCCTGTGAATCCACAAAAAAGCGTTCATATTCGGCAAACTCCCGATACTCACGCCCCTCCAATCGGACTCGAAGATTTTTGGCAATCGCCAACGGTTCAATACCATAAGCTCTTAAGTTTGCTACGGCTTCGGGTCGACCAGAGTCTGCGGCCAGACCTAGACCGCCCACCTGCACCTGGATGGAAAAACGTCGCCAATAATATGCCCGAACCTGCTCAACAGCCTCAATAAGACTTTTTCCTGAATAGGCATAATCAATTAAAAGCAATGAGCGGCCAGCTAAAGACTCTACGGAGGGTAAAAAATGATCAAAGTGAGAGTTCAAACTCTCGGAGCGTTCGGCAAGCAGCTCCCGTTCATCCATAGGGTCAACCTGATTAAAAATACGCATCCTGCCTGCTCCAGAGAGAGGCAATGAGGTCCATATATTTTCGCTTACAACACCCTTAAAGAAGGCTAGAACTGGTGCTGGACTACGACCTACTCCAACATAAGCATACTGCCCAGGCGGATACTGACGAAGAATGTAAGTAACAATTCGAGCGACCTCCCTATAGTCACTATGCAGCCCATAAACAGCCTGTTCCAAGCTAACCTTGGGACGAGTCTCCTCCGAGAGCAAAAAAATAGCCCTAGACTCAGGGGAGCATAAAAATGCTAATAAATAAAAAACAATTAATAGGCCATTAATAGGCTTCATAAATGAAAGGCAACCTCGTTAAACTACCCACCAAGATGCCTTATAGCGTAATCAAAAAAATTTTAAAACCAGCCTGATAAAGAATCCAAAAGCAAAGTCATAAATACACGACTCAACGAATCGGTATCTTAAGATATCGGGATCCGTTCTCTTCCTGGTCAGGCAACAAGCCTGCATTGATATTTACCTGTACACTCGGTAGCAACAATCTTGGCGCAGCCAAAGCAGAATCCCTTTGCGTACGGAATTCGACAAACTCTTTCCGCGATGTAGATGCTTTGAGTTGAACATTGAACTTTTTTTCCTCCCCGATCGTCGATTCAAACTTCAACAGTCGCCCTCCAGGCAAATAGTCGTGACCAACAAAAACGCGGGTTGAATCGGGTAAAGAGTAAAGCTTATCATGAACCGAAGTATATAGATCATCGGCACTCCCCGACGGGAAATCACAACGACCCGTACCGTAATCTGGCATAAACAGAGCATCTCCGGTAAACACAGCGTCTCCGATCAAAAAACTAGCGCAGGCCGGGGTGTGACCAGGCGTGAAAATAGTTTTTATGGTCAGTGTGCCTGCTTTAAGTTCCTTGTCATCATCCAGCAACAAATCAAACTGCCTTCCGTCGACAGCGAAATCAGAACTAAGATTAAAGACCGATTTAAAGACTTTCTGCACTTCGGTAATCCATTTGCCAATAGCTACCTTACTCTCAGGAAACATGCTTTTGAGCATTTGTGAGCCTGAAACATGGTCTGCATGCGCGTGTGTTTCTAGAATATAATGCACACGCAAACCTTCACTGCGTACATAGGCCGCCACGGATTCCACTGATTTTGAACTCAGTTTAGATGCCGCCGGATCGTAATCCCAAACGGGGTCAATAATAACTGCGTCTTTGGAGGCTAAATCAGCCACCACATAAGTGAGAGTCCAGGTGTCTGCATCAAAAAACTCTTTTACCTGTGGTCGCATAAATCCTCCGCATGAAAATAAAATATAATAATCAGAATTAGATTCCAATCAACAACAGTTGGATTATTATCACGAAAGTTCAAGTTGATGGAGGTAACTTCAAATGAACCAAGACATACTCTATGCCCTTTGGGGCGGTGTTTTAATCGGCATAGCAGTTTCTCTTATGTTGCTGTGGAACGGTCGCGTTACGGGGATTGCCGGAATCGTGAATGGCATTTTGACCCCAGCAAAAGGCGATACCTCCTGGCGAGTAGCGTTTATTGGAGGAATGTTTGCTGGCGGGTTGACTTTGAGATTTCTGCATCCTGATTTATTTTCACCAATCGAAGCTGATCCAAGGATTGTGGCACTCGCGGGCCTGTTGGTGGGCTTTGGAACTATTTTAGGTAGCGGATGCACCAGTGGTCATGGCGTGTGCGGAATCTCTCGCATGTCACCTCGATCCCTAATAGCAACTCTTGTATTTATGATTTCAGGAGTGGTGGCCGTAGTTGTCTTTAAAAACTTGGGGATTTTATGAAAAAAGAAACTCTAGCAGCTTTTATTGTTGGGTTTATATTTGCCCTGGGTTTAGGGATTTCGGGAATGACTCAAGCATCTAAAGTAATTGGTTTTCTTGATTTCTTTGGAGCTTGGGACCCTTCGTTGATTTTTGTCATGTTGGGCGCAGTGGCCGTTCACTTCATCACCTACCGATTAATCCGCAAAAGAAGTACTCCACTACTTTCCACGCAGTGGCACGTCCCCATGAAACGAGAAATCACTCCAGCCCTAGTTTTTGGCTCATTGTTATTTGGTATTGGCTGGGCCCTCGCTGGTTACTGTCCAGGCCCAGCTATAACCTCTTTAGCAAGTTTTGAATCAACGCCATTTATTTTTGTTATTGCCATGTTCACAGGCATGTAC
>JAYQON010000011.1:0-42662 GCA_038144835.1 Bdellovibrionales bacterium
GATAAGTTGGGTCGCGGAGCTGGTGGTGCTGTTGGTGGCACTATGAAACTCGGAGGTTTGGGAACCGCGGGTAAAGGTGGTGGAACCTCGGGTTACAAGGGCTCTGGGGCGCTTAGTCTTGGTAACGTAGGTAATGCTGAGGTGGGTGTGCTTGAAGAAGAAACTGTGATCGATGGTGGGCTTGATAAAGAGACTATTGCACGGGTGATTCGATCACAACTAGGTCAGATTCGTTACTGTTATGAGCGTCAGCTCACTGCAAGTCCGGATCTGTATGGCAAAATTATGGTTCGGTTTACGATTGGGTCCGCTGGTTCAGTGGTGGCTCAAGCAATTGGAACAACGTCATTAAACAACGCCATGGTTGAGGGATGTATTCTGAGGCGTATTGCTGGATGGCAGTTCCCCACTCCAAAAGGGGGAACGAACGTCCTAGTGACTTATCCATTCCTGTTTAAGAGTACAAAATGAGCAGGCAAAAGGATTGGTCCCTGGAGGTTCCCGCAATACACATACGATCCTAAAGGAGGGGTCTATGGGAACTTGGAATATTTCGGTAAAAGGTGTCCTCGGGAGCCTTGCGGCTCTACTTTTGTGTTCCATCGCACAAGCTGAGGGTTCGGCGGCTACGCGAGAAGAAGATAAGGTCGACATCACTGACCTTGAAAATAAATATTGGGCTCCAAAGGATACGGATTTTTCGGTCGTTCAAAACCGTACCTACTCAAAGGAGCATAGGTTTTTTTTAACCCCCCAGTGGGGCAAGCCCATCAATGATCCTTATTCTGACGGTTCTTTATTGGGAGCCACAATTAATTATTTTTGGAGCGAGCGCATGGGCGTTCAGCTAATGGGCTTCAGCGCGGCGATGAGTGACAATGAGCCCTCGCGAGACATTCAGGCGCTGGGTTCAGGAGCAATCCCCAATCATGGTAAACTGAGCTCTTATTACGGGCTAGGTTTCAATCTGGTTCCGTTTTATGCAAAGATGAGCTTTTGGGGCAAAAAAATCATTTATTTCGACATGGCCTTTACTCCAACTTTGGGTATGACCACATACGATCAAGTGATTGCGACTGGCAACAGAGAGAAAAGTGCTCTTACCTTTGGTCTCGACATAACTCAGTTTTTTTTCTTCACCAATTTTTTTGCTATTCGAGCTGACTTAAAAAATCAGTTTCACAGCGAGGAAGTTGTGCGTGCTCGTGGCAACGGTACCAGCTCATTTACCGGCGAAAAATTAAAAGAAAAAACTACGCATGAAACTCTATTTTTAATTGGTGTTTCGTTTTTTTACTAATCGGGGAGATTGACCATGCAGGGCCGGATCTGGATTTTTGCCATTTTTACGTTGTTGACGATGATGCAAGTTCCTCAAGTCTATGCGCAAGCAGAGAAAACTCCAAAGTCGGAGTTGAGTGGCTTTGCGGTTCTCAAAGAGAATTTACAAATCAAGATCAAGGAGTGGTGGGACTACTGGGTGCCATCAGATTCCGTTGGTCAAAAGTCGTCAATTCCCAAAGTGGTTGATGCACCAGCGCAATCTCAAGATATCAAGTCTACGGTTCCTGGACAGGCTGTGACACCTAGGGAGGCCCAGTATAAAGATATCGTGCCTCTCAATGGGCTAGTTAAGCCCGCAAAACCCTACCCAAGCTTGGGTGTGAACGTTCGCACAGAAAGTCCTGCCGTTAAAGCTATGCGCGACCAACCCCTCTTTACTTCCGAGGCTTCCAAGGTCAATTTGGGTAAAGTTTATGAAGTTCGAGATCAAATCAAGTTAGGACAGATTATTAAGATCACACAGCCAGGCCGCACGGGTACGAGCAAACTTGCTCGCAACAAAGCTGGCATTCCGATCAGTAACTGGAAATCTATCAAGGTCACAAAAAAGATTCCACGCTTGGATATCGGAACAGAAACCTCTGTGTCGGCAGACGATTTTAACGTTGAAAAGTTAAACTGGGCTGTACAAAAAGCTAGTGACTTCAAACGTCTGCCAACGGTCGAGCCATTGGCAGCAAAAGAATTCCAGTCGGCACTTGGAACGGCCGTTCTTAAAGTCAATGAACCGCGTGTTTTACAAGCAAACTTTCGCGTCGTCGGGCAACCGGTGAGCAAAGAAGAAATAGACAAAATTATCTACAATTTGCAGACGGGACCTGAAATAAAATTGCAGCCATATAAAGTGTTACCAGAAGAAACATTGAAGATGGTTGCGGCCTTGTTGCTCTTCGAAAAAGGCAATTCCTGTCACATTATCATGGGTATGTTCAATAATTTGGCGAAGGCCGAAAAGACAAAAATAGAAGCCACTTACCACCTTGGAGCGTGTGCCGACCAACTAGGAATGCATCAAGCTGCATTTGATAATCTTTCTCAGGTGGTGGCTTCAGAAGATAAAAATTTTGCGTCTGGGGCTCTCACCCTACTCGCCAAGGATCTTCCCAGTATTTATGAAAAAGATTTTTATAATTTGGTTAAAAATTTAAAAGACTCAAAAGGTCTAATATCCTCAGAAGCTCAAGATGAAGTTTCTTATCGTATGGCAAAAGGCGCTTACCGCTTGAAGCAATATAAATCCTCTTTGCTTCATGCTGACAAGGTGAGTTCATCCTCCGACCTAAGTGATCATGCACGTTTTTTATCAGCAATGAATACCTTTGCTCTTCGGGACAGGGTAGGGGCTTTAAAAAAGCTCGAAGATCTATGGAACTCTTTGGAAACACGCAAGGTTCAGGACTCTAACCTTCGCGCTCTGGCTAGCGTCAACTTGGCGCGCATGTTGTTCTCTCAAAAAAAATACTCTGAAGCCTTAGATAAGTATATGCAGGTTCCTAAGGATCATGCTCTTTGGGTTCAAGCACTTATTGAGCAAGGATGGACGCAGTTGGCAACGGAGGATTATTCTGGTGCCATCGGCAATATGTATTCATTGCACTCCCCATATTTTAAGGCAGTTTATCAGCCTGAGTCTTTTGTGGTGCGTACTATTGGGTACCTTAATATCTGTCAGTACGGAGATGCTTATAAGACTTTGTCTTGGATGGAAAAAGATTATCGGAGTTGGAATAATAAGCTTGGTGCTTATCTTGCCAACCATTCTCAGCCTAAGACCCTTTACACATCGGTTAAAAGCTATATTCGAGGAAAGAGCACAGAAGATGTTGATGGTGTTCCTCATCAATTATGGCGCGAAATGGCCCGACGTAAAGATTTTCTGAATTTGCAGACAGCTCTCAATGAAAAGGTTGATGAATCCGAACGGTATGAGGGAGTCAACGCAAAGATCAAAGAAGAAAAGGCAAGCATTCGTTGGCGAGCCGAGCAATCAAAAAAGCGATTTGATGAGTTGAAGCTTAAGCTGACAAAAGCCAAAACTGACCGGTCATTACAAAAGAGCATCGACCAGTGGCGCAACAGTCAAAAGCTTGAACGTGATCTTACGATCGCTTTGCGTTTTCAGTTGGCCATGCTTGAACAAAGTCGGCAGGGTTTCTTGGATTTCCAAAAGTTATCGAAGGTCAAATTGAATCGTGAATCTGAAACAATCATGTCTCAGGCCGGCGATGTTTTGGTGGCAAAGGCTAAAGGTATTCACTCTGATATGAATCGGGTTCTCGAAAATAACGAATTTCTCCGCTACGAGGTTTTTTCAGGCAGTGGAGAAAATATCCGTTATCAGGTTGCTGGTGGTGAAGTGGGTAATGCAAATCGTGTCCCCGCGCACATTCGTCCAACTAAAATGATGAATTGGAATTTTGATGGTGAGTTTTGGGTTGATGAGATAGGAAGCTATCGCTCATCGCTGCAAAACGTCTGTCCTACGGCCAACACGGGTACACCAGCGCCTCGTCCGCAGAGTGATCAAGCAGCATTGGGTTCGAATTGATTAGAAATTTTATTTTATAGGAGCAAGATATGAACAAGATGCAAGTGTTAACAGCGATTGTGACGATGTTGATAGCGGCAACAGCCTCTGCGAAGACTGATGTTCAGGGAGCAATTCAGCAGCTCAAGACAAATGAAGAGAACGCTAAGGCCAATTTGAGCCAGTACACGGAGAATGCTGAAATCGCTTCAAAAAACATCGTTGAAGTAACCAGCGCAATCAAGAAACTACGTGAACAGAGAACAGCCTTGCAAGGCAACGCAAACAATTTGGAAAAAAATCGCGCAATTTTGGATAAGATGAAGCAGAAGCTTGTGGACTTCAGCAAAGACGAAACGGTGCAAATGAAGAAGGAGGAAGTTCAAATCCTTCAGTTACGCTCTGCCCTGGAAAAGCTTGAGGCCAATAAAGTGAAGCGCCAACAGAACCTTGAGACATATAAACTCAAAATTTCTGAAGTTGAAAAGGAAAAGGCGTCATGGGATCAACAAAAGGAGGCGTTGGCTGCTATCCAAAAAGAAATCGACAGCAAAGAGCAGAAAGCTGCAGCTGAACGTGAGAAGTGGATTGAAAAACGCAAAGGCTATCGGGCTGAAGCGGGCAAATGGGAGAAAGAGTCTCAAATTGCTTCTGATCAGCGCGTGAAATTTACTAAGCTTAAAGATTAGGTCAAACAAGGATATAGCAAATGGGAGAATCAAATTGCTATTGAAGTTAAGGTATTGTGGGAATTTGTTAGCTTTACTTTGCTTGTCATGGGCGCTATCAAATTCTGCTGAAGCGCAGTGTTTGGACTCTCTTATCGATATAGCGAGTAAGGATTGGCGCTCGAGCCGCTCGGCGCCCATTACGACTCGACTCAGGAAGCACTCTTCAAGACCGTCTAAGATCACCATTCATTACACCGGCACTGCGAAAAAACCAAACCGAACGGTCGATCAAAAGCTCAATGGATTGTTTCGGTTTTCAGCTAATGACAAAACTGATTTTAAGCATAATTTATGGGGAGATATTCCTTACCATTACTTCATCGATGTGAATGGTATTGCGGCTGAAGGGCGAAACCCGGTTTTTCAGCCGGACACTAATACGATTTTCAATCCGGTGACCAAAAAAGGTTATAATCCAGACGGACATATCACAATCGTTGTTGAAGGCGACGCCAATGATGGCCTTTTGTCCTCGCAAAAGCAAAAACTATTTGCCATGATTAAAGCGTTGCAAGATCAGTACAACATTCCGACATCAGAAGTAAATACACACAAACACCACGCGGGCAACACAGATTGCCCTGGACCTGTAATCTCTGCTGCTGTGAGTGAGTACCGAAGAAAGAATTGGAGCTATCGTCCTAATAAAGCCTGTGCCGCTACGCCAAGGGATCTCCAACCCAAAATAAAACCAAAAAATAAACGTATTGATTCGTCAGATTTTATGATCATTGAGGACGGTCGTCGAGCGACCCAATAGCCTTACGGCGAGTGAACTTGAAAGCTAAATTTTTTCTCCGATTTAACTGAGTTTAAGATCATGCACGATTTTGAGGCTTTTTCGAGCAATCTTTGCCCATTCTCTACTTGAGTGACTCCATAAAGATCTACGACTAAATGTATTCGTGCCATCCAAGGATGACCCTGTTCATCACGATCGACTTCAAGATCAGCTTTGGCTGCTAGATGCGAGAAGTCTAGTTTTGATTTTTCAGCGAACACTTTAAATGTGGCAATAAAACAATTTTCTAAGGCCAATGCGTAAAGATCCTCAGGGCTAAGCCCGTTGCCTGGACCATTGAATTCGGGAGGCACAGCCATCACGAGCTTCTGGTCATGTGATTCGGCCCAAGCCGTCCATACGTTTTGTATGCCTGATGTAGCTTCGGCTTTTACTTTGAATTGTAATGGATATTTAATCATAGAAAGATACCTCTGCTGGATTAAGTACCAGAAAGCCGCTTAGGCAACAAGACCCGTTCTTGGTGGCTTGAGCTGTGAAGAGGCTTGTCAGGTTTGCGGTTCAAACTGAGAGGTTGCCACTTTACCTTGGGCGTTAAGATTCGCATACTGGAGCGTATATAATTCCCAATATTTCCCTTGGCGTGCGATAAGCTCTTGGTGGGTTCCCATTTCAGCAATTCTGCCACTTTCTAAAACCACAATGAGATCGCAGTGAAGTATCGTCGAAAGACGATGGGCGATGATCACGCTAGTGCGCCCTCGAGTCACCACCCGCGTGGCTTGTTGAATTTGGTGTTCACTGACAGAGTCGATATTTGCTGTGGCCTCATCTAAAATTAAGATATCAGGATCAAAAGCCAACACGCGTGCAAATGCCAGCAGCTGACGTTCTCCGGCGCTTAAATTTGATCCGCGCTCTTGTAGGCGACCGTCGAGGCCACCATGTTGGCTTAAGATACTATGCGCCTGCGCTTGTTCTGCGGCCCAAAGAGCGCGTTCGCGAGAAATGTTGGGATTGTGTAGAGAAATATTAGAGAAAATGCTGCCGCTGAATACAAAGCCGTCCTGCTGCACAACACCTACACGGGGCCGCAGTTCGCGAGCGGAGACTTGCGCAAGTGAAAGGCCATCAATAAGGATTTCTCCTCTCTCGGGTTGATAAAGCTTTTGCAGAAGGGCAATCGTCGTTGATTTTCCACTGCCCGTGCGCCCAACCAGCGCAACGGACATTCCTGGTTTAATGGTTAAATTTATGTCATCTAAAACCCAAGGCGAGTTGTCGCTATAGCGAAACCCCACTCCGCGAAATTCGATAGCGCCAGTCAAGCGCTTAGCGTCTAAGTATCCGCCCAAATCGTTTTCCGCTGTTTCTTCTAATAAATGAAAGACTCGATCCGCACTGGCCAAGCTATTTTGTAATTGATTGTAACGTTCAAGAATAGTTTTGAGTGGCTTAAAAAAACCCTGAAGAAGCAGCAAGTAAGCGCTCAGCTCTCCTAAAGAAATACTCTGTTGAGAATGAAAATATGCACCGACAAAAAGCGCTACCGCGAGAGTAAATATATTGAAAGCCTCAATCACTGGCCAAAGCGTGGCAAACAACTTTACGGTCGAAAGCTGAAGATTGCGGTATTCTCTGGACATTTGCTCAAAGAAGGATCGTGTCTCTGGAGCCTTACCAAACAATTGCAAGACTTTGATGCCGCTCAAACTCTCAGCGCTGAAGGCATTAATCATTGAGAGTTTACGTTTGGTGGCGCCAAATTGAAAACGTATCTTACGGCTTAAGTGTAAGCAGATCCACAAAAGTGCGGGCAGAATCAAAACTGTGATGCCCGTCATTTTCCAAGAGATCAAAGCCAGAGATAAAAATATCGAAATCATTTCGACAACGCTTACAAAAATCGCCGCCAGCCCCTGACTAAAAATTTCTCCCAGAGCATAGACGTCGTTAGTGACGCGCGTAACTGTGCGGCCAGAGGGATTTTTTTCGAAATAATCAAGCGGAAGCCGCTGCACGTGATGAATGAGCTTTTCTCGAATTTCAAAAAGCACCAAGTTGCCAAATTTTTGAATGTAAGAGTTTTGCCAGAAAGCTAGCCCCGCGCGCAGAAGCTCCAGTACAAGGTAGGCGACGGCGACCCAGATGATAATTTCATGTTGGTCACCACGCAGACCTTTGTCCACGGCCTGGCCAAACAAAAAAGGTAAAAATCTGCCCGTGGTGACGAATCCAGCGATCAAGGCTAGTGATATAAAAATTTTGGGTTTGTGACGCCACAAGAAGGGCCACAACTTGCGGAAAAGTTTTATGAACGTGAGTTCAACGGCAACGTTGTCTTCAGTAAAAAAATGATGGGCCATTAACAAGCCCCTTCGCTCTGCATTTTGTACATAAGGTAATAGGAAGCTGAACTGTGAATGAGATCTTGATGCTTACCGAGGGCCTCCGTGTGTCCATTTTTGAGTACCAGTATAAGGTCAGCTTGACGCACGCTTGCGAGTCGATGGGAAATCACGATCGACGTTGTCTTTTCCAGCTCATGTCGCAGATGAATCAATATGTCTTCTTCGGTCTTTGCGTCGACGGCACTAAGGGCATCATCTAAAATTACTAGCGGCGCTTTTCGGATCAAGGCGCGAGCTAAGGTTAAGCGTTGTTTTTGGCCACCTGAAAGATTCACTCCGCGTTCGCCCACCAAAGACTCAAAGCCCTGAGGCCAGCGTTCAATTTCTGCCTCCAGGCGCACCTGGCTTGCGGCCGCGTGAACATCCGCGAACTGCCACTTTTCCATACCAAGAGCGATATTTTCACTCACCATGCGCGAAAATAAAAAAGCCTCCTGCGGCACTATACCGATAAGTCTTCTGAGTGAGGCAATTTTGATTTTTTCGATAGATATGCCATTGATCAAAATTGTTCCCTCAGGCACTGAGTATTGACGAGTCAGCAGTTCAATGAGTGTTGATTTGCCCGAGCCAGTCATACCCACAACACCGAGGCATTCACCCCTTTTTAAAGAAAAAGAAATTTTGTCGAGGGTAAGATAGTTCGATCCTGGGTAAGAAAAACTGAGATCGCGAACTTCAAGCGTGTGCAGTTCGTCCACTTCTATCTCACCAGTGTCAGGAACATCGGGTTGGAATTCAAGAACTTCACGAATGCGCCGGAACGAGGCCCATCCTTCCTGAAAATGACTTAACGAAACACCTATGGCTTCCATGGGCCAAACCATTCTCTGAATGTACTGATAAAAAGCGAAAAATTGCCCCAAGGTGATTGTGCCTGCGATGACCTCCGGGGTCCCTAACAATAAAAGGAGTACGCTGCCAAGAGCTACGGGTAATTCCAGGCAGGGTACAAAAAAAGAACTCCATTTGGCTACGCGATCACAAGAGTACATGAA
Source organism: Bdellovibrionales bacterium (assembly GCA_038144835.1). Taxonomy (GTDB): domain Bacteria; phylum Bdellovibrionota; class Bdellovibrionia; order Bdellovibrionales; family UBA1609; genus JALHOQ01. Next base: position 8,754 of record JAYQON010000011.1, read on the forward strand.
GGCGCGGCTGTGGGTGTTGAATTGTTGAGTTTGGTTGTCTTCCTGAGCGAAACTCTTGATCACGCGAATTCCAGAAATAATTTCCTGTGCAGACCCCGAAAGGTCGGCGAAGCGCTCTTGTCGGTTGTGAAACTCCAGACTCAAATGCGAAAGAATTCTTTTAACTATGAAAGGAACAAGAGGCATCAGTACGAGTGTTTGCCATGTCCACGTCCATGAAATTGAAACCATGACAGGGAGAATCAGGACGATCATCATCAAGCCGTCGAAAAGGATAAGAAATCCAGGACCAATTCCCATACGGAAAGAATTGACGTCATTTGCGATCAGGCTGATTAGTTGTCCGATCTTACGTGTGCGAAAAAAGCTAGGACCTAAATTCAGCATGCTGTCAAAAACTCGGTTGCGCAGATCTTCAGCCACACTGTGGTGAAAACGTGCCCAAAAGATTCTCCACAAATAGCGAAATAGCGAAAGAAAAAGAATGAGTACAAAGATCCAGACGACGATTTCGGCAATTGAGCGTAGAGGTGCTGCCGCCGTGATCGCATCAAGAGTCTTGCCGATCATGATGGGAACAAGGGTTTCCATCAAATTGGTTAAAAATAACCAAGTGAGCCCTAAAGCCACATTGACCTTATGCTTCTTGATGTAAAACCAGTAGGGTCGGTTGAGAAGTTCGGATGGTTGACCCGGCATGCAAGCAGACTAACTGATTGAAGTGATTTTTTGGTACTTCGGGAATTCTTAAATGCGGCGCGTAATTTAAGTAATAAGCCAGCCCCAAGGGGCTGGCTTATTGAGCACGTAAGGTGCGTAAAGACTAAGTTGTACTTACATCCGAATTAAGTTGGCCACGTCAAGTTGGCCGCCAGAAACGGTCTTGCCGCCCAAAACGCTGGTCTTCTTGACTGACATAAGGATCGCATTCTTGACTTCGCGCCAGGTCTTTTGCGGGTGTAGGCTCCAAAAAAGTGCGGCAGCGCCAGCCACATGAGGGGTAGCCATTGAGGTTCCGTCCCATGTGGCGGTAATCAACCCAGGGATGTCGATCACTGTATCAGAATATTTGTTGCTCTGAGTGACTGTCGAAAAGACTTTAACGCCAGGAGCGCCAAGGTCCACACTGCGCTGACCCCAGTTGGAAAAGCCGCCCAACTTACCGGATTCATCGATCGCAGCTACGGAAATAATCACATCATGGTCGTAGCTCGCTGGGTAAGCCGGCTTAGAGTCTCGGTCGTTGTCGTAACCGACGCCCTGGTGACCGTTGCCTGCGGCGGCAACAAACAGCACACCCATTTGCTCAGAGAATGCGATGGCATCTTTTAGAGCATTGGTATCAGGATCCTTAGGATCTTCACCTTCCGAACCCCAAGAATTTGAGAGAACGCGAGCACCGTTGTCGATGGCGTACTTGATCGACTTGATGGCGTCAGCGGTTGTGCCTCCACCTTTCTCACTGATAAACCGCAAGGCCATGATTTTCACATTCGGAGCCACTCCAGCGATCCCTTTACCATTTTCGCCGCGAGCAGCCACATTGCCGGCACAATGAGTGCCATGACCTGGGTTGCCTCCACCCAGAAGCATATCCATCATGCTGGCCGTTAGATCGTAAGGCTTATTGTCGTTAGAGACAAAATCCCAACCAACAATGTCATCAACATAGCCATTGCGGTCATCGTCAATATTGTTGTTGGGAATTTCGCGTGGGTTGCGCCACATATTATCGATTAAATCTTCATGGGTGTAATCAACTCCAGTGTCGATGACGGCAACAATCATATCCTGATTGCCTTTGGTGCGGTTCCAAGCGTCGCGCACACCCAACTGGTTCATTCCCCATTGCTTGTTGAACATTGGGTCCGACCCAGAGCCGCCGCTGCCATTCATGGGGATTTCTGGGTTATCAGTGGATGGAGCATCTCCTCCCATGCCTGGAAAGGGCAGCTCGCCAGCATTGATTTTCGCCAAAAGTTGCGCGCGCAACTTCGCGTCACGCAGCTTGTAATCTTCAAGTAGGCGGATCTTGTGGTTGGGTTCAACTTTCAAAACTCCGGGCAAATTCATAAGACGTTGTTTTGAAAAAGCATTCGCCGATTGGGTAGGCATTTTAACGTGTACCCAGCCAGCGATTCCCAATTTTTCAATCTTAGATCCCATTGGCAAGTGCGATGACAAATCGGCCAGAGTGGAAGTTTCAGATTCAGGCGCTAGTTTGACTAGAAGATCGCCGGGTTCTGGTGCGGCCATTAAGCTGCCTGAAAAAATGGCAGCCAGAAAAAAAACGATTCGGTTCATACCCCCTCCTTGGTGGTTTTCAAGTCCATAATGTTAAGGAACTTAATTAGGACACTTCCCTTAAGTCCCATTCCGTGGAACTCAATCACTGATTTTCTCGTGTGCGCAACGGGGGTTTCAAACCGAAACTAGACTCGACTACAAAACTGGACTTTTCCTGAAGCGAAGCGACATCGCACCAGGCCCTTGAAAAGCCTTTCCTGCGGTGCCTTAAGAGTGCTAATTTGGCCGGGTTTGCTAATTAATGAAAAGATATTGATGCGATCTAAAAAAGGAGTCCAGATTGGCTGAGTCCCTCAGACAAACTGATCGTGAATTGGTTGAAAGTAGTAAGACGTTCGCGTTCACCACTAAGCTTGAAAAGATCGTAGCTTGGGGAAGAAAAAACTCCCTTTGGCCAGTCCCCTACGGAACGGCCTGTTGTGGCATCGAAATGATGTCGGTGATGGGGCCGCGTTACGATCTCGCCCGCTTTGGCGCTGAGGTCGTTCGCTTTTCTCCTCGTCAAGCGGACCTAATGATCGTTGCCGGTACGATCACAGAAAAAATGGCCCCGGTGATTTTGCGCATCTACCAACAAATGTTAGAGCCAAAATATGTGATTTCCATGGGAGCCTGCGCGAGTTCCGGAGGATTTTACCGCTCGTATCACGTGCTGCAAGGCGTAGACAAAGTTGTTCCAGTTGATGTGTATGTGCCTGGTTGTCCTCCAACTCCAGAAGCGGTTTTGGACGGGGTGATGCGTATTCAAAAAATGATTGAAGATGGGGCCCCGCGGCCCTGGAAAGACACTTGGCAGCCTGGAGTTTACCGATGAGTCAAAATATTATTGAGGGCCTTCGCCAAGATTTAAAGACGAAGTTCCCAAATGTTGATTTTGAATACAGCTACGCCCACGGCGGCAATGTGCTCACTATTCCAAAAGAGTACATTGTGGCTTTGATGAAACACCTTAAAGACAGCAATCGGTTTGATTTCCTCATGTGTGTTACTGCCGTGGACTTTCCTGAGCGTGCCAAGCGCTTTGAGGTAGTTTATGAACTTTTTTCTACTCGCGATTTTCGCCGCTTGCGGGTAAAGACGTCTATAGCCGATGGCGAAGAAGTGCCTACCATCATGCACCTATGGCGTGGTGCTGACTGGCTTGAGCGAGAAACTTTCGATATGTTTGGGATCCGGTTTTCTGGTCACCCCAATATGCGTCGCTTACTCGTGCACCATCAGTTTCAAGGGTGGCCGCTGCGCAAGGATTATCCAGCGGATTTGCAGCAACATTGCACGACCTCTTTGCCCATTCATTTTGATAATGATCCCAATTATGTCGAGGACCCAAATAAAGATCTCGTACCCTTAAACATAGGGCCATCACACCCAGCGACGCATGGAACATTAAGGGTGATGGTTCAACTCGATGGCGAGCGGGTGCATCGGGCGGGCGTTGAGATGGGTTATTTGCATCGTTGTTTTGAAAAGATGGCCGAAACCCATCCTTATAACCAAGTCATCCCCTATACGGACCGCTTAAACTATTGTTCAGCACCCATGAACAATGTTGGTTTTTGTAAAGCCGTAGAAAAGCTTCTGGGCGTGGAAGTTCCCCCCAAAGCGCAAGCGATTCGCATTATTTTATGTGAACTTTCGCGCATTATTGATCATTTGGTGTGTATTGGTGCAAACGCGGTAGATCTTGGCGCTCTGACTGGTTTTTTTCATTTGTTCACCTACCGAGAAAAAGTTTACACGCTGTTTGAAAAGCTCTGTGGTGCGCGACTCACGGTCTCGATGACTCGAGTGGGTGGTATGGCCAATAATCCACCTGCTGGCTGGTACAACGATGTTTTGCAGTTTGTTGAGGAAATGCGTCAGGGTGTTGATGAGCTGGATCTACTTTTGACAGAAAATAAGATCTGGATTCAGCGCACTCGCGATGTGGGCTGTATCTCGTCTCAGGAAGCTCTGGGTTGGGGCTATACGGGGCCTTGCTTGCGGGCGGCGGGCGTAGGTCTAGATCTGCGCAAGGCTGAACCCTATTACATGTACAACCAATTGGACTTTGATGTTCCCGTGGGGACTACGGGAGATGTCTATGATCGTTATTTAGTACGTGTCGCAGAAATGCGAGAGTCACTTAAAATTATTTCTCAAGTGGCTAAAAATATTCCCGAAGGTGATTACACAATCAGGGATAAAAACATCGTGTTGCCAGAGAAAAAAGAAGTTTACGGCAACATTGAAGGCCTCATGAATCACTTTATGCTAGTGATTAAGGGATTGCGTCCGCCGGTAGGTGAGATCTACGACTATTCTGAAGCAGCCAATGGTGAGTTGGGCTTTTATCTTGTCAGTGACAATAGTGCTCGTCCGTATCGGTTAAAGTGTCGAGCCCCAAGTTTCTCGATTTATCAGTCGTTTCCGGCACAAATCACGGGTGGTTTATTGGCGGATGTGATTTCGATTTTGGGCAGTCAAAATATTATTGCCGGCGAATTGGAGCGCTAATTTATGTTCACGCTTTCACCAGAAGGACAAGAGTTCGTTAAAGCTGAGCTTAAACGTTATGAAACAACGTACTCGGCCATTATTCCTTGCCTTTACAGGGTACAAAAAGAGCATGGCTGGGTTCCGCCCGAGGCTGTGTCATACTTGAGTAAGCTGATGGCAATTCCCGAGGCGCATATTGATGAGGTGCGCTGTTTTTATACTATGTTCAACCAAAAACCGGTGGGAAAGCTACACGTACAGGTATGCACTAACATTTCGTGCGCCATGAATGGAAGTCGTGAGCTTGCCGATGCTCTGTGTAAGCATTTTGGAGTCAATGATGGAGAAGTCAGTGACGATGGTAAAGTCACTGTGTCACGGGTCGAGTGCCTTGGCTCCTGCGGGACAGCGCCAATGATGCAAGTCAACGATCAATATTTGGAAAATTTAACGACAGAGATCGCGATCCAAAAACTGAAAGAAATGGGAGCATAGGGTCCAATGGAAGTAAAACTGCTTTCCGAACATTACGAAAAGCCCGAGTTCCAAAAACTTGAGGGTTATAAAAAACATGGCGGATACCAGGTTCTTTCTAAAGCTTTAAAGATGGATCCCAAAGCCATCATCGAGGAAGTTAAGGCCTCCGGTTTGCGTGGTCGCGGCGGAGCAGGATTTCCGACGGGAACAAAATGGAGTTTTCTTCCTGCCAATGGTGAACCCCGTTATCTTTTGTGCAACGCGGATGAAGGGGAGCCGGGAACTTTCAAAGACCGATTGATGATGGAAAGAGCTCCGCACCAGTTGATCGAGGGAATGTTAATTTCGGCTTTCGCTATTGGTTCAAAGAAGTCCTATATCTACATTCGGGGCGAATATGATTATCCCATTGCTGTGGTAAGAGCGGCAATAGGTGAAGCTTATAAGGCAGGCTACCTGGGCAAAAATATCTTGGGCTCCGGCTTTGACCACGATATGGATGTTTATGCTGGCGCTGGTGCTTATATCTGCGGAGAAGAAACAGGTATGATTTCCTCGTTGGAGGGATTGAAGGGCCAACCGAAGTTGAAGCCCCCATTTCCAGCAATTCAGGGTTATCTGCGAAAGCCGACCATCGTAAATAATGTCGAAACCTTGGCCGCTGTTAAATACATCATTCGTGATGGGGCTGCGGCTTACCGCAAATACGGCACCGAAAAGTCGGCAGGTACCAAATTATTTTCTGTTAGTGGAAATGTAGTGAGACCGGGAAATTATGAGGTTCCCCTAGGTATTCCACTTAAAACTTTAATCAATGACGTTTGTGGTGGTTTGCGTCCTGGTCGACAACTTAAAGCAGTTATTCCGGGTGGCTCTTCGGCACCGGTTTTGACGGCTGAAGAGTCTTGGAAAGTCACAATGGACTACGAGGCCTTGGCACAAATGGGTTCCATGTTAGGATCCGGCGCGGTCATTGTAATCGATGACTCCAATAACATGGTAGATATGCTGAGTGTGTTGATGCATTTTTATCACCACGAATCCTGCGGACAATGCACTCCCTGTCGAGAGGGTACGGGTTGGTTGAATAAGATTGTGCATCGTATTTTACATGGTCATGGTGAAACAAAAGACCTTGATTTGATCTCAAAAGTTGCTCAGCAAATGATGGGTAAAACGATCTGTGCGCTGTCGGATGCTGCAGCTATGCCAGCAATTTCATTTGTGACTAAATTCCGCGATGAATTTGAAAGTCATATCCGCAAAGGCGGACACACAGCCCAAGTGAGAGGGGCGGCACATGCCTAAAATTAAAATTAATGGAAAAGAAGTTGAAGTTCCCCAGGGGTCGACAGTGATTCAGGCCTTTAAGGCCGCGGGTCAGGATATCTGTCACTACTGTTGGCATCCAGGGTTAAGTGTAGCTGGTGTATGTCGTTTGTGTATGGTTCAAATTGAAGGCATGCCTCGGTTGCAGATTGCTTGTAATACTGAGGTCAAGGACGGCATGGTGGTTAACAACACCTCCGAGGCCGTCAAGGAAACTGTACGTTGGGGGATGGATTTTCATTTGATCAATCACCCTCTCGACTGTCCGATCTGTGATCAGGCTGGAGAATGTGGTCTGCAAGAGCAGTATATGCAGTTCGGCAGTTATGACCCTGAGATGGCAGAGCCCAAAGTCAAAAAGCACAAGGTGGTAGATTTAGGTCCTACGGTGGTTTTGGATTCCGAGCGATGTATTTTGTGCTCACGGTGTGTGCGCTTTACGGACGAGGTTTCGAAGACTCATGAGCTGGGAATTTTCAATCGTGGTGACCGTAGTGAAATCGGTGTCGTAGAAGGCAAGCCCCTCGATAATAATTATTCACTCAATACGGTGGACATATGTCCCGTGGGAGCTCTGACTTCTAAAGATTTTCGTTTTCGTCAGCGAGTTTGGTATCTCAAAGACGCTGACTCCATTTGTCCAGGTTGTTCAACAGGTTGTAACGTAAAAGTCCATTACAACGAAGAAGGTCTGTGGCGAGTCAAGCCCCGCTACAATCCCGATGTGAATGGGTATTGGATGTGTGACTCCGGTCGAGATACTTACAAGTTCGTCAACGTCCAAACTCGCTTATTGGCTGGGAAAATCGGTCAGCGTGGTTCCTGGGCTGAAAAGTCTCCTGCGGAAGCCACTCGCTCAGTTGCTCAGCGTTTAAATGAAGTTGTTGAACAAAGTGGTCCAGATGCGGTGGCAGTTGTAGTTACTGGTCAGTACACCAATGAAGAATATGCGGATCTTTTCAAGTTTTTGGTCCAAGACTTAAAAGTGAAAAACATTTTTCATTGGTTGAATAACCCAGAAAAGACAACCGAATTTGATGGTCTACTCTTGCGTGGAGATCTTAATCCCAACACCCAAGGTTTAGAAGGTGCGTTTAAAGCAAATGTTGGCAAGGGTAATTGGGAAGATCTGCAAGTGGGACTGAGTGGTGGAAAAATTAAGCTGGCATTGGTTTTTGGTCCTGAGAATCAATCTTCATTTCCGGATATTAAAGAAAAAGTTCAAATGCTGAGCCAAGCTCAGAGCATGGTCTGGTTTACGGCTTGCCACAGCGCCGACTTGGATGAAGCAGGTTGTGAGACGTGGCAGATTCCTCTAAAAACCTACATCGAGAAGAGCGGAAGTTTTACCAACTTCCAAGGCAAGGTGCAGACCTTTAAAGTGGGGACAACGGTAGTTCCCCAAGCTCTGACAGTCTCCGAGGTTTGTGAGTTACTCGCAGGTCGCGATCTCAATTGGGCCCTTCGACCTAAGAGTTTGGGGGGAGCCAAAGCGAACTATGCAACGACCCATAGAGGTGCTTTATGAGTTTGGTTAGACGTCCAAGCCCAGCAGCCCAGTGGTACCTACCAGGGATACTTGCTGGGATGTGGTTCACTTTTAAAAAAATGTTGAGCAACCTCTTCAACCAAAAGAAGATGCCGACTCTGAATTATCCGGAGGAAAAGTATCAATATGGTCCTCGTTTCAAAGGCAACCATGTACTGACTGTTAAAAAGGATGGAAGCATCCGCTGTACGGCTTGTATGCTTTGTGCGACCAATTGTCCTGCTCAGTGTATCAAGATCACTGCCGCCGAGAGCAACGATCCCACTGTGGAAAAATATCCAATTTCCTATGAAATCGATATTCTTCGTTGTGTATTTTGCGGTTTCTGTGAAGAGGCTTGTCCGGTAGATGCGATTCGCATGGGACCAGAGTGGCAAACGGCAGGACTAAATGGTGCAAAGTTCACTTATGACATTCAACATCTAGCTTACAGACCTCAGCTCAAGGGCGGTATAGTGAGTGTTTTGGACGATCAAGAACGTCACCGGGCGGGTATCTAACACCATAGTTTATGGTTTTTGTTTTTGCCACTCAGCTGTGGCCCAACGTTGGAATTCCTGCGTTAATTGTATTTGTAGCTTATCACAGGTAAACCAAAGTAATTCATGTTCGAATTGAAGGCTAGGAGTTGCGGGCGCTAGCGCTTTGGTTTCGAAAAAGTGGCCGACTTTTTTGAAGTACTGTCCGTAGTGCCCAGACCAGTGATACTGAATGGCGCGGGTGATGAGATTTGCCTGCGTGAGCGAGTAACCGATTTCCTCTTTAAGCTCGCGGTATAGACCTTGGATGAAGCTTTCTCCGGGATCAAGGCCTCCGCCGGGCAAGAAAAGTCCAAGAGGGGTGCGAATCACAGCCACAAGACCAGACTCATTTTCAATGAAAGCGTAGGCTCCCGGGCGTTCAATATAGTTTACGCCTGGGAGAACCTCTCCGAATTCAGGAATAGGAGACACGCGTTATGGCTTCCTGACTCTTACGAATTTGTCGACCAACGCCATAGTATTCCACGCCCGCAGCCGTCATTTTTGCTGGATCATAAAGGTTACGTCCGTCAAAAACCAGCGCCTGTTTCATGCGTGATTTTACAGTTGTCCAATTAACTGAGTGAAATTCTGGCCATTCAGTTACAATTAAAAGTGCGTCTGCTCCATCAACAGTATCCAGCGCTGAATTGCAAACTTCAAACGGGACCCGACAGGCATCAAGCGCATTGTTCGCGGCCACAGGATCAAAAGCGCGAATTTTGGCGCCATTGAGAAACAGATCCTCCATAATTTTTAAAGACGGAGCTCTGCGAACATCATCAGTACGAGCTTTAAAAGCCAAGCCCCAAAGAGCGACGGTTTTGCCTTTCAAGTTACCTAAACGGTCAATCAACCGTTGGGTCAAGATGCCTTTCTGGCGTTCATTAACTTCGTCAGCAGCTTTCAAAACTTTTAATTCAAGGTCGTGTTGCTTACCCATATGAATGAGTGCACGTACGTCTTTTGGAAAACAAGAGCCTCCGTAACCTATTCCGGGGTTAAAAAATGCCGGATTAATTCGCGAGTCCGAAGTAAATCCTGCACGCACGCTATCGATATCGGCGCCCAGCTTATCTGCCAAAAGCGCGAGTTCATTAATAAATGATATTTTAAGCGCTAAAAATGAATTGGCCGCGTACTTTGTCATTTCAGCTGAAGTATTATCCATAAAAATGATTGGCTTTGCCCCAGCTCGAGTAACAAAAGGTTCGTACAATTCCTGCATTGTTTGACGAGCCTTCTCGCTAGAGCATCCGATTACAACTCGATCTGGCTTAAGAAAATCCTCAATCGCAGCTCCTTGGCGCAGAAATTCGGGATTGTTCACGATATCCATCTCGAATTGGCTGTGTTCGCGACAGAAGGAGTTCACACGATGAAAAGTGCCAATGGGTACCGTGCTCTTTAAAACCAAGACTTTAGGTCCATTGGCAGCTTTACAAACTTCATCGAGCACTCCAAAAGTTGGACCCAAATCGGCCGAACCATCTGGAAGCTCAGGTGTGCCGACCGCCACAAAAATGACCTGGGATGTCGTAACCGCATCTGCAATACTCATAGTGAAGCGCATACGCTTCATGTTGAGATTAAATAGGTCATCTAGGCCGGGTTCATAAAAAGGAACCTCGCCAGACAGCAAGCTCTGAATTTTACTCTCATTTGAGTCCACGCAAGTGACATCATGGCCAGCATCTGCGAAACACACGCCAGCAACCAAACCCACGTATCCGGTGCCCAGGACCGCGATATTCATAAGTGTACTCTCCTTTGGACAGCTTGCTAAATTAACGGTAATTTAGGTTCAAGTTAAGATAAATATGGCAACAAAGCACAAGGGTTTATTCACCACTATTTTGAAACTCATGGTTGCGATCGGCTTGGTCGCTTACATGGTGCGTTCGGGACATTTGGATCCGTCTGCGTTGTGGAATCTTATGACCTGGCCCAATATTGCATTGGCCATGTTCTTGGTTGGCATCAATATCTGCCTTGCCGCTTGGAGATGGATACTTTTACTGCGTTCTCGCGGATTTTCAATTTCGTGGCGTTATGGGTTTTCGCTTTATCTCATAGGTATATTTTTTAATCATGCCATTCCTGGAGCTGTCGGTGGTGATTTGGTGCGGGGGTATTATTTGGTGGTGGATCACCCAGAACGTCGTTTGGATGGGGCGTTGTCCATCGTTATTGATCGTGCTTTGGGTCTTTACTCCTATTTTATTTTGACATTGTTGGCTGTGCTCTGGGATTACGAGTTTGTTTTATCTCACGAACAAATTCGTTGGGTAGCGTTGTCTTGTTTGATCATTTTTGCTTGTCTAACGGTCATGTTCACTATCGGTTTTTCTCAGAGACTTTCGCATCTTATGGGTTTTACAATTCTACGCCGCCGGGTGGGTGCTTTTGATAAACTTCTAGAGGCCCTCCATCGCTTTGGTAAAAATCGTCAAGCTATTGCGATTTCTGTCGGAGTCAGCCTCCTTGCCCAGTTTTTTTGTATGCTCTTTTTTTATATCCTTGCGCAAATCATGGGTGAATATGGAGTGACTTTTAATGCAATCATGTTTGCTGTGCCAATGGGTTTTGTGGTCACGGCCGTTCCGATCTCGCCCGCTGGAGTCGGAGTGGGTCAAGTTGCTTTTCATTATCTATTTCAAACCTACTTAGAACGGCCGACGCAATTTGGTACTCTGGCTATTACTGCTTTTCAGTTGACTCTGATGGTGTGGGGAATTTCAGGGGCTCTGCTATATCTGCGTCGTCGTAAACCGCATGATTTACGGAAATTAACTGAAATGGCGGAAGCTCCTTCAGCGTGACACAAAAAGAGCGCATTATTGTTTTAAAAACATATAAGCACGGGGAATCAGATCTTATACTACATGGCCTCAATCCACTCGGTGCGCGAATGGGTTTTTTTGCTCGTGGGGCTTTGAAGAGTCGCAAGCGTTTTGTCGGCGGAATTCTTGAGCCCACGCATTACATTGAGGTCACCTTTAAGGTGAATAACTCTTCAGACGTGGATCCATTGCATTCATTACTTGAGGCTCGTCTGTTGCGCGAATTTTCAGGCTTGCGCTCTGACTATAGCCGTCTGGAAGTGTCTTTGTATTGGCTCAAGGTTGTGCATAAGCTCGGTCAACAAGGAGTCGTGGATTCTCCGGAGCTATTCAATCTTTTAGGAAATGCGCTCGCCATTGCAGAGTCGAGCAATGAATTGCAAAAGCTTAGACTACATTTTGAGTTAAAACTACTCGCTAGCCAGGGTGTTTTGCCTGTTGAAGAGGATTTTTTGCCTTGGCTGCGGTTGCCTTTGGCGCGGCACGAAGAGATCGTTAGCGAGGGAAAGATGAGAAGACGAGTTGAGGCGCACGTGCACGAAATTCTGCACCAGTACCTAGGGAATTAAAACCTGGCCCACCAGGCAGATGGGCCAAATTTTTTTAAAACATACTTGTAAAAGCTGCGGTAGTCATAATCGACCAACGATTGTATTCGTAACTAGACGTTTGATTAGAATCATTTTTAGTATAACTTCCCGTAAGGCCCCAAATCATCCATTCACGCACGGGTTTGTTGACTCCAAGGTTGATTGCCAAATTGAAATCATCGCGTTTTTCATCTGCATCTGGGTATTCAAGTTTGAAGATACTTAGTCCTAGGCTCCATGTGGAATTCCATGGGGCTGGATGTAGGTAATTAGCCCCAGCCTCGATGCGATTGTAGTTCTTATTCTTCCCTTTGGCGATATTGATCACATATCCAAGATTTGCGGCCAAAGCTTCTTTGCGTGCCTTGTCTAAAAAAAATGTCTGGGTGGTTTTTAAAGAATACTTCATCGCATCTGAATCATTATCGCCCAACGAGTTGGCGAGTTTAGAGTCATCGACACGGGTTTCAAGGCTGTATGAAGAGAAATGCTTTGGACTTAGTACCCAAGTTCCGTCTAACAGGAGCGTGTAGGCGGCAAGGACCATAGTTTTAGATCCAGAGCCATTCGGATCCATGTACAGCAATTCATAACCGGGTTTGGCTGTGAATTTGAATCCATTTTTGCCCATGATGCCTTTGTAAGTGTAGGGTAGCCCCCAGCTAAACATAAAAGGATCAGCTTGCGCGGCTTGGTTTTTTGCAGAGTTCATCAGTGTTGCATTGAATTTTGCACTCCACTCGTGATGTTCATTAAACAGTGGGCGATAGTCTAGATCTCCAATGGTGATTAATCGAGCGTCGGCAATATTGGTGCTGCTTCCCTGATCGCCAGCTGACTCAGGAGCTAAAAGCACATTCGAGTCGTACATCAGCCCTGCAACACCAAGCAGCGTCCATTTTTTTTCGCTCATTTTTTTATACATCAATTGAGCGGCAACGCGATCCAAATAGGCCTCTGCTTGCTCGTCCAGGCGGGGGTCACTTGAAGTATCAATGACTATTTCGAAGTTTGCTTTTGCTTCTTCGTACTTCTCTTGAGCGAACTGGATAACTCCACTGTAAAATCTCGCCGAAGGCGCCATTGCTGGGTCCTGACTTGCAGCGACTTCGCCAAAAGATTGAAGAGCTTGTTCGAGTTCGGCCAGTCGATAGTGGGTCAAGCCCATGTAGTATTTTTTCTCAATTTCCAGTTTAGTATCGACCTTGGCAAGGCGAAACACGACAATTGCATCATTAAATTTTTGATTGCGATAGAGTGTGACGCCGTACTGAAAATAGAAATTCTTATTTTCAGGATCAAGCTCAATGCTTTTTTTGAAGCTAGTCTCGGCAGAGGCAAAATCACCTTGATTGTAAAAAGCCATAGCCTGCTGAGCAATCTCTTCTGCTTGCTTTTTGCGAGCGGCTCTCTCGGCCTCGGAGACTAATTGAGCTTTACGCAAGCGTTCTTCCGCCTTTTGCTTTTCAATCTGTTCTAGGCGGACACGCTCCGCTTCTCTCTGAGCTGCTTCCAGAGCCATTTTTTCAAGTTTGGCTTTTTGCTCAGCCATTGCGGCCGCAGCCAAAGCAGATTTTGAGATGGGTCCTTTCGTGGTGTCACTACTTTTGATTGCATTTGCGATGCGTTCCTCTTCTTGAAATGCCTTGAGCGCGGATTCAGCCTGTTCGCGCGTATCAAAAACATTGAGGCTCGCTTTCTTTTTATCATTTTTCTTCCACACCACGGGTTTGCGTGGAATGCGGTTTTCCTGGATCATCTGAATAATTTTTTTATAATCTTCCTCTGACTGCATGGATTCTTGGGGTGGTATAAAAACTTCTGGAGAGAGATTGTCTTTATTTCCCCAGTTAACTGAAAAATTTCCCGAAAACTGCGACGAATCGGGTTCCGATTCCTCAAGCTGAATTTTGACCAATTTTCCCGAGTTCTTATCGCGCAAGAGCAAATGTGCAGTGTCAATTTTGCGACTGTCTGTATTCCAGCTAGACGAACCGTAATTGATGGACATCGCACTATCCACTTGAATGCCCTGACTCATATTCTTCGGCTTTAGCTTTGGTGATTTTTGCTGTGCCCAGGTGAAGATTGAGCTCAGGGCAAATAGGGTGATGATGAGACTGCGTATATGCACGTTGATTTCTCCCTAAATCAGAAATTGGCTGTCCCTTAAGGATAGCCAATTTCGCTCGAGAGAAAATCATTAATATGTGATATTAATTTTGAGCTTAGTGGGCCCGTCAGTGAAAATGCCGCGGCAAAATTCGTCGCAAACCGGGAGCGGGTTAATTGGTACGACGGGCACAAGGTTCGGAACCACAATTTCAACCGTTGGGAGGCTGGGAAGTGGAGTGCTGGCAAAATCTTCTGGACGAAACATACTGCCGCCTCCAGCAGGACTTATGGCTGGCGTATTGATAGCGGCCGCAGGCTGAGTAGCGACAGGAGGCATAGGTGGTCCACTACTACTTCCTAGACTCGGCCCATTGGGTGCATTTACCGGCGGTGGGTTGGTAGTTGCCGGTGCTGTGGTGGCTGCAGGCTGTCTAACGATGGAATTAGAATTGGTTGAAGCTTGGCTCGCCGGAGGTCTAGGAGATGACGACGCAGAAGAGCCCGCATTCGAGGTTTCTCCATTGTTGGAAGTTGTCCCTGGCCTAGCCCCAGTGCTGCCAGGGGTAGAAGACGATTCTGCCGGCTGAGAGCTGCGTGCATCTTCCGGAGGCTTGCTTCCATTGTTGTTGGCATTGGTGTTTGCGCCATTAGGTCGGGCATTGTTGTTTTCACCCGACGCCTCGGACTTTGGCTTGTCACCATCGGACGTGCCGTTCACGTTATTGCCGCGAGCGTTTTCAGATTTCGGTTTATCGCCACCATCCCCTTCGGAGGGGCGAGAGTCCGCTTTACCTTTATCTCCCTCATTTTCAGATCGATTATTGTCGGCTTTCGGTTTGTCGCCCCCGTCACTATCGCGTTTGCCCTCATTCTTAGCTGTATCACCGTTTTCTGTAGGGCGCCGTGCCTCGGACTTGGTGTCTTGTTCCATTCGGTTCAGCTCTTCTTTGGGCATTTCACGGGGAGGCGTGGGAGCTGAACTGCCCGCATTCACGCTTGCGGCTTTGCCGGGTTCCACCATAACGGGATTAGCGATTGCTCCCCCTGGACCAGGCACGCCAAATTCGACTCGACCTTCGAAAGTCACCACTTGAGACTGCCGATTAGATTGATTGAAGCTCATCAAAAAGTCGGTTCCTCGCACTCCGGCGACTGCGGACGGGGTTTTGATAAGAAATTTGCTGGTCTTGCCATCATATTTTTGTTCCACCTTCGAACGAACTTTGCCGTAAATCACATTTAGCAAAACCTCTTTTTTGCCACCGGGCTCAGGATTAAACTCATAGTTTTGAATTTCAATTTGCGATTGAGGAGAAACATTGATTTCGTTCTTGTCGATCATAACGATTTTCGCACGCGCATCTTTTCCTGTCAGGATTACGTCCTTAGGAAAAACCTTTCCTCCAATGCGAGCTTTGATTTTTTCTCCCGTCTTTGCCACTTTGATTTGAACATCGCCTTTGACCACGCGAAGAACGCCATGAACGTTTTGTGCCCCAACATTGACTGCAAAGACAAACATGCCGAGCGCCACCAGTTTTTGTGCGAAAGCGAACATAGACTCCCCTAGATATGGATGGTCTCAACCATATATGGGACTTATCGGCGTTCTGGGCTAAAGTTGAAGTCCTCTTAATTGATTGTGCTGGCAAATAAGATGGTGATTCCAAATGAAACAGTTTGCTGTCTCAATATGCCATCATACCCGAGCTAAAATTTCCAGGGCAGCTAGTAAAAGATTAGGAGCGTGTACCTCTGGGGGGGTAAAACTGCTTTCTTGAGGTGTTTCAAGCGTACCGATCAACGCCGAACGAGTTCCAGCTCGATGACCGGCTTCGACGTCGGTCATTCGGTCGCCGATCATCCAGCTTTGCTTGAGATCCAGATTGTGCCAGTTCGCCGCCTCCAGCAGCATACCTGGATTGGGTTTACGAAAGAAATGATCAGAGTCAGTCATGAAAGGTGCGCTGTGAAAAGATAAAATATCCACTCCCTGTGAACTGAACTGAGCTTGAATGCGCCGATGTATTTCATCAAGATTGCGGACATCCACCAACCCGCGTGGAACTCCTGATTGGTTGGTGGCTACGCAAAATACGAAACCTCTATTGCGCAGTAATCGCAAAGCTTCAAATACTCCTGGGAGATATTCAATTTTGTTGGGGTCGTTCAAGTAAATAAGATCGACGATAAGCGTTCCATCGCGATCTAAAAGGATAGCTGGTTTTTTTTGCATATTAGGAAGTCTAGCCGACCAGACCTGGCTTTTTAACCTTTGACGCTGAGAGAGGGTGATGTTTCTCGAGCGCTCGCGCCAGGTGATCCAGACTGAGGTGAGTATATTTTTGTGTGGCCGCCAACGAGCTATGGCCGAGGAGCTCCTGAAGTATTCTCAGATCTGTTCCTGATGTCAGCAGGTGAGTGGCGTAGCTGTGTCTGAGAGCGTGTGGATGCAGGGGTTTCATGAGTCCGCACTGTGCCCCTGCTCGTCTCACCCACGCATAAGCTTTGCGCGAGGAAAGCGGTTTTTCTCCCGCGAAGATATAATCTCCCGTGCGAGGTAAAGAGATGAGCGCCGACCAACTCAGGCTCGGAAGCGCAACTAGACGAGTCTTACCGCCCTTGCCCGAGACCCGCAGACTTAATGAATCTGGTACTAGGTCGCGCCAACCTATTGCACAGGCTTCACTCACTCGCAGTCCACCACCGTAAAGAACCAGTAAGAGGGCTCGCACATGCGGCTCATGGGTTCCTTTGATGACAGCCAAAGCTTCATCCACGGATATGAAATGTGGTAATTTCTGGGGAACTTTAGGGGCGATGAGACGTAGCGAAAAATCATCCGCCACCATTTTGTTTTCAAAAAGCCAGCGCAGAAATCCACGCAAAACGGCAATTTTACGATGCCTTGAAGCAGGTTCTAAACGGGCCCAGAGCTCTTGGGCGCTTTTGATTAAAAAGGTAATCAACTCCTCGCGCACTGAAATTTCTGCTTGAGTTTTCTTCCATATGATTTGAAAAGAAGGACCTAAGGTTGAGGAGGTATATAAAATCTTTTGTACACCGATTGGACCAAGAAATTGGCCCAGGTCGTTGGCATAAGACTTGGAACTATGTTCACTCGCAGTCCTTTGTAGCGTGAGGTATATCAGATACTTACACGCCAAATCGGCCAATTTTTGGCTATTTGAGGCGGACAATTGTGGGCTCTCCCTTCCTGGTAGAAATCCTACACGGCGCCTTGCAAAAAAGACTTGCGCAAATTTTCAGCATCTGTTAGAACACCGTGTCGACTAAGACGCAGTGAGCTAAAGCGCGCGGTTTGGGGGGAATCAACAGCGTGCTGGAGCAAATAAAGAAGGGGTTGTACGTATGTCGGGTATGGATAAATCTTCTCACTTCCCTCAAGGTGAGAGCACAAGTCTTCCCACCGCTAATCAAGGCACGTTTGGGACCACTGTTGGTTCCCATATGGTCACAGAAAAAAGGATCGTCTACAAGTCCGATATCATGCGGCAGTTAATGCGCATGGTAGATCGAGTGGCTCCCAGTAACGCCACCGTTTTGATTCTTGGAGAAAGCGGGACGGGTAAGGAATTGGTTGCGAACGCGATTCATGAGCGATCGAACCGTCGACATAAGCCCTTTGTCGCAATCAATTGCGGTGCCTTGCGCGAAACTCTTTTGGAAAGTGAGCTTTTTGGTCATGAGAAGGGTGCCTTTACTGGCGCTTACTCACGTAAGATCGGTTTGGCTGAAGTCGCCAATGGCGGAACTTTGTTTTTAGATGAAATTGGTGAGTTAAGCCCTGGCATTCAGGCCAAGCTTCTTCGTTTTTTACAGGAAGGCGAAATTTATCGGGTAGGCGGTAAAGATCCCATTCGCGTAGACATCCGTCTCATCAGCGCGACCAATAAAGAACTTGATAAGGAAGTTTTGCGCGGCAACTTCCGAGAAGATCTGTTCTATCGTATCAACACGATCATGGTGCATTCACCACCTTTGCGCCGTCGTAAGGAAGACATCCCCGCTTTGATCGAACATTTCCTTTCGACAAACAGTAATGGCTTTCTCAACCGCGGACGCCAGATGTCCGAGGAAGCCATGAAAATCATGATGAAGTATGACTGGCCGGGAAATATTCGTGAACTGCAGAATGTGTGTGAGCGATTACAGATTCTCTCCGAAGGTCATGTGATAATGCCAGGCGATTTGCCTGATCATATTCGTAATCCCGATCACAAGGTTGTGATTGATGACTACGATCCTACGATGACACTGCACGAGTTGGAAAAGCGCTACATTCTAAAGGCACTCAATTATTTCGATGGTAATAAAACTCAGGCGGCAAATGCTTTGGGCATTACCATTAAGACTCTCTATAACAAGTTGCACGAGTACGGAGAGTTCGAAAAATATGCCGTACACTCAAAGCCTGTAGCCACTCCCAGTAAATTGGGAACCACTTAATATCAAACAGGGCTGAGCCTGTTAGGTGTCGTATCAGAATAAAAAAACCCCGCGTGAGCGGGGCTTTAACTGGTACGAAATTTAAATATGCACAGAGCCTAATTAGAAAGAATAAGTTAGACCCAAATGAGCGGCATAAGCTGTAGCTGAATATTCGCCAGCAAGGATATCGATGCTATTGCCAGAGCCAATGTCAGCACTGACTGTGGTGTACTCAAAGCCACCATCAAGTTCGATGTTGTCGGCGACCTTGTAATTCGATCCCAGAGTAAAAGTGTGCGCAGGTCCGGCGGGAGTAAAAGATGCGCGCGCCCACTCGGGAGCCGTGACTGTGTTGGTGTAAACATAGCCGAAGCGGATGGGGTGGTCGTAGCCCAAATACTCTCCGCCTAAGCGCAGGTTCCATTGGTTGGACCAGCGTTGTTGTAGGTCGCCTGCAGCATTGCCAAGGATGGTGGCTCCAATTTCAACACGATCAACCACTGAGTATTCTGTCCAAACCAGCTCAGCCGCAGCATTCCATGAGTCGCTGATTTTGTGCATAGCTCCCAAAGAGACCTGTTGCGGAAAGGTGGTTTTGGCGCTTGCATCGGATTCAGTTAGAGCCATCGTTCCTCCCATACCTCCAGGCAGGTAAGCAGTACCGCTGACTTTACCTTTGGCTTCAAGGTCGACCTTGGATCTATAAGATAAACCAAGCGAAGTGCTTTCATTAATTTTGTATTGTGCTCCGAGTTTGAACGCACCGAAATTCGAATCTTCGAGATCCTTAAAATCGGCGTTGACGAAATAAGTAGGGGCCGCAGCCAAACGTTGTACTACAGAAAAATTGGCCTTAGCTTGGACATAACGTACAGCCAGACCGACTTTGAGATCGGGAGTTAAACGATATCCCACACCAGCAGCAACTTCGGCTACCTGCAGGTCAGTTTTGACATTGGCGGTACCGGTAGAGAAGGTGGCGTTTTCATAATTGGCATATGATCCACCAGAGATATATCCACCAACGCCAAAGCCCAATTTGTCATTCAGTGTAGCGCCATAGATCAAACCGAGCGGAGTGAGAATCTTGCTTTCCGAATCCATCGTGGTGTTGGCGCTGACTATGGGACCAGAAAACTGCGAAGATGTCGGGCTGATGTTGAAGCTGATGTCTTGACCCACATTTTCGCTCACCAGGCCGGCGGGGTTGAAAAACAAGGCCTGTGATCCAGAAATATATGGAGTGGCAATACCACCCATACCTGCCGATCGGCCGCCCCAGGGAATCGATTTCTCATAACCTGCGGCAAAGACCTGACTGGATGCCATGATGGCAAAGCCAGCGGAGAGAACAAGAAGACGTTTCATAGTAGACCTCCAAAAACTTGCGTGTATTTATTAATGGTCCAGGTCTTTTCGGTATCAGTCAAAAGCAAAAGAGAAAGTCTTGGTAATTCTTTTTTGGGCAACAAAAAAGGCTCCGTCAGGAGCCTTTTAGAAATTTACGGTTTTTTTGTAAATCAAATGAGAGAGGGATTAGAAGTAGCCTTCGTCGTCGTCGCCTTCAATCGTCTCGTCCATGTCGCCATCGTCATCAAAATCATCTATGTCCGCTTCGGGATAGCCCTCATCTTCTATAGCATCTTCATCGCTCTCCATGGATTCGCTCATGGCTTCAAAGTCCATGGGTTCTTCCTCTTCCAAATCTCTACCGAAGTTACCGAGATCTGTGGCTGCTCCACCAAGGGCGCCAGCGGCAGTCCCGGTCTGAAGGGCTTCTTCTTTTATCGAGGATTTTTTAACAGCTTTGGGAGTCGCAACTTTTTTAGCACTTGTTTTCTTAGTTGCGGCCTTCTTTTTGGTGGCTGCTTTTTTAGTCGTGGCTTTTTTAGTTATTTTCTTTGCAGCTTTTTTTGCAGTCTTTTTAGGCTTAGCAGCGGCTTTTTTGGCAGCTTTTTTTACAGGCTTTTTCGCAGATTTTTTACCTGCGCTTTTAGCCACTTTCTTTTTATTCGGCTTTTTCTTTTTGGCCATTTTGCAGACTCCCAGTTTTGAAATTCAGGTTACAACTCTCATGCGATGGTAACGGCATATCGATTTATTGCCTAGATTTTTATGACAACAAAACTTACTGAGTCGAGAGAGGAATGGGAGAATTTATGCAATGCATAAAAAGAAACCCGGCCGAGAGGAGCCGGGTTTCTGAGTAACCAAGATCTAGAAAAGTTCTGATCTCAATTAACCACGAATCAAACTCAATGCGGCGTTGGTGCTGGTATTGGCCTGAGCCAATGCCGAAGTCGAAGCCTGCAACAAAATTGAGTTGCGGGTGAGTTCCGAAGAGGCATGTGCCATATCGGTATCACGAATTCGGCTGTTCGCAGACGTCATATTTTCCTCAAACACGCCCAAGTTTTGCACTGTCGAAAGTAAGCGGTTTTGCAATGCACCTAGGTTTGAGCGCATGCCGTTAACGCTTTCTTGTGCGGCATCTAGAGAGTCAAGGGCGGACTGAGCACCAAGCTTGCTGGTGTAATCCAACTCCGTGAGACCTAATGCATCCAAGGTGGCTACGTTTTCCGAAGCATTGAAGGAGATACGATCTTCAGCTTCAGTGTTGTAGACGCCAATTTGGAAGTCATAGGTGGGAGTGGAACCATCCAGAAGTTTAGTTTTGCCCCAAGTGGTCACAGACGCGATACGTTGTAATTCGTCTTTCAGTTGCTGAACTTCCTTGTCCGCAAAGCCGCGCTCAGTGTCACTGACTGTGTCAGAGGCTGCTTGGATTCCGAGTTCACGCAAACGAACAATAATGTTACCGATTTCATTTAAACCACCCTCAGCTGTTTGCACCATGGAGATACCATCGTTGGCATTACGGCTAGCTTGACGTGTGGAGCGGATTTGCGCTTTCAGATTTTCGCTGATAGCGAGACCAGCTGCGTCGTCGGCGGCTTTGTTAATTCGTGAACCTGAGGCCAATTTGGCCAATGAATCTTGAATGTTTTGCTGACTGCTGAACAGATTTCTTTGAGCGTTGACAGCAGCGATGTTAGTAGAAACTCGCATTCCCATTGTAATTATCCTCCGTTAAATTTCATTGCTTTTACCTCCTTGTGGTTTTCCTCAATTCAACATTTTGTTTTTTGAGGTTGGCATCCGAGCCAATTTTATTCAGTTAAAAGGGTACGTATTAAACTTACCTCTCACTAAGTTTTCCTTGTACGACTTGGGTCGTCCCTGATTCCTCCTTTCCAACCGGGGCTGTTTGCTCTCAGTCAGTTTTTGTCATTCTACTTATTTCAATCTCAGAGAGGTCCCCATCGGTAGAATGTTGGCGATGGTCCTCGCTCACACACAATGGATCGGGATCAACCTCGGATTCTTGACAGGACAAGAGCCCAAAATAGACTTTGCGATAGAAAAGTTAGCCCTTCGTTCAAACGACAATCGTCTGGAAAAGGATAAAAGGCGTGGGGATTTAAGTCGTGAAGAACGTCCGGATTTTGTCGGCCACCCATTGTGGTTCGTCTTCTTGCAGATGGTGGCCGCCACTGCTATGAACGGCGCTTTTTGCTCTGGGCAGAGCGACCTTCAAGCGTTCGATCAATCTACTAGAGACCAGTCGATCACGAGCTCCCCAGAGAATTAACACGGGATGCTCAATCTCGTTTAGCCTATAAACCAGTCTTGTATCGCTTAATGTTTCTGTGGCTTGGATTAGACTGGAAATCGCTTCTGGCTGGCGACTGTAAATTTTTAAAGTTTCTTCCACTCGCTCATGGCTTATCAGGTCACGATTGCTGACTGTGATTCTATGTAACCAGCGTAAAGTCGAGCGCCCAACAAAATAGGATAGGGGGCGTGCGACCCAAACCCAGTGCTTTATTGAAATGGGAAGAATTTTTGTCGGTGGAGCAATCAAGACTAATGCCTGGATTTTTTGGGCATTTCTTAGGGCTAGCCACAACGCCAGGTTGCCGCCCATTGAGCTGCCTGCGACAAATGTTTGTTGAATAGACAAAGCCTCTAAAAAGCAACTGATGCGCTTGGTTTGCTCATCGAGTCCGTATCCTTCTTCAGTTATTTTTGAGCTGCGCCCGAAGCCAGGTAAATCTAAAGCAACAACAGTGAAATGTTTGTTGAGATGCGGCACAAGGTAACGCCAACACTGGAGGTCGGCACCAATTCCGTGCAGCAAAAGTAAAAAAGGACCACGGCCAGAAACATGATAACAGAGATCAAAGTTCCCCACTCGAAGCATTTGAGTGTTTAAACCAAAACCTTTTTCTCGGGGAAGAGTTTTTCGGATGTGCCAAGCTAAGTACGCAAGCAGGATAGCAATGGCTGCTGAGCAAGTTATGACTAGGACCAAGACAAATGGTGAAATCATATTCTCTTTTTAGTCTATTTCCAAAAAACGACAGAAAGCCACTTTTCCATAGCGAGCGTAATTTTCTTCCTGTTTGCTCTTTAAATGGTTTTTAGCGTCATATCCAATAGTGCAGGTTTGGGATACGGGGTCGAAGTGGCTGCACTGTTCGCAGGAGTATGTAATTACCAATTCTCGGTAATCGCGAGGGTGGATGGGATCCAGTATAAGTGTGCGCCGGGCCGGCCGACTTTGCTGGGGCATTGACAATCCTTAAAAGAACTCCAAATTGTGAAAAAGCCCTTAGGCGGTCAAGGATAAATTATGAACGACATTGATAAAATGACCCAAAAGAGCCAAGAAGCGATGCAAGCGGCCGCCCGTTTAGCGCAAGATAGCCAACATTCGGCCGTTGAGCCAGAACACTTAATCTTAGAAGTTCTGCGGCAGGAAGACGGCATTGTGCCACGGGTGCTGATGCGCATGAACATTGACACACCCAACATCATCCGTGAATTGGAGCGGCGGCTGCAAACCTTTGCCACCGTGAGCGGCAGTGGCGTGCGAGTGGTCGCTAGCCAGGCTTTACAGAAGGTGTTTGCAGAGGCCGAAAAACTCGCCCTTAACATGGACGATAGTTATATTTCCACAGAGCACTTCTTGTTGGCTGCGCTTCGGGGAATAGCCCCGGAGTTGGGGCGAATATTTGAAAAAAACGCGGTAACATCACAAAATTTTCAGGCCACTCTGTCTCAGCTGAGGGGAGATCAAAAAGTGAGCGACGATAGCCCAGAAACCAAGTTTGATGTCCTAGCCAAATATGCTCGCGATCTCACCGCAATGGCAGAGAGTGGGAAACTCGATCCCGTGGTCGGGCGCGAAGAAGAGATCCGGCGAGTGATTCAGGTGCTTTCACGTCGAACTAAAAATAATCCCGTGCTGATTGGCGAGCCAGGTGTTGGTAAAACGGCTATTGCCGAGGGCCTGGCTGTACGAATCACAAATCGTGATGTACCCGAGGTCTTACTTAATAAAAAGCTCATGGCACTTGATCTGGGTTCCTTAGTTGCAGGTGCCAAATACCGCGGGGAGTTCGAAGATCGATTGAAGGCCGTGGTTAAGGAAGTCACGGCCTCTGAGGGTCGAGTCATTCTTTTTATTGATGAGATTCATACATTGGTTGGTGCGGGTAAATCCGAGGGTGCCATGGACGCGGGTCAGATTCTTAAACCTGCATTGGCGCGCGGAGAGCTGAGATGTATAGGCGCCACAACTCTTGATGAATATCGCGAGTACATCGAAAAAGACAAAGCTCTTGAGCGTCGATTTCAAACAGTTTTTGTTGGTGAACCGAGTGTCCAAGATGCAATCACGATTTTGCGTGGCCTTAAAGATAAGTATGAAGTTCATCATGGAGTTCGCATTACCGATGCGGCTTTGGTATCAGCCGTGAAGCTGTCTCATCGGTATATAACCAACCGATTTTTACCTGATAAAGCTATTGATCTTATGGATGAAGCGGCCTCTAGGTTGAGCATAGAGGCCAATAGCGTCCCTTCGGGAATTGATAAAATTCAACGCAAGGTCATGCAATTGCAGATCGAGCGAGAGGCATTAAAAAAAGAAAAAGAGTCGGGTGCTAAAGAACGGCTTGCCATCGTTGAACGTGACATCGAGGAACTCAATAAGAGTGTTGGTTTACTGCGAACTCAGTGGGAGGATGAAAAAAGCGAAATTCAGCGTCTTAAACAGAGCAAACAGGAAATTGAGACGGCCCGCGTGGAAGTCGAGCGAGCGGAGCGAGAGGGTAATTTAGGTCGAGCCGCAGAGCTCAAGTACGGCCGCCTACCTGAACTTGAAAAGCAAGTGGTTGAGATGAGCGCTCGTGTGCAAAAACGCGAAAACCGCATGCTCAAGGAAGAAGTTGGTCCAGAAGAAATCGCGCAAGTCGTTGCTAAATGGACCGGTATCCCTGTGAGCAAAATGATGGAGTCTGAGACGCAAAAGTTGTTGCATCTCGAGGAGCACTTACAGCTGCGCGTGAAAGGTCAGGATCACGCTCTGCAAGCTGTATCTGATGCGATTCGAAGAGCCAGAGCAGAGATCTCCGATCCTAATCGACCGATAGGAAGTTTTATTTTCCTAGGTCCGACTGGAGTTGGTAAGACAGAAACGGCCAAGGCTCTGGCTGAATTTCTCTTTGACACGGAAGAGGCTGTTATTCGCATCGATATGAGCGAGTATATGGAGAAGCATTCGGTTTCGCGCCTGATCGGCGCACCTCCAGGATACGTGGGTTTTGAGGAGGGTGGTCAGCTTACTGAGAGAGTGCGTCGTCGACCATATAGTGTGATTTTATTTGATGAAATTGAGAAGGCGCATCCTGAAGTGTTCAATGTGCTTCTGCAAGTTTTGGATGATGGTCGCTTGACCGATGGTCAGGGACGTACAGTGGATTTTAAGAATACAGTTATGATTATGACCTCAAATGTGGGGTCGCAAGCGCTGATCGATGAAGGCCTATCCCAAGCTCGCAAGGAACTCGCCGTGATGGAGGCTCTGCGCGCGCATTTTCGCCCTGAGTTTCTCAATCGAATTGATGAAACAGTGATTTTTAATCCTTTGGGAGAGAAGCAACTTCAAGAGATTGTTAAAGTTCAGCTGGGGATTGTTGAAAAACGCTTGGCTGAAAAACGTATTACTTTGGATTTTGCGGCGCCAGCCGTGCGCTGGTTGGGCGAGAAGGGCTTCGATCCAATTTATGGAGCTCGACCCCTCAAGCGTATTATACAAACTGAAGTACTAAACCCCCTGGCTAAGATGATTCTTGAGCATAAGGTAAACCCGGGAGACCGAGTACAGGTTCAGCTGGGCCATGAAAAATTGACGTTTGTAACTGGTTAAGGGGCCTTTTTAAGGTCCCTTACTTTTAAAAAATCTATCCTTAAACCGATTACTTGACGCAATAATTCAGCAGACTTAGTGTGCCTGATAAAAGGATCCCGCTGTGTTCTCAGGAATTATTGAAACCACATCCACTATTGTGAGTGCCGAAAATCAGGCTGAAATTATACGCATCCTTGTTAAAAGACCTCAAGATTTCAAAGATTTGCAAGTTGGCGATAGTATTGCTGTGAATGGCGTCTGTCTAACCGTAGAGGCTTTCAACGAGTCTAGTATGCGTTTTGCCCTGGGGCCCGAGACTTTGCGAGTAACCGGATGGACTGCCGAAGGAGTCAAAAACCAGGTGGTCAACTTAGAGCGCTCGCTGCGCCTTGGCGACCGACTGCATGGGCACTTGGTTACTGGTCATGTTGATGATCGCGCGCAAGTATTAGAATCTATGAGACTGGGTGAAGCCTTAATCCTACGTATAAAGGTGCCCGAGGCCCTGGCTCCTTTCTTATGGCCAAAGGGTAGTGTTGCCGTGAATGGAGTGAGTCTTACCTTAAATCAGGTGCATGATGGTGCCTTTACGGTAGGATTGATTCCGGAAACTTTGAAACGTACTAATCTTGGTAATTTGCAGGAGGGCAGCATTGTGAACCTCGAGGCTGACAATATGGCTCGAGGCTTAATTCACTGGGTAGCCAACATGGAAAAGGGGCTGTCATGAAACTTAACACGATCCCAGAAATTATTGCTGATATCAAAGCTGGCCGTCCAGTTATTTTGGTCGATGATGAGGACCGTGAAAACGAAGGCGATTTGATCGTCGCTGCCGATGATATTACTCCAGAGCTTGTAAATTTTATGGCGATGGAGGCGCGCGGTTTGATTTGCCTCTCTCTCACCTCTGAGCAAATCGATCGTCTTGAGCTTCCCTTAATGACAAAAGACGAACACAATCGTTCTCCCAACCGCACGGCATTTACCGTGAGCATCGAAGCGGCTCGAGGAGTTTCCACGGGTATTTCAGCAGCGGATCGATCTCACACAATCAAAGTTGCTGCGAGTCCTTCTGCTCAACCTTCCGACATAATCGTACCTGGTCATGTGTTTCCTATTCGTGCCCAAGACGGTGGTGTCCTCAAGCGAGCGGGTCATACAGAAGCCAGCGTGGATCTGGCAAGATTAGCGGGTTTAAATCCTGCCGCAGTAATTTGTGAAATTATGAACCCAGATGGAACCATGGCTCGGATGCCGCAGCTTCTGACTTTTGCTCATAAGCATGGATTAAAAATCGGTACGATTGAGTCGCTGATTCGCTATCGCATACAGAATGAGTCATTTTTGCTTGAACGGGCACAGGCGCGTCTACCTTGCCGTTTTGGTAATGATTTTACTATTCGTGTTTTTGAAAATCAGCTGGACGGACGAGAACATGTAGCTTTGGTCAAAGGGCCAATTCATCCTGAAAAGCCAGTTTTAGTGCGTGTGCACTCGGAGTGTTTGATGGGTGATGTTTTTGGCAGTTTGCGTACCCGAACAGGTGAATACCTAGAGCTTTCAATGAAGAGGATTCAAGAAGAGGGTCAGGGCGTTCTGGTTTATCTTCGACTTGAAGATATGGGCCAGCGCTTGCGTAACCGTGTGTTGAGTTATCGTCAGATCGATGAGGGTGGGGTGCCCACAGATGAAAGTAGAAAGGTTTTTCAATCCGACGATCGAGACTATGGAATTGGCGCTCAAATTTTGCGTGCACTCGGTATCCGTAAGTTACGCTTGATCACCAACAACTCGTCGAAGCGCGTAGGTTTGAAGGGTTATGGACTAGAAATTGTGGAGGAAATTGCTTTACCCGTGGCGACGGAGCCGCTGCTTCCCGTGGAGGATTAGGTCATGATCTTACAAGGTCAGTTGAACTCACAAAATCGATGGAAAATTGGCATTGTCACATCCCGTTTTAATTCGGAGATTACCGAGCGTTTAGAATCTGGCGCTTATGATCGGCTTCGCGAGTTAGGCTTACAGGAGCATCAAATTGTTCGCGTGCGTGTCCCAGGTGCGGTGGAGATTCCTTTAACCGCTCTTTGGTTGATTGAAAAAGATTGTGATGCAGTCATAGCCTTAGGTGCCGTTATTCGCGGCGAGACCGCTCATTTTGATTACGTTTGCAGCTCGGTCGAACGGGGTTGCACTGAAGTGATGTTGCGCACAAAAAAACCCGTGATTTTTGGAGTTTTAACCACGGAGAATGATGAGCAGGCGGAGGCTCGCGTGGGTGGGGCGCACGGACATAAGGGTCGAGATGCGGCCGAGGTGGCTGTTGAGATGCTCAGTCTTTCGGGCAGCATTTGATGGAAATTAACGATCAAGTGGTCGAACGGCAAAAACGGCGCAAAGAACTAAGTATCGTTTTTTTGTTGGCTCTAATTTTTTTAGTCCTTACGGCTATTGAATTGAAGCTCTTCGGAATAAGTCAGACACTGCCATTTGCCCACTCGATTTTTTTTCTGGGTCTGGTCAATTTCAATATCATTCTTTTTTTACTTCTGTTCTTTTTAATTTTCCGGAATGTGGTGAAAATTTTCTCAGAACGCCAAACGGGATCTTCAGGCAGGACCTTGAAGGGACGTTTAATCGCCGCGTTTGTCGCGTTTAGTTTTGTGCCTACGGCACTCATGTTTTTGGTTTCGGTTTTTTATATAAACAACAGCTTTGATAAATGGTTCTCTCAGAAAATGGCGGGCGTTCTAAAATCGTCTCTCGAAGTGACCAACGCCTACTATCTATCGGCCAAACGAAAAAACTATCATTTTGCTGAACGCGTCGCGGACGAGTTGAGTCGTACATCCAGCAGCGGGTGGGGACGTCGTTTAGCGGATTTGCGCGCTCGCTACAGCTTGGATTCAGTGGAGTATTACCCCTCTCTGTTCGGTCAACGCGTAGTGAGCGTGAGCCCAGATGAGGCTTTGCCTGAGATACCTCCGCTATCTTTAGAGCTCCTTGAGCGTGGTATTGACGATCGCAATGAAGCCTCAACCATCCATCAATTTGAAAATGGCAATCTTGTGCGAGTGATCTACCCTGTCGGCGACAGCCGTCGCCAGGGTGCTGTGGTGGTATCCACTTTCATTCCGCTCTCGTTGATCGCCAAGATGGATGATATCGCCGCAGCCTACGAAGATTTTCGCGACGTAAATCCCCTCGAATATCCGATTAAGTCGATATACCTAATTATTCTGGTTTTGATGACCCTAACCATTATGCTGGGGGCAACTTGGTTTGGGTTTTATCTGGCTAGGCAACTGTCAGTTCCCCTGGAGGAACTTGGTCAGGCAGCTCAACGTGTTGCCAACCATGATTATAGTTTGGTCAAACTGACTTCGGGTGCACGCGAAATTAATGAACTGGTGACCCACTTCAATCAAATGACTGTGAAGCTTGAGTCGAGTGAGCGTGAGGTACGTGAGGCTAACACCAACTTGCGGCAAACTCTGTCTCGGCTGGATGAACATACCCGCTACATCGAAGTTGTGCTGTCAACGGTTAGTACCGGAGTTATATCGGTGGACCCTGAGGGGCATATCACAATGGTCAACCGACATGCATCTAAGCTCCTCAAAACTCGTCCGGAACGTCTTCTTGGCCAGCATATCAGTAAGGTCTTGGCGTCGGAGTATTACCAAATTCTCGAGAAAATGATTGAGCAAATGCGTTCGCATAGAGCTGAGAGTATTCAGCGTGAAGTACGAGTACAAATTGGAGAGCGTTCAGTTCCAATGCAGATGACTCTTTCAATATTGACGGATGATCAACAGACTGAACTCGGTAAGGTTTTAGTTTTTGATGATCTTTCGGCCGTTTTGGGTGCACAAAGGGCTGCTGCTTGGACAGAGGTGGCCCGACGTATTGCTCACGAAATTAAAAACCCTCTGACACCCATTAAGCTCTCGGCCGAGCGCCTTGAAAAAAAATTCGGTGCGCAAATCAGAGATGAAGCCTTTCACGAATGTGTGCGCCGGATTGTGGACCAAGTTGACAGCCTTAAAAATCTGGTTAACGAGTTTAACCAATTTGCGCGCCTGCCTAAATCCAACCCCACTCTGGCCGATCTGAATCAAGTCATTCATGATACTCTGGTCTTATTTCAAAATTCTGAAAATGCGGTAAAAGTAGACTTTCAAGCCGATGAAAATTTACCAGTATTCAGCTTTGATCCAGATCAAATCCGTCGCATCATTAACAATTTAATCGACAATGCTTTAGCTGCCGTCAATGAGCAGCCGAATGGCCGAGTCATGGTACGCACTCAGTATAACGGCGTACTCAAGATTGCTCGCATTGAAGTGCAAGATAATGGTCCGGGAATTCCATCTCGGATGCGCGAATCTATTTTTGAGCCTTACGTAACCACCAAGCAGCACGGCACCGGGTTGGGCTTAGCTATTGTAAAGCGCATGGTAGAGGACCATAACGGATTTATCCGAGCCTTTTCTGATGGCGCATCCGAAACCAAGTTTGTGATAGAGTTACCCGTTTTGGAGCTTACCGAAAGAGATAACATAGTTCGCCCGAGTGGCGCTGATGGGGAGCAACTAACATGAAAACGGCTACAAAAATTCTAATCATAGATGATGAGCGTCCTATCGTTGAGGTTCTGGCCGCCTTTTTAAAGGATGACGGTTTTATCGTAGATACTGCGTTTTCAGGCAAACAGGGCTTGCAGAAGATTCGTGACTTTGCTCCCGAAATTGTATTGCAAGATATTTGGATGCCTGGAGACCTCGATGGTCTTCAAGTACTTGAGGAGGCCAAAAGGGGAGGGTATCCGGACTGCCAATTTATCGTCATGTCGGGCCACGGAACCATAGAGACCGCCGTTCGTGCGGTTAAAAATGGAGCTTGGGATTTTATCGAGAAACCACTGTCGATGGATAAAATCAGTATTTTGATCAATAACATCCTCAATTTTAAACGTGAGCAGAGCGAAAAAAATGCCTTGCTAAACAAATTGCGCAAAAGCATAGCGATCATCGGAGAAAGCCCCGTAATGGTGAGTCTCAAACAAATGATTGCCCGAGTTGCTGCTTCCGATGCATGCGCTCTGATCACTGGAGAAAATGGTACGGGTAAAGAACTGGTAGCTCAGAACCTTCACTATTTAAGTCACAGAGCTGGTAAACCTCTTGTCGAGGTCAACTGTGCCGCCATTCCGCAAGAACTTGTGGAGTCGGAGCTTTTTGGGTACGAAAAAGGTGCTTTCACTGGCGCCGACCGCGGCAAGAAGGGTAAATTTGATTTTGCCAATGGCGGAACCATATTTCTAGACGAAGTCGGAGATATGAGTTTGGAGGCTCAAGCTAAGATACTGCGCATTCTTCAAGAACGGCAGTTCTATCGAGTGGGCGGAGACGAGATTGTTGAAGTTGATGTGCGGATCATAGCTGCCACCAATAAAAATCTTGAAGAAGAAATCAAATTAGGACGATTTCGAGAAGATTTATTTTACAGGTTGAACGTCGTACCTTTAAAGGTAGCTCCTTTGCGACAACGACGTGAGGATATTGCTCTCCTGGTTGATTATTTTGGTGATCAATTTATGCGCACCAGCGGCTACAAAAGAAAATGTTTCTCGGAAGCGGCTATGCAGATGATGCAAAATCACGCTTGGCCTGGAAATGTTCGTGAACTGCGCAACTTCATTGAGCGTGTTTATATCCTTACTCCAGGTGACGATGTTGATGCTCATGATTTAAAATTTGCGGGCCTTACCGAGCGGGTGGGTTCGGAGCTCGAAGACAGTAGTAACGGTGTGATAACATTTCGTGAGGCCAGAGCCCGTTTCGAGCGCGAATTTCTGATGCAAAAAATCGAAGAAAACAACGGCAATATTTCAAAGACGGCGGAGTCGATAGGTCTTGAACGTAGTTATTTGCATCGTAAAATAAAATTGTACGGCATTGAGGTGTAACAGACATGAAATGGTCTAAAGGGTATCTATTTACTTTGAAAGAGGCGCCCGCTGACGCGGAAATTCCATCGCATATACTACTTGTGCGCGGAGGTTATTTGCGTAAGTTGGCTCCCGGCATTTTTACCTATGGCCCTCTTCTCTTGCGGAGCATTAGAAAGTTCGAAAAAATTGTTCGTGAAGAGCTTGATCGACGCGGGGGTATTGAGTTGCTTATGCCAATGGTGCAGCCGCGTGAATTGTGGGAAGAAACTGGGCGTTGGAAAGAAATGGGCGAAGGTCTGCAGAAGTTAAAAAATCGTAATGGTCATGATTTCTGTTTGGGTGCAACCCACGAAGAGGTGATAACAGATTTCGTCCGGCGCGATGTTAAAAGTTATCGAGATTTGCCAATCAATCTTTATCAGATTCAAACGAAATTTCGCGATGAGATCCGTCCCCGATTTGGCATGATGCGGGGTAGAGAATTCGTGATGAAAGATGCCTACAGCTTTGATGTGGATAGCCAAGGAGCTCAGCGCTCTTACCAATTGATGTTTGAGGCTTACAGTGCAATTTTTAATCGTCTAGGGGCTCGCTTTCGAGTGGTGCAAGCCGATAGTGGCAACATTGGTGGCAATCAATCTCAGGAGTTTCACATTCTTGCCGATAGCGGTGAGGATCAGTTACTGGTCAGCGACCAGAGCGATTTTGCCGCTAACATCGAGGTTTGCCCTGCTTTGGATGCGCAAGTCTCATCTGTTAATCGGGAAGAGCCCAAGGCTATTGAAGAATTTGCGACTCCTGGTTTGAAGACAATCGATGATTTGAGTCAGTCTCTGAAAATTCCGGCACATGATCTGGTCAAAACCTTGTTTTTTGCAGCCAGTGATGAGCCGCAGGTAGATCTTAAACCAGTGGCTGTGCTCTTGCGCGGCTCTGACGAGGTTAATCCCGTCAAACTGAAGAACCATTTTAATTTATCTAATCCGCCACTCATGTTGACCGATGAAGAGGTTAAGCGAATTACTGGAGCGGCCCCAGGAAGCTGCGGACCTGTAGGGTTGCGTATTCCTGTTGTGGTCGATAAAGGTTTAGAAAATCGGAACAACTTTATTACCGGCGCCAATAAGGATGGGTTTCATTTGCGCAATGTGAATCTTGGGCGTGATTTTAAACCTGCGGCTATAATCGACTTGCGCATGGCTCGCGAGGGAGATTTAAGTCCCGATGGAAAAGGTCAGTTAAAGGCTTTTCGTGGTATTGAAGTTGGTCACATTTTTTATTTGGGCACGAAGTATTCGCGTAAAATGCAGGCCAACTACTTGGCTCAGGATCAAACCTTGAAACCGATCGAAATGGGCTGTTACGGAATCGGCATCACACGTACAGTTCAGGCTGTTATTGAACAAAATCATGACAAGGATGGCATTATTTGGCCAGTTTCGATCGCTCCGTACATAGTCCATATCGCTCTTCTGGATCCAGATCAGCCGGATGCCCGTCAACTTGCTGACGACTTGTATGAGCGCTTGAATGAGAACGGTATTGATTGTTTGATCGACGATCGAGCGGAGCGCCCTGGGGTCAAGTTCAAGGATGCGGATCTTTTGGGTATGCCTTTGCGTATCAACATCGGCGCTCGTGGATTAGCTGCTGGTGAAATCGAGTTGATTGAAAGAAAAAGCAAAAAAATGGAAAAAGTGGCACCCTCTGCAGTCATAGATTGGATACAGGCATGGATGAATCGCAATTAGTTCGCGCTCATTTGAGTCATCCACTTTTTCTCGCGGTGGATGTCGATACCGATGTTGAAGCCTTGGAACTTGTGCGGCAGACGCGGGCGTTTGTGGGTGGATTCAAAGTGGGTCCACGCTTGTGTGTGCGTTATGGGCAAACGCTCCTCAAGGAACTATCGCGCCATGGGCAAGTTTTTGTTGATAACAAGTACTTCGATATTCCATCTGTAATGGTTGCGAGCGTGCGAACAACCTTTGAGTTGGGGGCCAGTTTTTGCACTGTTCATGCCCAAGCCGGGAG
>JAYQON010000012.1:0-28276 GCA_038144835.1 Bdellovibrionales bacterium
CAAGACTCTGATTGAGCTTGGTTGTATCGCATTTTATTCATTGCCATCTGGATCTGGTTTGCATGCTGCCATCGCCAACGTTGAGATGATCATCTATACTGGTGATCGCAATGATGAAACTGGACAGATAGCCGATTTGATTGTCTCTGATCACCACCTTCTGGAAAACTGGGGTGATCACATGAGCCTTGCCGGTACATTGAGTGTACAGCAACCCACAATTGAGCCACTCTATGATACGCGTGCGTTTCAGGATAGTTTGTTGACCTGGATGAGGTCTGCAGAAAAAGGTTCTACGAAGGCGCGCAACGCCAAGTCTTGGTACGATTATCTCCGTTCGACATGGCAGACAAAGTATGTGAAGGGCGGCAAGGCATTTGAGGATCAATGGGTTGATTTGTTGCAGTTGGGAGTGCTCGAAAAATCTCAGTCTAGTCCGTCTGCGCGGTCTTTTTCTTTGTCGGCGTTCACTTCAATAAAGCCCTCGGCTCAGCGTAGTGGTTTTGAAGTTGCTCTATACTCTAAAGTGGGTATGGGAGATGGGTCACTTGCGAACGTCCCGTGGCTGCAAGAATTGCCCGATGCAATTTCTAAAGCAACATGGGACAATTATTTCTGCGTCTCGCCTAAGGATGCGAGTCAGTTAAAAATTAAAAATGGTCAACACCTGACCGTTGAATCTTCCGGTGAAAAGGTGACCCTGCCGGCCCTTATACAGCCCGGACAGGCTGATGGAGTTGTCGCTGTGGCGGTAGGCTATGGCCGCAAAGGCGCTGGTAAAGTTGCTGATGGTATTGGTGGCAACGCCTTTGCTCTCGCGCTTATGGGCCAAAGTCAACTGATCACCTCCGGACTTCAGGCAAAGATCAGTGTTCTTAAGGAGTCCACTGAATTAGCTATAACCCAAGGCCATCATGTAATGGAGGGTCGTCAGTTAGTTGTTGAGGAAACTCTCAGCGATCATATTGAGCACCCGGGTGGCCAGATTCATCGTCACAATATGAAGCCTGAAATGTGGAGCGATCATCCGTATAAAGGCAATAAATGGGCGATGGTCGTGGATCTCAATTCATGTACGGGTTGTCAGGCTTGTGTTGTAGCTTGCCAAAGTGAAAACAATATTCCCACCGTAGGTAAGCGCTATGTGATTCAGGGGCGTGAAATGCACTGGATTCGCATTGATCGTTATTTTGTGGGTAATCCTGAAGATCCGGATTTAGTTTATCAGCCTATTTTGTGTATGCACTGTGAGAAGGCTCCTTGTGAAACCGTTTGTCCGGTGATCGCGACTTCACATAGTGATGAGGGTACCAATGACATGACCTACAATCGTTGTGTGGGCACTCGTTATTGCGCAAACAATTGCCCGTATAAAGTGCGTCGATTTAATTGGTTTGACTATACAGCTATACAGGCACCCTTACATATGGCCTTAAATCCAGAGGTTTCTGTGCGCCATAGAGGTGTCATGGAAAAATGCACCTTCTGTATCCATCGAATTCGATCTCACAAGCAAACAGCTAAAGTTGAAGGTCGCAGCCTGCACACGGATGAAATTCAGACCGCTTGTGCTCAGTCATGTCCAACCAACGCGATTGTTTTTGGAGATTTGAACGATAGTAAATCAAAAGTGGTCCAGAAATTTAGTCAGCCACAGTCTTACTCACTGTTGGAAGAGTTGAATATTGAGCCACGAGTCCGCTATCAAGTTAAGGTTAGAAATACTGATAAACTTAAGGGTGAACAGAAAAAACACCATGGAGAAGGACATCACGCATGATTCGGCGAGCTCCATTAGTCTTAGGCAATAAGACTTACGAAACTATAACAAAGGACATTGCAAGCTTGCTTGAGTCCTTTCCAGGGCCGGGGTTTTTCGCCGGATTGGCGGGAGCGCAATTTCTCCTGCTAATATTCTTGCTAGCGCAAGGAATGATCGTTTGGTTTGGTATGGGGATGATGGGGGTTAACAGTCCAGTTGGATGGGGAACCGACATTATCACATTCGTATTTTGGATTGGTATCGGGCATGCGGGTACACTGATCTCCGCCATCTTATTCTTGTTTCGCCAAAAGTGGAGAACCAGTATCGCGCGGTCTGCTGAAGCAATGACCGTATTTGCTGTTATGACGGCGGGTTTATTTCCGATTTTACACACAGGTAGGCCCTGGCTGGCTTACTGGTTGTTACCATACCCAAATCAGAGGGGTCCTTTGTGGGTGAACTTTCGCTCACCTCTCGTTTGGGACGTTTTTGCCGTGTCTACCTATGCAACTGTATCGGCGGTGTTTTGGTATATCGGTATGGTTCCTGATCTAGCGACAATTCGCGATCGAGCTCAGAACAAATGGCGTAAGCGTATTTACGGAGCACTTTCTCTGGGATGGCGAGGTACTGCCCGTAACTGGAACCATTATGAAATGGTTTATATGTTGCTGGCTGGGCTATCGACCCCATTGGTTCTTTCAGTTCATTCAATCGTAAGTTTTGACTTCGCCGTCGCAACTTTACCGGGATGGCATACGACGATTTTCCCTCCCTACTTTGTCGCGGGAGCGATTTTTTCAGGCTTTGCGATGGTGGTCACGTTGATGGCCATTATCCGTGAACTAGTCCCAGTTTTTAAAGACTACATCACTCTCGATCACATGGAGAACATGAACAAGATCATCATGGCGACGGGCCTGATGGTAGGTTACGCCTACGGTTCGGAGTTTTTCATCGCATGGTATTCTGGAGTTGAATACGAACAGTACATTTTCCTGAATCGTGCGTTTGGTCCTTACGGCTGGTCCTATTGGATCATGGTGACGTGTAATGTGATCATTCCACAGTTGTTCTGGTTCAAGTATGTCCGTCGGAGCATCCCTCTGATGTTCATTATTTCGATCTTTGTGAACATCGGTATGTGGTTTGAGCGGTTTGTGATCACAATCACGTCCTTGCATCGAGACTTTCTGCCCTCGAGCTGGGGCATGTGGGCGCCCACGATCTACGACTTGGGTGCTCTTTTCGGGAGTTTTGGTCTATTCTTCACTCTTTTCTTGATCTACATCCGGTTGTTACCGGCAATATCGATCGCGGAAGTTAAGCCAGTCCTATACGTGGGCCGCGATGGAGGAAATCATGGACATCATTGATAAGCTGATTAGTGTTGCGCGCGGTAAATCTCGTCGTGGTGTTGCAGGAATTTGGTTGGATGAACATAAGTTAGTGGATGCTGCACGCAAAACTCGAGCTGCTGGCTTTACTAAGTTTGAAGCTATCACTCCTTTTCCTCTACATGACATTGACGATGCGATGGGAATTCCTCGCTCATTTATTCCTTGGGTCACATTTATATTTGGGCTCACTGGATTTGCTTTTGGAACCTGGTTCACGTGGTGGGCATCTTCCGTTGATTGGCCAATCAACATCGGTGGCAAACCTATGTGGTCTTTGCCTGCATTTATTCCGGTGATGTTTGAATGCACGATCCTATTTGGAGCTCTGAGCTCGGTGGGTGCTCTCATTGCAATTTGTGGTTTACCTAAAGTAGACCCACCAGTTATTGACCCTGATTTGAGCAGCCATAAGTTTGCTCTTTGGGTTCCCGAAGATGACACTGGCTACAACGCCGCAAAGGTCGAGCAGCTTTTTCGCGAGCTTGGCGCTAACGAAGTTAAACAGGCGGAGTTCTAAATGAAGCGTCTTGTACTCATTGCTTGGTCCGTAGTTGGTTTGGCGGCTTGTAACGGGGGCCCAAATAAGCCAAATATAGAGCTGATTCAGGATATGATGGATCAGATATCGATTAAGTCTCAGGACTGGGATCCTCGCGAGGGTGATAAGCTCCAGATGCGTCAACCGCCGGCAGGCGCGGTATCTCGCGGGAATCCTCCATACCTTTACGCAGACAATCCGAATGAGGCAGAAAAGCTTGTTAACCCTTTGGGCAAAGATAATTCGCCCGAGGTTCTGGCTTTGGGGCGTCAAAAATACGATATTTATTGTGCTGTCTGTCACGGACCGACTGGGGCGGGAGACGGTAGTGTTGCGGACAAGATGGCCGTTAAGCCGCGCAATCTTTTGACCGCTGAAGCAAAAGCTTTTTCTGATGGCCGTATTTATCATGCGATCATGGCTGGTCGTGGAGTTATGGGTTCTTACAGCAGTCAAATAACTGATCCAAAGGCTCGCTGGGCCGTGGTCAACTACGTGCGCAGTTTACAGAGATAAAAAGGAAGCATCATGGCCGAAACTAATCGTAAACCAATTGGAACCCTTCCGGTATCTCAGAAGATCAAGACAGCCAGTGTGGCCTTGATGTTTTTGGGTGCTCTCACCTTTGTGATAATGCTGATGAAAGATAAGGATCGTGCGTGGCACGCTTATCTTGCCGGCTATATGTATGTGACGATCATTGCGATTGGTGGTCTGTTTTTTGCGAGCATTCAGCACGTGGCAAAAGCAGGGTGGAGCGTGAATATTCGCCGCTTCTCTGAGGCTTTGACCGCCTACCTTCCGGTAGCTTTTGTTGGTGGATTATTGCTCTTGTTGGGTGGACATTCACTGTATGAGTGGATGGATAAGTCTCATGTGGCGGCTGATCATCTTTTAGCTCATAAGGCTCCCTACCTGAACACCACTTTTTTTGCCATCCGCGTAGTTGTCTTTTTTGCTCTGTGGATGTTGTTTCAGAAAAAACTGGTGGGCAGTTCTTTGGCACAGGACAAAACGGGCGATGAGCAGATTACTCATAAGAGTGTAGGTTGGTCGATCGCCTTTCTTTTGGTGTTTGCCATATCTTTTTCGTTGTTCACAGTTGATACGCTGATGAGTCTTCAGCCGCATTGGTTCAGCACGATTTTTGGTGTGTACTGTTTTGCCGGACTTTTTCAGTCCACCATGGCTTCGGTGATCTTGATGATCATTTATAGTATGCGCAAGGGTCTATTAACGGGCTATGTAGATGACAACCATCTACATGACTTAGGTAAATTCATGTTCGCATTCACTGTATTCTGGGCCTACATTGCATACTCGCAGTACATGCTGATTTGGTACGCGAATCTACCTGAGGAGACAATTTTTTATATTCCTCGCGTGACCGGGCCTTGGATGTGGGTTTCTCTAGCGTTGCTGTTGTTTAAGTTTGTAGTGCCTTTCTTGGCCTTGCTTCCGCGTTGGGCTAAGCGTAGTCATACTCAACTGGTAGCTATTGCAGTATTGCTCTTGGTGATGCAATACGTGGATCTCTATTGGTTGATTTATCCGAACTTAAATTCCGAAGCAGTTCTTTTGGGGTTGCCCGAGATTTTGATATGGTTAGGCTTTGTGGGGTCGTTGGTTTTTGTCGTTACCCGATTTTTGAGCCAAAATGCCATTGTGCCGGTTAAAGATCCCCGGATTCACGAGTCTTTGCACCATCATGTAGTTTACTGATTTCAGGTTTACGTAACCCCGGGTGACTTGAAGTCTCTCGGGGCAGAGGGGTCTTTCTCGTTGACTTACGCCTCTCATTTCCGTCATAAACTAAGGTGATGATGTTCACTTTGTCTTTTTTTAAGCTAGATTCCTCGACCGTGACGGCCTTATAATCTTATGTCATCCGTCCACATTATACTTCCTGATAATTCCATTAAGACATTCAACCACGAGCCAACCATTCTCGAAGTTGCGCAGAGTATTGGCCCGCGATTGGCCAAAGATACCTTAGGCGGACAAATTGAGGGTGAAAACGAAATATCTGACCTGCGCCGTAAATTAAAAGACGGAAGTCGGCTCAAAATTATCACCACTAAAGACCCTGAAAGTCTTGAAGTGATTCGGCATTCTAGTGCCCACTTGATGGCTCAAGCCGTTCAAGAAATTTGGCCAGATGTGAAGGTTACAATTGGCCCGGTGATTGATAATGGATTTTATTATGATTTTGACAGTCCGCGTACTTTTTCTCCCGAAGATCTCGAGAAAATCGAGAGAAAAATGGTCGAACTCTTAGCTCGTAATGAAGATGTTATTCGTGAGGATTGGCCTATAGATAGGGCTATTGAGACTTTTGAAAAAATGGGTGAGCGTTTCAAGGCCGAGATTATACGTGATCTCGCGGCAAAGGGCGAGACTACCGTAGGTATATACAAGCAGGGTAGCTGGTTTGATCTTTGTCGTGGACCTCACGTGCAGCGGATAGGCCAAATTAAGGCTGTAAAAGTACTTAGCTTGGCAGGCGCATACTGGCGGGGTGACGAAAATAACGCTCAGTTGCAGCGGATATACGCCACTGCATTTAACGATAAAAAAGATCTGGAAGAATACTTACACAACCTTGAAGAGGCAAAGAAACGCGATCATCGCAAGTTAGGCAAGGATTTAGGTCTTTTTTATTTTCATCCTTTCTCTCCGGGCGGACCATTTTTCGCTCCGAAAGGTGCGGCGATCTATAACCAGCTCCAAGTGTTTGTGCGCGAGAAGTACAAGAAGTACGGCTATGAGGAAGTAATCACACCCCAGGTGTTTGATGTCGAGCTCTTTCACCGATCTGGGCACTACGAGAACTATCGTGAGAACATGTATTTCTCACGCATTGAGGAAAAGGATTTTTCATTAAAGCCCATGAATTGTCCGGGGCACTGTCTTTTGTATCAGGCAGAGCGGAAATCTTATCGTGACTTACCCTGGAGAGTTGCCGACTTTGGGCGCCTACATCGTTATGAACGAAGCGGTGTAATGCATGGTCTCAATCGAGTGCGAACGTTCTGTCAGGATGATGCCCATATTTTCTGCCGTATGGATCAATTGCAGGATGAGATTGCTAGTTTTGTCACTATGTTGAATGAGATTTATCACACTCTTGGGATGTACAATTATGTGATTTATCTCTCAACTCGTCCGCCCAAGCGCATGGGTAGCGATGAAGTTTGGGATCGATCTGAAAATGCCCTCAAAGATGCTTTAACTTCTTTGCAGTTGCCCTTCACTATCAACGCCGGGGACGGGGCATTTTATGGCCCCAAACTTGATATCATGTTTGTCGATGCATTGAAGCGGCCGTGGCAATTGGGAACTCTGCAGGTCGACTTTAATCTTCCGAGGGCTTTTGAGTTGAGTTATGTGGGAGAGGACAATAAGGACCATCAGCCAGTGATGCTCCATCGAGCCATATTAGGTTCTCTGGAACGGTTTATAGGCGTTTATCTTGAGCATACGGCAGGGCATTTGCCCTTATGGCTAGCACCTCAACAGGTTTCTTTGTTAACGGTCACGGATCGTCAGCTGGACTACGGTCGGCAGTTAGAAAACCGCTTTAAAGATGCCGGCTTGAGGGCGGCTTTGGATCTAAGAAGTGAAAAACTTGGTTATAAAATCCGAGAGGCCCAGTTGCAGAAGATTCCATATATGGTGATCTTGGGTGACAAAGAGCTAGAGAGCCAGACTGTATCGATACGCCTAAAGAATGGCAAAACAGTAGACTCTTTACCAATTCAAGAATTTATTGAGAAAATTGCTTTAGAAAGCAAAGAGCGGCGTTTGGAATCGGTTTTCCATGCCGCAACGAACAGTAACCAGGAGGCAAACAATTCGTCCATTTAAAGGTCCGCCCGGAGGCGGTAGACCAGGTTTTCAGGATCGGGGTCCAAGAAAAGGCAAACGCGACGACGGTGGCTTGCGGGTAAATAATGAAATTTATGCGCCACAAGTCCGTCTGATCGATGAAAATGGTCAGATGTTAGGAGTTATGTCGTCGCGCGAAGCTTTGCAGATTGCTGAAGGCCGCGGATTGGATTTGCTCGAAATCGCTCCCACAGCAACTCCTCCCACTTGCAAAATCATGGATTATGGCAAGTGGAAGTATGAGAATAAAAAGAAAGAGAAAGAAGCGAAGAAAAAACAAACCGTGATCACTGTTAAAGAGATTCAAGTGCGCCCGCGTACAGATGAGCATGATCTTGATGTTAAGGTTCGTCATGCCCGTCGTTTCTTATTGGAAGGTGATAAGGTTAAAGTGAATCTGCGTTTCATGGGGCGAGAGATGGCCCATCAGGAGTTCGGTATGGCCACCTTAAAAAAGGTGGAGCACCTCCTTGCTGATGTAGCTATGGTAGAGACATATCCGAAACTTGAGGGCAAGCAGGCGTTCTTGTTACTTGCTCCAGACCCTCTCAAAGTTAAAGAATATCTCAAGAATAAGCCGAAGCCAGAGGCTCCGATCGAACCACTTGAAGATGAGATGGACGATCAGGACTAATCCAAGCTTCTAGCGTCTTATGAGAATTATTTTCATGCCCGCGCCCGCTTGTGGCGCGGGATATAGTTAGCTTCAATCGTATTAGCTTCCGCGCAATTTGCTCGCTGTGATGAGAATCTTAAGTCCTTATGCGTCAATTTATTACAAACCATGGAATGCACACACTTTTCTGGACATACATAGGCTCTTTCAGGTAGACGGGTAAGTCTAAAAACGTCGTTAGGCTTCAAAGTGTTGCTTGGAAGGTTCAAGCGATCGCCTGCGGTAGTTAGGAGAAATCAGTGAAACAGAAGACCCACTCTGGGGCTAAAAAGCGCTTTCGCGTCAAAGGTGGCGGAAAGATCAAGCGTGGACAGGCCCGTATGCGCCATTTACTGTCCAATAAGTCTTCAAAACGTAAACGTCACTTGGGCGCATCGGCCTATGTGAATTCAGCCAACGAATATCAAGTCACTCGTTGCTTGCTGCCCTAGGAGAGGTGAAATATGCGCGTTAAAGGTGGAGTCGTTACACGTCGTCGTCACAAAAAACTACTGAAGCGGGCGAGCGGTTTTTACGCTGCAAATTCCCGTTCATTCACTCATGCTCGCGAAAAAGTGGACCGTGCCCTGGCCTATGAGTATCGTGATCGTCGTACAAAGAAGCGCGATATGCGTGGCCTTTGGATTCAGCGGATCAATGCTGCCGCTCGAATGAATGGCGTTAGCTATTCAGCTTTAATGGGAGCTCTGAAAAAAGCCGGCATCGAATTAAATCGTAAAATTCTTTCTGAGTTGGCGATTCATGATGCTTCCGCATTTTCGATGTTGGTGAAGCAGGTCCTTCCGCAGGCTTCGGCCTAAGCTGGATCCAAGGAGGAACCGCCAGGTGGCCTCAAACTTGGAGAATCGCGGGATTGACTGCGAATCAAATGATCAATTTGAAAGCCGCAAAGTAGATCACTTGCGGCTTTCTCTTTCAGAAAAAAATCAAACAACAGGTCATTCTGGCTTAGGGCGGATTCAGCTTATTCATGAGGCTCTGCCAGACTTGAATTTTTCTCAAGTAAGTATTTCTAGTTTATCTTTAAAGAACAAACTAAAAACCCCATTTTTGATCAGTTCGATGACTGCTGGTCACTCAGGTTCTGTGAACTTAAATGAACTGCTGGCGCGTGCTGCAAGTGAGCATGGTTGGCGCATGGGTGTTGGTTCGCAGCGCCGGGAGCTGAATGATCTGGCGGCAGCAGCAGAATGGAAAGCGATCCGTAAAGCCGCGCCTAAAGTCATTTTGTATGGAAATCTCGGTTTATCTCAACTGATTCAGACTCGCTTGGCCGACGTTGAGCGTTTGGTCGACTCGTTGCAGGCCGAGGGGATGATCATTCATTTGAATGCTCTGCAGGAGTGTCTGCAGCCTGAGGGCACTCCCAATTTCAAGGGTGGGATAGAAAGTCTAGAGAAACTGTGTCTTCGTCTTTCAGTGCCTGTCATAGTTAAGGAGACAGGTTGTGGATTTTCGCGCTCCACCTTAAAGCGCTTGCGCAACATAGGTGTTGCAGCTGTTGATGTAAGTGGGATTGGTGGCACTCATTGGGGGCGAATTGAGGGGGCTCGGAATAGCGAGGAAGATATTCGTTATGAGGCTGCGCATGGTCTTTCCGACTGGGGCATTTCAACAGTGGATTCGGTTTTAAATGCAATTAACGTTAAGCCAGATTATGAAATTTGGGCTTCGGGTGGTGTGCGTTCAGGTCAGGATGCAGCAAAACTTTTGGCTCTAGGAGCCAACACTGTTGGCTTTGCAAAACCGATCTTAGAGGCAGCCTTGCAGGGTGAGGAAGTTTTGATGAGACGAATGAGTGCATTAGAGTTCGAGTTAAAAACGGTTTTGTTTTGTACGGGAGTGAGAAACATCTCTGAATTGCAAAAAAAGAAGGTGTGGGCATGGCGAGCCAATTAGATCCCAAAAAGGCGAGCGAAATGTTTCTAGGTTTTTCCAAACTGAACCGTGATGAGCGTTTGCAGCGCCTCTTGGAGTTTGGAGCACTGTCTTCTGATGAGGTACGTTTTCTGAAAGCGGGTGCACCTGTAGGCATTGAACTTGCCGAAAAATTTATTGAAAATGTACTTGGTTTTTTTCATCTCCCTTTGGGGGTTGCGACTAATTTTGAAATTGACGGTAAGCCTTTTGTGATTCCGATGGCGGTCGAAGAAACTTCGATTATAGCGGCAGCCAGCAAGACTGCCAAATGGGTGCGTGAACACGGTCGAATCACAACTCAAATGATTGGTTATGAAATTATCGGGCAAATCCAGATAGGTCGTGTGCGCGATTTCAAACGGTTCAAAGAGACGGTATCGGCGCACGCCCAAGAGTGGATTGAGGCGTCTAATCGGGATGTGGCCTCGGGTTTGGTTCGCCGAGGTGGTGGAGTTAAACGCATTGAGGTGCGGCGGCTTGAGCGTGAGGATGGTCATGATATGGCTGTATTGCATGTCTATGCTGACCCCTGCGACGCCATGGGTGCGAATATTATCAATCAGGTCTGTGAATATTTGAAGATTCCAGTTGAGTCAGTGACCGGTGAGAGAGTGACCATGTGCATACTTTCGAATTTGGTCGATTCACGTCTGACTCATGCCCGCATTGAGATGCTTGGTTTGGACCCTGAGCTGATGGAGAAGATCGAAGAGGCATCGGTATTTGCTGAACTGGATCCGTATCGGGCAGCCACAAATAATAAGGGTGTTCTCAATGGTATCGATCCTATTTTGATTGCTACGGGTAATGATTGGCGAGCTG
This sequence comes from Bdellovibrionales bacterium, assembly GCA_038144835.1. Classification (GTDB taxonomy): domain Bacteria; phylum Bdellovibrionota; class Bdellovibrionia; order Bdellovibrionales; family UBA1609; genus JALHOQ01. The sequence goes on from JAYQON010000012.1 coordinate 11,010, forward strand.
TGGAGGCGGGTGTACATGCCTATGCCAGTCGATCGGGACGCTACAGCTCTATCACTCGGTGGCGACGTGAAAAAAATGTGCTCGTTGGCGTGTTTGAAGCACCTATTATTCTCGGTTTAGTGGGTGGAGTTACTAGCCTGCATCCCACCGCAAAAATGTGCCTGAAGATGCTGAACGTACGCTCTTCAGAAGAGTTGTCTCGAGTTTGTGCGGCGGTCGGTTTAGTGCAAAATCTAGGTGCATTGCGTGCCCTCACCACAGTGGGTATCATAGAAGGGCACATGAAATTGCATATCAAGAATCTGACTTTGGGTGCCGGTGCAGAAGAGCGTGAGATTCCATATGTTCAGAAACGTCTGGAAGAAATTTTGTCTTTGCACAAGCGTATCTCTCTCAGTAATGCGGTTGAAGTTTTGAAGGAATTGAGAGCCCAGAGGGCTCGTGAATTGCCATGACTTTGTGCCTGTCGGCTCCGAGCAAAACCTTTTTGGCCGGCGAGTATGCAGTTTTAGCAGGTGTGCCGGCTCTGATCGTTAACTCAGAGCCACGTTTTGAACTAAGAGTTAAATTTGGCACGGGGAAAACTCAGGGCATTCCAAGAAAATCTCCCGCACATTTATGGTTGGAACAGCGCGCTCCTCTGCTTTCAGCTTACGATTTGGATTTTGTTGATCCGCACCAAGGAAGGGGTGGCTTTGGAGCTTCGGGGGCTCAATTTTTACTCGTACACACGCTGACCTCGTTTCTGCAGTTGGGGTTCTCTGAGTATGTCAAAGGCGTTAGGTTGAACGAGCTATGGAATGATTTGCAAGTGTTGTCCCAAAGAAGTGGCAGCGGTGCGGATGTCTTGGCTCAGTGTGTGGGTGGGATTGCTCGAGTAGTTACCAAAACGCAAGAGGCAAGGGTTTTGTCTTGGCCTTATCCGCAAATTGATTTTGCGGTATTGCGTACGGATCAAAAGATCAACACGCATGAGCATTTGCAAAGTCTACCGCAAGATTGTTTGCAACGTCTATCACCTGCTGCAGCAGCCTGTGTGGAGTCTTTTGGATCTCAGGATGAATCAATTTTTTGTCAAAGATTAAGAGTTTTCGCAAATACTTTACGAGATTTGGGCTTGCAGTCTCCCAGAGCTTTGCAGTTGCTTGCGCACATAGAAGATCAGCCTTGGTGTTTGGCTGCAAAAGGGTGTGGGGCAATGGGAGCGGATACAGTCATGTTTTTATATCCTGTCTCCAAGCGTGGAGAAGTAAAAGAGTTTTTAGCTGCAAATAATTTAAAATCAGAGGCTGATGTTAATCATTTATCATCGGGCTTGCGGATGGAATGGAGCAGTGATGCGAATTGAAGTTTCGGCGCCGTCGAACATCGCGTTGATCAAATATATGGGTAAAAGTTTAGCCAGTGGCAATTTACCGACAAATGCATCTATGTCTTACACGCTCGAGCACCTACGTAGCCATGTAGTATTAGAACCTGCTCAGCATGACGAATGGAAGCCTTTAAAGGGCTATCTACCCATTTCTCTGGGTGAAACTGGTCGCACGAAGTTTTTAAATCACTTTGCTAGACTTAAATCAGCTTGGGAAATACCGGGTTGTTACTCCATCGCTTCTGCCAATGATTTTCCATCTGACTGCGGTCTTGCAAGTTCGGCTTCAAGTTTTGCAGCTTTGAGTTTGGGGGCTTATGAATTGGCTCGTTCTATACGACCCGAATTTGAACTTTCGCGGGCTGAGATTTCGCGTTGGTCGAGGTTGGGCTCGGGGTCTTCATGTCGGTCCTTGTTCTCGCCATGGGCGCAATGGAGGGGTGAGGGGGCGGAACCTATGGAACTGGATTTGCGACTTGAGCATGCTGTAGTCATTGTAGAAGGTAGTGCAAAAACTGTCTCCAGCAGTCAAGCCCACTCCCGTGTGCCTTCCAGTTTGCTTTTTGAAGGACGAGAAGTACGGGCTGAAGCCCGAATGCTACGTCTTTGTTCGGCATTGAAAGAATCGCGATGGTATGAGGCCTTTGAGATTTGCTGGGCTGAATTTTGGGATATGCACAGCCTTTTTGAGACCAGTGAGCCGTCTTTTGGTTACATGCATCCTGAGTCTTTAAGTGTTTTGCATAAATTGCGACAAGTTTGGAAAGAATTGGGAGATGGACCTTTAGTGACCATGGATGCTGGGGCTAACATTCACCTTTTGTTGCGTCCAGAACAGATGGCTGCGGCCGACTCGTGGTTGACGGGCTTGCGGGTCTTAAAGAGCTGGAAGAGCTAAAGGCATGCGCGATTATTCAACGCGAACTTTTGGCAAATGGATTCTGGCGGGAGAGCATGCGGTCCTGCGCGGGTGCCCAGCTCTCGCCTTTCCGTTGACATCCAAAGCTCTTGAGTTGGTTTATCGTTTTGTCGATTGCCCTGTAGAGGTCAGTTTTCGTGGCACTCATGGACAGGAGTTAAATCTCCTTTTTTACGGCGTGATTGAAAACGCTATGAGTCGATTGCGGATTAGCGATCCTTTGCGCGGGCGCTTCGAGATCTCAAGCGAACTACCCGTGGGCGCCGGCTTGGGCGCTTCTGCCGCTGTCTGCGGTGCGGTTGCGCGTTGGTGTTTTGGCCAAGGTTGGATCGCCGAAGATGAGATCTACGAGTTTGCGCGTAGTCTTGAGGATCTGTTTCATGGCGAGAGTTCGGGTGTGGATTTAGCTGTATCGCTGTCCGCGCAAGGAGTCTGTTTTCAGCGCGGTAAGCCGCATATCAGTATACGTCCAGCATGGTGGCCTCATTTGTATCTTTCCTATTGTGGTTCTCGCGGTATGACATCGGATTGCGTCGCTAAAGTGAAGCGTATGTTTGACTCTCAGAAGGACTTCGCCCGTTTGATGGACGCTCAGATGGAGCAGGCCGTTCATCTTGCGCAACTGGCGTTATCTCGTGATGATCAGCAGGCTCGGATAGATCTTTTGCAGGCGATTGAGCTGGCCAGAGACTGTTTTGACCGCTGGGGCCTAAGCGGTGGTGATCTAGGGGAACATATGCAGCGTTTACGCCAGTCAGGAGCATTAGCTGTAAAGCCTACTGGGAGTGGCGGGGGAGGGTTTGTTTTAAGTTTCTGGGAAACTAAACCGGGTGCGGACATTATTGGAGATCTCATTCAGATACCCGAGCCTCACTTGTAAGAAAGTAACGTCATGTTACTTGAGCTTGGTTTATAAACTATTTAATGTTAGTTCACCGCTATGTCGTTTCAATACCAAGATTTTTTGTTGGAAGAGTTTCGTTCGCGGCGCAGTCGCAATCCACACTACTCCTTACGAGCTTTCGCTCGTGACATAGGAATGCCCGCATCAAAGCTTTCGCAGAATTTGCGTGGATTGTGCGGTATATCAGTAGCGAAAGCTGAAAAAATTGCCGCTAAATTGCAGATGCGTGATGATGAGCGCCAGCTTTTTCTGGCCATGGTAGAATCCCAACATGCTCGCAGTCGAGTGGCTCGACAGCAAGCCTCTGTAGCTTTACAAAAAATACGCGAAGAAAAAATTAATGAAATCAGTTTAGAGAAATTTGCCGCAGTTCGCGACTGGTACCACATGGCTATTTTAGAGATGACCGACATTAAAGGTTTCCGCTCAGATGTGTCTTGGATTGCCGATAGACTGGGTCTACCTGTGGAGCTTGTTAAAGAAGCGGTAGTGCGGTTGCGCAATTTGGAGCTACTTAATGTCGAGCAAGATCCGTGGGTGCAAACGCATCGAGATCTTGAATTACCAAGTGGGGTTCCATCGCGCACGATTCGCGAACATCACAAGCAGGTTTTAACCAAGGCAATCGTGGCTCTTGATGAAGTTCCCGTCGAACGGCGTGAGTATTCTTCGCACACGTTTGCCATTGATTCCTCTTCTTTGTCAGAAATGAAAAATCAGCTACGAGAGTTTCAGCGTCGAGTCGCAAAGCTTAGTCAGCAAGGTGAAAAAAACTCAGTTTTCATACTTTCTATGCAGTTGTTCCCGATTATGGAGGGGAATTAATGAAGTGTCTGATGATTTGGCTTAGTTTATTATTTTTGGTTGATCCCGCATTCGCATCAAAAATTATTGGAAACGGCGGCGATGTCGTTGTCTGTCGGGGGCGCAGTCCACGTGTCCAGTTGCTTGATTTTTATGAGGCAACCAAATTGGCTAATCTCAAGCTGGTTGAGCCGGATGGCGAAACCTATGTTGAAAAAGTAAAATCTCTTAGTCGTAAAGTTTCCGCACGGTTTCCTGTTTTGAGTCGTATCATCATTGACGATTTAGAACTCTTCGAAAGTCGTAAAAGAATTATGGACGACGTCCAGCTGGAAGATATCAGCGACTCGTATCATACGGTATTACCACCAGATTGTCGCATAGCTCAGATTGCCAACCAAAAGGCTCCACTTTTTCCGCGTCATCCCTGGTTCATCATAGATGCGGCTTTGTGGTCGGGATTGAGTGAATTTCACAAGGCTGGGCTGGTGGTTCATGAAATTCTTTATCGCCATGGACTGCGCTACGGTCTCGAGCACTCGCTGGGTGTGCGTTATATGGTGGGGCTTCTTTTTAGTGCTGAATTTGAAGAGGTGTCCGATCATGAGTGGGTGCAGGCCTACTTGAACACGCTCATTCGTCATTACGAAAAAAGTGGACTACGTATTCCACTTTTTAGCGGTGAGCCTAGCTCTTGCGAGGCACGTCCGGGAAGTGCCAACTGTAGAGACATTCAGCCTGTGCGTCCGGCGACCTTTCGTTACAACGAGGAGGCTTTGAGTGCTGTTGAATATCAGGACCTGGAGAGAGTAGAGTTTTCTTCTGGCATGGTAAAAGCGTCTATTTTGGCCAAGCATTTGAAGTTTGAAAGCCGAGAAGGACGAAATCAGGTTTATTTTGAGGGCAAGTTGATCGTATCACTCAAAAAACAGTTCTTTTCCCGGACGACATTCGAAGTTAAAGGGCATCTGGATCCAAAGTCTGGAAAATTTTGCGGCACCCAATCAGCGCTAAAGCCGGATGGGCAATATTTGTATCCGCCCTCTGAGTATTGTGATTCGCTGTCAAAAATGAGTCCCGCAATCAAGCCTTTGCGTAGGCCTTGACGGCGAATTGCGTTGAGTAAGAAAAAAGGGCCACGCTCGCGGCCACGGTGGCGTTGAGGCTTTCTGTGCCCTTGGTCATTGGAATACTGAGCCGGTTGACGTTAAGATTAGGAGGAAGGCCTTGACCTTCCTCACCTAAAACCAGCAACAGATCACGTGGCCATTTAAATTCAATGATATTTTCCCCATGCAGATCTAGCGCATAAGCTTGTTCCAGATTGATTTTACTTAAAGCAGTGGTGTGGGCAAAGTTCATGCGCAAACTGCAGCCAGAGGAGGCCCGAAGGCTTTTAGGTAAAAAGGGCGAAGCGCATTCCTCGGTCATAATGACTCGCTGGACTCCGAACGCCGCCGCAGAACGTAGAAGGCTACCCAAATTTCCCGGGTCAGAGAGTGCTACGATCAGCTCAATCCCGCGCGGATTTTCTTTGTTCCATGCGGGAATTTGAGGTGTGCGAATAACGGCTATTGGCGAAAGTGTTCCAGAAACGTCGAGCTCTTTGAACAGAGAAGCGGGTAAGCGAATTTGTTCGCAAAACACATTTAAAGCGTTGGCTTTTGGTGGGAGTAGGATTTCCTTAATCTGAGATTGGTCTTGGTTCATTTGCTCTTGTATGAGTTTGGAGCCACTCAATAAACACAAGCCTTCTTTGCGGATTCCCTTGCTCTGGGTGAGGCTGAGCCAAGTCTTAAAGCGGGGATTGCTGCGGCTTGTGATTTCCTTGATTTGGGAGACCTTCATGGGACGTGATTGTACATTGCTTTTTAGCTAAAATCATTCAAAGATAGCGCGATGATTTCAGATCAATTACTTTCCACTCTCAACGACAAGCTCGCTCACTCGCTTGCACTCTTAATGCAAGCTCAGGATCTGCAAAAGCTCTACGACGTCAAAGTCAGTTTTAGCGGAAAACAGGGTTTCTTAAGTGAGATCATGCGTGAGATGGCAAAGTTGCCAAAGGAGGAAAAACCTCAGTTTGGTAAGGAAGTGAATCGTGTTAAGGAAGAATTTGAGAAAGCCTATCTCACGCGTGAGCAGGCACTCAAAAATCAGGCGCTTATGGATCGGGTCCGATCTGAGCGCATAGATGTGTCTCTTCCTGGGTTGCCGTTACAAATGGGTGCGAAACATCCGATCCACTTGATATTCGATGATGTGATTAGCATCCTCAATCGGCTTGGATATTCAGTTCGCACGGGGCCGCAGATTGAAAAGGATTGGTACAATTTTGAGGCATTGAATATTCCTCCAGATCATCCTTCACGTGATATGCAGGACACGTTTTACATTGATTCTGATCATGTATTGCGCACACACACATCACCTGTCCAGATTCACGCCCTTTTGCAAGAAAAGCCCCCGTTTCGGACTTTGGCCCCCGGATCTGTTTTTCGTTGTGATAGCGATGTCTCTCATTCACCTAATTTTCATCAAATTGAAGGGCTGTTGGTTGATCGCAAGGTCTCGATGGCTGATCTAAAAGGTACAATTGCCTTTTTGCTACGGGAGCTTTTTGGAGCTTCAATGAAGGTTCGGTTTCGGCCCAGTTTTTTTCCTTTCACGGAACCTTCCGCTGAGTTTGATTGTTCTTGTCCCGTGTGTAACGGCAAGGGCTGTCGTTTGTGTAAACATTCGGGTTGGATTGAGATTGGCGGTAGTGGTTTAGTCAACCCTCGGGTGTTCGAAGCGGTGAAACTTGATCCCAAGCAGTGGCAAGGCTTCGCTTTTGGTTTTGGCATCGAGCGAATGGCCATCATTCGCTACGGCATTGATGATATCCGTCTATTTTCTGAAAACGATTTGCGTTTCTTGAGGCAGTTCATTCTATGAAGATCTCTTTAAAGTGGCTGAACGATCATGTTGAAGTTATGGATTTCTTATCTAAGCCTGAGGATTTGGCGCATCTTTTAACATCAGTAGGCTTAGAGGTTGAAGCGGTTGAGAATCGTTCTCAGCAATTTGCCAATGTTGTCGTTGGTCAAATCATCAAGCTTGAGCGTCATCCAAATGCGGACCGTCTCACCGTTTGTCAATTGGATACGGGTGAGGAACGTCCTCGCCAAATTGTTTGTGGGGCTAAAAATCATAAGCAGGGTGATAAAGTCGTAGTTACGCTTCCTGGCGCTATTTTGCCGGGCAATTTCGCGATCAAGAAATCAAAAATCCGAGATATTGAAAGCTTAGGTATGTTGGCTTCAGAGTCGGAACTTGGTTTAAAAAAAGAATCCGACGGGATTATGATTCTACCAGCCGATGCTAAGGTGGGTTTACCATTCGCTGAGTATTTCGGCTTGGATGATGTGATTATTGAACTTAATGTCACACCCAACCGGGCGGACTGCCTTTCACATCTCGGTCTAGCACGTGAAATTTCAGCCCTTTTGCAAAGGCCGATCAAAAATGCGAAGACGGAAATAAAAACTTCCAGCAAAGTGAGTACAAAAAAATCTGTGGCCGTAGAGGTTCGCGATAGCCAGTTATGTCCCCGCTATGCGGGTAGGGTGGTTGCCGGAGTGAAGGTAGAGCCTAGTCCGGCATGGCTTAGATCGCGTCTTGAAAGTGTGGGTTTGAAAAGTATAAACAATATTGTCGACGTGACCAATTTTATAATGATGGATCTTGGTCAGCCACTGCATGCCTTCGATTTGGCAAGGTTGTCTGGTGATAAAATTATTGTTGATCGCGCGGTGGCGACTGAAAAATTTAAGACTTTAGACGGCACTGAGCTTGTTCTTGCAGGTGACGAGTTGACTATTCGCGATCAACAGCGAGCGGTTTGTATCGCGGGAGCGATTGGCGGGTTAAATTCTGGCGTGACTGAAGAGACAACAGATGTGTTTATTGAAGCCGCCCATTTCACTATGGATAGTGTTCGCCGTACGGCCCGTCGTCATGGGCTGCAGACTGATTCGGCGTATCGCTTTTCACGAGGAACAGATGCTTCGGGAGTGATTCGTGCTTTAGAGCGAGCTGTGGCTCTTATTCAGCAGGTTGCTGGGGGTGATGTTGCCGCAGATTATTGGGATGTTGATTCTCGACCTTTGCAGCGCCAGCCGATACGCGTGAGCGCGAACTACGTGAGTGACCGTCTTGGCTACTCAGTGACTGATGATGACCTTAAATGCTGGTTACAACGCTTGGGTTGCACAGTGACTTCTGTAGATGGTGGGGGTGAGTTTGAAGTCACTCCTCCAGATTTTCGTTCTGATCTTGAGCAGGATGTCGATTTGGTCGAAGAGTATGGGCGTTTGAATGGCTATGATCGCATTCCCGAAACGCTACCCAGTTTGTCATATGCGCCATTGGCTGTTGATAAAGATTACGCCTTTGCGGCCCGGGTGAGTGAGATGGCGCGCATGGCGGGTCTTTCTCAATCTGTCAATTATGGTTTTACAGGAGCAAAATATCAGTCAGAACTTCTCGGTGCTGTTGAACTCTACCGTCAGTGCGGTTTGCAGATGGATATCTCTCCGGTGGCCCTTCGTAACCCGCTGAGTGAAGATTTGAATGTGATGAGGGTTTCGCTTCTTCCGGGTCTGCTCAGCAATATGCTGCATAATTATCGTCATGGCAGTTCGAATGGAAATTTATTTGAAGTTGGCCATGTGTTTCGTCATGCCTCAGAGGGCTATGGGCAAGACTCGCGACTGAGTATGGTGACTTGGGGCGTGCCCACGGGTGTTTGGCAAAAGGATGAGCGTCCTGAGCGTGTATTTTTTGATTTAAAAGCGAGGTTAGGGAGTATCCTTGCTAAGCTACAGATTTTTCAAGTTCAGTTTAAAGCATGGGTAGAGACTCCCTCGTTAGCTCATCCTGTGCAAGCGGCTATCGTTTTTGTTGAAGGTCGCAACATCGGTTTTATAGCCAGCGTACATCCCCAATGGTTAATGAATGAGAAGGTGCGAACCGGTGTGGCTATTGCTGAGTTGGATTTAGAAGCATTGGGGCGTGGTCAGCCACGACCAGTTAAGTTTAAGCCAGTCTCTAAGTTTCCTGCGGTACAAAGGGATTTGGCTTTTGTCTTGCCCAGAGATATGCGAGCCAATGATGTGGCTACAGAAATCGTTAAGTCTGCTGGTCGTTTGTTACAATCGGTTGAGGTCTTTGATATTTTTTCGGGTGGCCATTTGCCTGCGGACCATGTCTCGGTAGCCTACCGAATGGTCTTTCAAGATCTAGAAAGCACGTTAAGCGAGCAAAAGTTAACTGAATTGCAGGCTCAAATTGTGAGCAACGTGGAAAAGAAGTTCGCCGTGAAGGTTCGCTAGAGTTCAGTGTTTTGTGATCACAAAGCGCGCCGAGTCAAGTTGGATTAAATAAAAATCTTGAAAGTTTTCAAGGACTTGTTAGCCTTTGGTTAGGGCTAATCAAGGGGAAAATTTATGCCGGGCCAAAACACAAGTCGTTCCACTATGACCAAGGCCGATATTATCGAGAAGGTCTATCAGAAAATAGGGTTCTCAAAAAAAGAGGCTTCCGAACTGGTGGAGATGGTCTTTGATCAGTTGAAGGATGTGCTCTGCAAAGGAGACAAAGTGAAGATTTCCGGTTTCGGCAACTTCATTGTGCGCGGTAAAAACGAACGCATTGGGCGCAATCCGCAGACGGGTGATCAAATAAAAATTAGTGCTCGGCGTGTGCTGACATTTAGACCCAGCCAAGTTTTGAAAGCACTGCTTAATGGCGAAGATCCTAGCTTAGTACAAGAAGATGAGGATTAAGCGATCATGGAAGATGAGATCATACTCGATTCACAAGTCGAAAAGAGATATGCACCATCCAGCTTACCGACTGTGGGGGCTCAGGTTTCGGTCGAAGTCGATGCTGAGCTTGAAAATGAGCTAGATTGTATTCCTCAAAAATTAGCTTTTAAAATAGGCGAGGTGGCCGAACTCATTGGCGTTAAGACCTATGTTTTGCGCTATTGGGAAACTGAGTTCGATGTTCTTAAGCCTAAAAAAAGTAAACACAATCAACGGATGTATGAACGCAAAGATGTAGAAAATCTTTTTCTGATAAAAAAGCTTCTATACCGCGATCGTTTTTCTATTGAAGGAGCGCGCGCGGCGCTTAAAAAGCTTAAAAAAGACAATGTTCGCGTGAAGCAAATCAAGACGATTGCAGAGCATATTGAAGAGGCCAAGGATCGGGTCATGGATGTTTTAGATGAGATTGCATCGATACGCCGGTTGGTAAGATGAAATTAGGTTTACACTCTATTTTTGATTCTGCGACTTTCACGCTCACCTATATCGTCTGGCATCCTCAGACTCGGGCAGCTATCATTATTGACCCAGTATTTGATTTTGATCCTGCCACCCAACTGCTCTCGCATCATAGCGTTCAGAAGGTCGTGGATTTTGTATCCGCGAAAGAGCTTAGGGTACAGTGGATTTTTGAGACGCACGCTCATGCGGATCATCTTTCGAGCGCCCGCGAATTACGAGCACTTTTTCCTGGTAGTCAGTGGGCTATGAGCGCGGCTATGGCTGAGGTTTTTGCAACGTTCAAAAAAGTTCTTGGTTGGCCGGCCGATCTCACGATTGAGCAGTTAGGTGTGGACCGCTGGCTCAGAGATCAGGAGGAGATCGCCGTCGATGGCTTTACTGTGCAGGCTTTGGCAACACCGGGACACACTCCAGCTTGTATGACTTTGCGAATTGGCGATTGGCTCTTTACGGGCGATGCTTTACTTATGCCAGACTCGGGAGTCGGGCGCTGTGATTTTCCAGGTGGTTCCGCAGAAAAACTCTACGATTCGATTTTTGGCAAGATTTACGCGCTTCCTGACCATTGCCAGGTATTCGTGGGTCATGATTATCAGCCTGGCGGTCGCTCTTTACGCTTTCAGGCGAGTCTTGCCGAGCAGAAAGAGAGCAATATTCATCTCCGTTCTGGGCAGAGTCGAGCAGAGTTTGTGGAATTTAGGCAAAGCCGAGATAAGAGCCTGGGCTCACCAAGACTCCTGCAGCCGAGTTTAGACTGGAATTTGGGAGTTCATCAGATTGTAAAGCGCCTTAAGGTTTAAGGGGCTGGGATTTTTTCTTGCCAAGCGGCCTGCTCGCAGCTTAACTTTTGGTTTCTCTAACGTCGGCGCGTGGCGCAGCCTGGTAGCGCATTTGCTTGGGGTGCAAAAGGTCGCTGGTTCAAATCCAGTCGCGCCGACCATTTTCGGAGCCCCATGATAAATATTCGGTGGCAGCAAAGATTTAAAAATTATTCGTCAGCTCTTCGTCAGCTGGAAGCTGCCGTGGAACTCTCAAAAATTCGTATTTTAAGCGATCTTGAAAAGCAGGGTGTGATTCAAGCTTTTGAGTTCACGCATGAGTTGGCGTGGAATGTGATGAAAGATTATTTTGAATATCAAGGGCAGTCGGGAATCACTGGTTCGAGGGATGCTGCTCGGGAGGCCTTTCAAAAAGGATTGATTGAAACCGGAGATGTTTGGATGGAAATGATTAAAAGTCGCAACCAGACTTCCCACACTTATAATAAAAACACAGCCAATGAAATCGTTGATCGTATTCAAAATATTTATTTTCCGGCGTTTCTACGTTTTGAGCAGAAGATGACAAGCTTGATGGTTAATCCATGAGCAACGAGAAGTTCGGACTTTCGCAAAATGTTTTGATGAGTTTAAAAACGATTTTAAAAAAACAACCCAAGATACAAAAAGTTATTCTTTACGGATCTCGAGCTACTGGAAATTTTAAGCCTGGATCTGATATAGATCTCTCTCTTGTTGCGCCGGATATGAGTTTGCCTGAGTTATTGGCTTTAGAAAATGAGATAGATGATCTGTTGCTGCCCTACAAAGTCGATTTGTCCTTGTATCATACTCTGGATAATCTAGATCTAAGAGAACAAATTGATTGTACTGGCGTGGATTTCTTTATTCTCTAATAGGATCATCGGAGTATTTACGGTCGTAAATACGAACGACGACTCGACGATTCTTGGACATATTTTCCAGTATTGGTGAGCCGTCTGCGGTAGTGTTGGTTACGATTGGTTTGGTCTCTCCCCAACCAATAATAGTGAGTGTTTCTTTAGAAAATCCATTTTTTTCAAAAAGTTGAGCAATTCGCGATGCGCGTAAGCCCGACAGCTCCCAATTGCTGCTGATGATCGGGTGGGAGATTGGTACGCTGTCTGTGTGCCCTTCGATCAGAGCTCGGTAGTTGTTGGGTTCTTGTTTTATTGCCTTTGCTAGTTCCTCAAGTAGGGTTGAGGCCTCTGGTTTGACACGAAAATCTCCAGAGTCAAAAAACATGGTTCCCGTGAAAGTTATTTCTACTCCATCGGCACTTTGTTTGAGAGTGACTTTGTCCTCAAGTTTATGGTCGCGGACAAATTTAGCGATTCGATCAACGAGCATTTGGTAGGGCTTTTCTAATTTTGCTCCAAAAGCGGCAGCGGCCGATTCGCGAACTTTTTCAAAATTTTTTTTATCTGGGCTGGAGAAGCTTGAGACCAAGGCAAAAAATCCCATAAGGAGTGTCATCAAATCGGCGTAGCTTATCAGCCATGGACCTTCACCCTCTTCGCCTTTCTTTGCATGCGGGATTTCATCGTCGCTATGATCTTCCTGTAAGTGATCTTCGATTTTAGGCTTCCTCTGTCGAGCGGCACTCATTTATGCAGCTCTCCTTTTTGGTGGGCGTTCGGAGGGAAGTAAGTGGCTGCGAATCATTTCTTCAACCACTATAGGATGTTTCTTTTGCCTTATCAGTTTGATGCCATCAATAACCATTTGTCTGATAATTCCGTCAAAGCGGTTGAGTTTTGCCAGATTTTCACCCAAGGGTAAAAATATGAAATTAGCCAATGCAATGCCATAGAGCGTTGCTACGAGCGCGACGGCAAGTGCGGGACCGACCTTACTGAAAGAATCGGCGCCACCGAGGTTTTGCATCATTGCGATCATTCCGACCACGGCTCCTAGCAGACCAAAGGCGGGAGGGAAGCGCGAAAGAGCCTTAAAAATCTCAGCGTCTTCCTCGTGTCTCAAGTGAATGGTAAGCGCTCTTTTTTTTAGAATAGCGTCTAAATCTGAAGTTTCAATTCCGCCATCCGCCATTAGCTGAACGGCTTCTTTGAGAAAATGAGTTTTGATTTTGGGGATAGAGTCCTTAAGGTATTTTTCGTTATCTCGATAACCTTTTGCCAAATCCACGATCTCTTTGATAGCGAGCTGAAGTTCTTCATTTTTGCCGAGCACACGTTTGAAAAACGTCTGTAAGAGGAGAATTAGCTTTTTACCAGAAAAACTTAAAAGCGAAGCCGCGATGGTTCCGCCAATGACAATCATGAAAGCATGTACATCAAGAAAGACCTTCCAATTGGAGGTTGAGGTCACCACTGTACCGATGGCTATGATCATTGCGAGCATAAGTCCAATCAGGGCTGAAAAGTTCATGGTCAAGATCCTCCCCTCTGGGATTCGGAGAAATACAGCGCTCTATTAAGGCCAGAGTTTTTTATTTGACCTTGGTCTTGTCGTGGGCAGGGATATAGTAGATCGTAAAGCCCGCATATATCTGATGAGGATTGCGAATCAATTGGCGATTATTTTGCCAAAGATCGCGCCAACGTTGCGTGGTACCGTAGAGCTTGTGAGAGATCTTTCCTAACGTATCGCCCTTTCGGATAAGATAGGGTTCCCCGTTGCGCTCAATAACTACAAATTCGACATTGTGGATAACTAAGATTGAACCGATTTCTAGTTTGTTGAAGTCAACCAGTAACTCGCGGTTGCTTTCATAGATTTCACGCCAACGCAATATATCTCCATACTTGGCAAAGGCGATTTTCATCAGAGTATCGCCAGGACGAACTTTATAGCTTTTGTTTTTATAACTGGATTTACCGTTAGAGCTGGCGATAGAGCGAGAACAGTCGCAATTGCCTCTAGATTCGCGTTTGTTACGGCTAAAACGCGGACGAGCACTCAGTGGGTGTACATCAGAGACGGTGGCCGTTGTAGGAAGGGGGTGATGTTTTGCGGTAGGTTTTTTAGGGCGCACGGGTGTGAGCGGTACAGTGTCCTCTTCGTGCTCAACTTTTGCTTCCTCGGTGATGCGGTCAATATCCTCTGCGATTTCAACTGGCAGAGGCACTGTATTGGCGCGAATGGCGGCAGTGCCGCGAAAGCCTCCGGCGGGTAGTTGTTCTCTGGTGTCCTTCGACAGCAGTGAACAGCCAGCCACGGTAAGACCGGTAAAAAGGAACAGAAGCCCTTGTTTCATGACATAGATATCGGCATAATTTGCCTAAATCAGAAGGCGGGTATAAACACTCCAGCCCAAAGACTGAATTCAGTTAATAATGCGGGTAGGGCCTTGGCCTGAAAAAAAGTTGAGGAGTAGCTTATCTCTAAGCGTAACCCCATATCCGGTCGGTATAAAATATCAACCCCATTGCGCAGTCCAAAATAGATTCCCGATCCGGAAACAGTTGAGACTTCATCGCTTTCTCGACTAATGGATCCTGCGGCGATCCCTGTGGTAAAGCCTGTGTATGGAGACCAACGTTTGATCATTAGCTGTGTATTCTCGACCTTAGGCAAGGGCTCGGGAGCGGGACCTACGTAGTGCCATCGAAGACTAGAGCCGTAAAAACCCATATCTGATGTGAATGGTCCCAGACGGAAACCGCGAGAGCTTTCAAAAGCTAAGGTCCAGTTGTCGCTAATGAGTCTGTCAATAAAGACATGCATCATCCCTGGGCCTTCGCTACGTAAGACAGTTCTGGTTCCACCGCCGCTTTTAACCTGTTTGGTTATTCCCGTACCTCCAAAACCGAGTCCTCCACCAAATCTCCAAGTATCACTGGCTGCATATGGAGGAAGAAGACACATAAGGAAAAACACGGGTAATACTGACCTAAGCAGCGTTGCTTTCTTCCAGGATTGGATTTTGTGCTGCGAAAATCGTTTCAAGATCGATCTCTTTTTCTTCTTGAAGGTTGCGAATGTGTTCAACAAGTCTCTCCAACAAGCGGTTTTTTTCATTCTCACCCAGATTGTCCGTTCGACTCAACTCATCCTTTACCATTTGCGCGGTAAGTGGAGGAGACAGTTGAAGAATGCGATCGTTTAATTCTGAGCGCAAACGCAGGAATGCAACGATTTCATCAACATTTGCGCGCGTGATGAGCTTAGACAAGGGATCGTCTGGCCATTGGTCTAGAAAGGCCAAGGAAGCCGTTTTGCGTTTAAAGGCATCGACACCTGGTCCCTTCAGATTCGCAAGCATGGTGACCTCTTCAACGGGAGAAAGGCCCGCTACGACCTTTTGTAAGGTGAACTCAAGTTCGATCATATCACCTTGATCTTTACCAGCGCTGCGAATCTGCTGTCCTAGGTTTGAGTCGAACGATTTCAAATCCTGACTTGGGATGTACTGGAGATCTGCTGCGGTGGAGAGAAGTTCCCTTTTGGAGTCTTGATCGAGTGATTGAAGATACCGAGAGCGCAAGTCTTCTGGAAGGTAAAGGGCAACTAGAGTGCGCATTTTTGGATTTTGCTGCATCAAGACTTTGTTGACAGTTTCGACATTTAAACCACCCATATAGGAGAAGGGTTGATTCAAAGACTCAGGCCCCAAATTGAGCGCTGCAAGAAGATCCCAATAGGCTCTTTGCAAAGCGTCTCTTTTCTCTTTCAGACTGAGACTTGGCATTTGCGCGAAGATTTTTGTTAAATCAGCGGCCGCATCAATGGGAATCGGCATTTTTCCCAAATCGCCTCCTACCGCTTCTGCGAAGCATGCCAGACGCACACGGCCTGAATCTCCTTGTTGGCACCAAGTGCGAACAATAGCTTCAAGTCCGTCGGACACGCGTGGAAAGATCGCGCTTAATTGTTCGCTGAGAGCTTGGATATCTTTGAGAAAAGATTCTTGTTCCTTTTGCCTCTTCTCGAGTGCAACAAGCATTTCATTTGCTCTTTGACCTTCAGATTTTGTAGCTCCGTCTGCAGTGTTGACGTTCATGTTCATGGCTTGCGAGCCTTCGGCTTTGGGTTTGCCAAACAGGCCCCAGAGTAAAGCACCCATCAGCAAGGCCAATGCCAATACGATTTGTCCTGCTAGATCCTGTAATTCTTTGAGCCAGTCTAACCAAGTCTTAGGCATTGGCCCCTCAGGTACTGGTAGAGGTGCAGATTGAATAAAACTTACTTCAGCTTTGCCGTTGTTATTGAACTCAGCACGTAGTCGAGCACCTAGGAGATTTGCGATTTCGGTTCTTTTTTCCTCGCCCAACTCAGGTCGCAAGCCAGCCGAAAGGTTAACGCTGCGAATGCGGTATTGATTGAGGATGGCTGCCGTCGCGTCATTGGCGCCACTGCCCGTGAATTTTTTTATCAATGCTTCAGGATCAATTGTTCCAAGCATCAGATCAGAAATGGGTTCGACAGCCTTAATTTCTTCAGGGGCCACCATAAGCAGCTCGAGTTGTGCATTCACCGAAAAGGCCTCTCGGTTGATCCTAGTCGCTAACTCTTGGGAGTAGCGCTTAACGATCAAATCTTCGAGAAGAGTTTTAGCTGAGAGAACTTCAGGTGAAAGAGCCGTCACAGGGATAAGTCTTTCCGTGATTGCTAGTTTATCGGCCGCGTTTGAAGACTGCGCTAAAACTTGTCCACCCCAGGTGCTTAAAAGCAATGTTATAAATAAAGCGTTAGCAATTGCATTCATTCAATTTGTCCTATTGCCTTTGCTGAGCTGGTTGGCGTCCAGCAAGTAGCTCGCGGGCACGTGCGGCGAGGCGAACAGTGTCTTCCATTTGTGGATCAGATTTTAATGCCTCATCGTACCATTTTATGCTTTCTGCGTAATTCTGTTGGGCCAAGTAGATTGAACCCTTCATAGACAGAGCTCGTGCGAAGGTTGGAAATTGAGAAAGAATCTTGTCAATCTCAATCAAAGCTCTTTCGAACTGTTTTGCGATGGCAAATTTTTGCGCTAAAAAAAGCCGATTAACTATGTCGCTTGCTGCACGTAGTTCGAGTTCTTTTTCTTTTTCCTTAGCTTTGTCAACTGTTATTCCACGCATCATTATCTCAACTTCGTACTTGGTTTTAGAAACTATTCCATTCCATATTCTATTTCTGGCATAAGTTGCATACGCTCGCTTTTCATTATCATTCTTGCTTATGC
>JAYQON010000012.1:28286-41670 GCA_038144835.1 Bdellovibrionales bacterium
ATTTTTACGTCAAGCTGGGTGATTGATGTGCCAAATCGGGTGGCCGGTAGAGTGAAATTTTCTTGAACGAAACCAGACTTGCTGATCTGAAGAGTGAAAAATTGACCTGGGGCGATGGCTCCCGCCATTTGATTGCTAAATTCACTAGAGCTCATCTCCAAAGGTGTTTTGCCGATGACCTTTCGCTCTCCATTTTCACCAAATAATAATGCCACTTCTGCGTCGTTGGGTTCACTGTTGACTTTAAATTTGGAAGCGCAGCCAACTAAGGCAAAACCTAAAAATAAAAATAGTAAAAAATGAAGGCGGGCTATCATAAAGATTTTATCGTATCAATTTGATGTTCACTTGAGTCCAGAGGCCAGGCATTCATTACGGGTTGATATCTATAATAAGGGATGCTCCGTGAAATTTGACCGAGGCGTTTGGCCCAACCTGGACTGAAGTCAAAAGCCTTTGGCCTGTCAGTAGAGCAATAGGTGCACTCAACGTGGTTTCTCGCCCTGAAATACTGAAAAATGGCAACTCACTGCCTAAGATTATGCTTAAATCAGAATTACCGGAGTCGGTGCTACTGGCACTGAGCATCACCTGCGTTCCCGCTGAGCCGCTATTGGTCAGCGAGGCCTGAAATCGAACTAAGGGATTGTAGAGCGAAGCAAGATCGATAAGGGTGCGGTGATCGACCCAAGTATTGTTGTTTACGATATTTGTGGATCCTAGTGCGGATCGGGTGATCAATTGAGCTTTAGTGAGATTTTCTAGACGTACCCATGCGCCCATTTTGTAAATGTCCACATGATTTCCAGAATCGCAGTTGAGGTCACAGCGAAGGGAGACCTCATAAAGGTGTCCTTCATTGGCTGATCCGAATTGATTAGTGCCATCATCGATTGGTACATTTGCCATTTCAATCGAATCACTCGAGAATTCAGTTAAAGTGGTATTTACATATTGATTCGTATTGCTGTTGAGCCATGCGAAAGATCCTGCGGCGCCACCTTCTTGTGCTACGAGTACCTCCAGTTCCCAAGCATTTATTTTGGTGAGTTGACTGAGTTTTGTGGCTTGGCGACGAAATGTCATGCTGGCGGGTGTGACAACAAAATTTCTTGATGATGTGCTACTCAAAGAAGCACCTTTGTCTAGACTTGAGGGTGTTTCAGATGAAGCGCCAAGTGGGTAGTAAATGCGAGTCCGCGTGGCGTCGATTTGGGTGATCCAAATGCGAGCACTAAAAATGGTCAAGTCGGCGTCGTTAGTTGTCTGTGCAAGACGGACACGCAAAATTTGCGCTCCGGTGGGTAAATCAACAGTTGTGCGTAAACGTGTTGGGGTCAATGTGTTCGCTGGAACGGTGAGGCCGGGCCAGGTAACCCCACCCCCATCGATAAGGTCGACATCTTTGTTTTCACTGTCTTGGTTGGTGGCGACAACTTCCAATTCAAAGGTTACGGCTCCGTCATAATCGTTGCTGTTAAAGCTCGTTTTTGAACGTTCAAAAATTCGAGCCTCGGTACTGGTCGAGGCAATTCCACGATCTATGACTTCCACTGCATGTTGAATATCAACGAAGCCTGATTTAGCCACCGAGACTTCTGCTGATTGAGGAGATTGAATTGAATTAGCGAAAACCGCGCTGACTGTATAAAAATAAGTATTTCCAGGAATAGCGTATAAATCCATGAACGAATTGGATGAGGGGTTGCCGATGAGCCCATAAGGCCCACCACTTTTGTCACTTCGATAAATGTGATACGAATCAGCTCCTCCGATTGAATCCCAGTTCAATTGAATTAAATTTTGACTATTCGTGGCCGTCAAATTGGAGGGCGAATTCACAAGTGTGATGCTTTTTTCTGGACTCAGCTGAGAGGGCACTCCGCTCGAATTGATCGATCGCAGTGTGTAGTAATAGGTTTGCCCAGAGCTTACGGTACTGTCAATAAATGTAGTATTAGGAGTATTGACTGTACTGATCAGGCTGAAGTCTGTTCCACTCAGGTTCGAGCGGTAAATTTCATAGCTGGTGGCTAGCGGGGTTGCTATCCATTTGATCAGAACAGAAGATAAAGAGTCAGCCACAAGTTGAAATCCCAGAGGAGTGTTGGGGGTAGCTGCCAGGCTGGCAGCTTCACTCGTGTTCGATAAGGGCATAAAGACGTTATTGCTGGCTATGGGTTGGTAGCGATAGTAGTACGTGCGATTAGGGGTGATGGTTGTGTCAATAAATGTGTTTGTAGTGAGTCCACTGGCCAGAGGTGTAAATATTCGACTATCTTCTGATCGGTATAAGTCATAGCTGATAGCTCCGGTAAGTGGTGTCCATCCGATAGTAAATGAAGAAGGGGTGGCGAAAGTCACGGCTGGCGCTGGATTGAGCATCCCAGTTCTCACTCCAATCTGTGCGGATTGAGCCGATTCAATTTCACCGTTGATGGCGGTGACAACAAAATAATAGGTCTTATCGACTTCTAAGCCAGACGCAATCACTGAGTTGGTGGAGACCGTTTGTAGAGGAGTGGTGAAAGGACCTCCGTTGCTTTGCGACATATAGACGGTGTAGCGGTTGGCTCCCGGTACACTACTCCATCCCAGAGTGACTGAGATCTCCGAGGAATTGTCGAGAACGCTCACTTGGCCCGGTGCAATTGGTTGAACTCCAGGTGAGTACCCGGCGCTGGGCAGTGATGTCAGTGTCTCGGTATTGTACACGACGGTAAGACGATAAAAATATATTTCACCATTGCTGACATTGCTATCCGTGAATGCTGTCGAGGTTAAGCCGGTCGTAATAGTGACAAAAGAGTTGCGATCACTCGAGCGTTCGAGTGAGTAGGAGGTCGCACCCGGTGATGGCAGCCAAGTGACATTTAGCCTGTTATTGCCAGCCTCTGCGCTAGGAGGCGACGGATCGGGAAAAGTGCCGCCCGAAAAAATTTGCGAGAGATACTCTTTGCCTGAAACGATGGCGCCAATTTTAAAATAATAAGTCGTACGTGCCGCTAGAGCACTATGATTGTACTGCAAGATCGCGGACGTCACGGACCCAATCAGAGCGAACGTGCCTTCGGCATCAGTAGAACGATACACGTTGTACTTGGTTGCGCTATTAACTCGCGTCCAGCCGACAGAAATCAAGCTCGAGGTTCGTGTTATAATGGATAATCCAGAGGGGGCGTTTGATCCACTTCGGACCCCCGATTGCAAGATAGATCTTTGACCTTCTGTGCCATCGGCAAAGCGAGGCGTTACATAGTAATAAAAGCCTTCGCCTGGGCTGACATTGGTATCCGAATAAGAAGCGGAGTTGGTTATAGCGATGGTACTGAAAGGGCCAGTTTTTGCTGGTGATCTCTCAATTCGATATTCGTTAGCTCCGGAATAAGCGCTCCAGCCCAAGTTAATTGCACTAGATGTTGATGCGGTCGTGAAGCCAACAATCGAGGCCCTTCTAAATTGAACTGTGTTGGTCGGATTGCTGGTGTAGCTACCCCAGCGAGCAACAACTCTAAAGTAGTAAAGGCCGTCAACTGTAAGAGTTGGTGCTAGTAGTGGAAAGTTAGCGGTGGGTGAGTGAGAAGTAAATGGTCCGGTCGGAGATAAAGAACTTTGCACAACAAAGTCATTAAAATGCGTGGGTGGAGTCCAGTAAAGAGTGGGTAGAGAGCCGGTTGAATCCATGCTGAGTGTGAGATTTGAGGGATCTCCTGGCGAAGCTGCGGGAGACGCATTGGCTGTCCCAGAGGGAAAACCAATGAAATCAGCATTGTCTCTACCTTGCACATAATAGTAATAACTGATTCCGTTTGTAAGACTGGCGTCAGTGTAATTCATAGATGACAGATCAGAGGCAATCTTAGTGAATGGGCCTTGCGGTGAAGTTGCTCTAAAGATATCGAAACCGGTAGCGTTGGAATTCGGGGGGACAATACTTAAAACAATGTGTCCGTCACCAGGTCTAAGGGTGACTCCAGCCGTGCCCAACATAAAGAACTTGGCTGAAGAAATAGTCATTGAGCGTGCACTTCCCCATCGGGCGGAAACGTTAAAGTAAAATTCAGTATTCGATGTGAGGGAGCTCACGCAATCCACATATCTAGTCAGTCCAGTGATTCCTAAGTCGTCAAAGGCTCCATCTCTGACTCGGGTTAGTTCGTAACCCGAATTATAGGACGTTGGAGTCCAGTTCACGCTGACTGCTGAGGTGCCACCACATTCAGGAGCGGAGAATTCGGGAATAATCCAAATAGCTACAGGTGGCTCTGGCACGGGTAGAGGAGTTACTCCCACCTCATTAGAGGAAATGCTTTCGCCCGCCGGATTTACACCCGTGACGACGTAATAATAGGTTACTCCATCAGTGACGCTCGCGTCCGCATAAGGACTCGAAGATACAGACGAAGCAACAACTGTGTAGGGTCCTCCTGGTTGCGTTGAGCGATATACGGCGTAAATCATATTCTGGGTGAAGCCGCTCCAGGTCAAATTCACTTCACCTGATCCAGGTGTAGCTGCCAAAGTGGCTACTGGCACGGGTGAAGGTGATACCACTGCAACCGAAGTTTGCGTTGACTCGCGACTGAACCCTGTCGAATTTGTTGCTTGAACCCTGTAGTAGTAAGTGACTCCATCGTTAATGTCATAATCCGTAAATGTTGGAGACCCTGATCCTGAGGCAATTAGTGAATACGGGCCGTCTGCGCGCATGGAACGTTTGACAAGGTAAGTGGGTGATGGTGAAGCCTGCATATCCGGTGTCCAGGAAATTTGAATTGAGCCGTCCAAACGTATGCTGGCGCGAAGGTTTGCAGGAGGAGTGTCATAGTGCTTAAAGCTCGTCATAAAAGCACATGAAGACATTGTTCCCATTTCATTAAAGCTAGCTGCATAAATCGATGTGGTGGCATTTTCAGGCAAGTCAATACGTGCCCCTTGCTCAGTGAAGGTGGTCGGCGAACCGTTGCCGATTAGATCTGTGCATCCTGCATCTGAATAAAAGCCAACATTTACGATTTGCATGAAATCTTGGCTCACTGAAAAATATCCGCTCACACTTGTTGAGGGAGTGTAAGAGGGGGAGGCAGGATAGACGTTCGCGTAGACAGGGCGTCCAGGCTTGAGATTGTTGTGCGTGAAGTTGGTCATAAATGTGCAGGCGCTGGGGTTACCAGCCAAGTCATAGGCTTTAGCGTAAATTGTGCTTGGTGCATTTTCGGGCACACCGATCATTATTCCAGAAGAGGCAAACTCAGCCGCCGTACCCTCACCCAATCGACTAATGCAGCTTTCGTTATCAAAGAATGCAATCTGCGCGGTTGAGAGAGGGCTCGCTGGATTTTGGTAAGTGCTGCCAAAGAGAACGGGTGTGCTGGTTACATTCGAAGGAGATGCCGGTGCTATGGTTTCAAACACGGGAGGATAGGGTGGTAAAGTTGTGTGAATATAGGTGGTCAAAACATCGCAGGGGGATGGATTTCCGTAGACATCCACAGACTGTGCGTAAATATCAGTGCTGGAGTTTTGAGGTAGATTCACTTGAACTCCAGCGGTAGTGAAGGTTGCACGACTCCCTGAGCCGAGCAAATCGGTGCAAGCTGAGTTTGCATAAAGATTGACGGTGACGATAGATTTGTGGGTGGTCCCCACGATATACGGACGAGTCGTTGCTCGACTTGGTGATGGCGGTGCCGCCAGCAAAAATTGAGGGTTGGGTGCGGGTATATCTGAGTGGGCAAAAATGCCCAAGGCTACACATTCACTGCTATTTCCTTCTTCATCTGTGGCTGTCCCATAAATTGGTGTTTCTGAGTTGGGGCTCGCGGAAATAATAATGCCTGGATCTGCAAAATCAGTTTCACTTCCCGATCCAATCAGAGTTGAACATAAATCATCTCTGAAAAGAGAAACAAGCACCGTGCGATCAGACGGAACTCCCAAAATTTTGGGAGTTATAGTTTTGTTTGTCGGTGAAAATGGATCCGTCATGGTCAATAACGGTGGCCCCGGAGGGATGGTGTTGTGGCGGTAAGAAGTAAGAAGCACGCATGAGGATTCGTTGCCAGCGGCATCAAGCGCCCGTCCATAAATCGAAGTGGTCTCGTTGGCGCTTAAGTTAGCTGTGATCCCTACAGATTGAAACTCGGTCTTGGGTCCATAACCAATTGCCTTCAAGCATTGAGGTGAATCAAACAGCTTGAGGGTCAAGGTGTCATCACTGGCCGAGCCCTGGATGCGAGGTAGAGTCGTCCATCTGGTGGGACTCGGTGGTGAAGCGGAAATATAAGACGGAGGTATAGGTGCGGTTGTGTCATTCACGAAAACGGTCAGCAAGACGCAGGCTGAGGGATGGTTGTCCCTATCTTTGCCTCGAGCGTAAATGCTCGTTGATTGATCCTCGCCGACGACAGCTGTTATCCCCGTCTCGCTGAATTCCTGAGCGGTGCCACTGCCTATTGAAAATGTGCAGGCAGAGTCTGAATAAAGTATTATTTGTTCGAGCGATGAATCTGAAAATCCTTTTATTTTGGGTGAGAGCGAGGATTTACTTGGAGACCTTGGTTCAGTAGTATCGAATTGCGGAGCTGGAGCTTCGAATTCGGTATGTTGATAATTGGTTAACGAGGTACAGTTCGAGTGGGTGTCCAAAGGGTCAGTGACTCTAGCAAAAATCGACTTTGTGGCGTTTTGCGATAGTTGCAGTTGGATACCTTTAGTGGCAAATTCGGATGCGGTTCCGGTGCCCACAATTTCTAAAGAGCAGTCACTGTCTGTATAAAAATTTATAGTTGATGCCGATGGAAAAGCCGTTCCATATATCCCCGGTGTCCAAATTTCGCGCGAGGGAGAGGCTGGCGCTGTTCTGATAAATGTTGGGGATGGTACAATGTTAACCTCTGGTTTGTACTTAAACAATTGAAAGCACAGCTCAGTTGTGTCGGTGCTCACAAAAATCTCAGATTCACTTAGAACAGGAAGTTTTAATTGCAGGCCCTGCGATTCAAAAGTTTCTACGAGACCTTGTCCGACAGAAGGTTCAAGACATCTTGGGTTAGAATAAAATTTGAGCCGGCTGAGATCAGGAGCATTTTCAAGCGACACATCGCCTGAGACCAAAATGGTAGCGATGTGAGCATCATAGTCGATCAGTTGAGTCGTTTTTACTTCAAAGGCTTTCTGGGATGGAAAGTCAATAAGGTCACCATTTTTACAGCCTGTGGCTAAAAGGGTGATTAAGATCAACATAAAAATCCAATTCGACCTGACCATAGCTAGAATCCCAACCACGAAAGCGCGCTCGCATTGATTGGGTCTAATGTGATCAGGTCTACTGCGCCATCGTTATTGATATCACCAAGAGTGATGGATTCAGGAGCATGTGGAGAGGAAATACTTTTGCTCGAGTTGAACTGTCCGTTACCGCTGCCAAACAAAATGGTCAGAGATTGATCGCTGCCATTGCCCACGAGTAAGTCTTGTCTACTGTCGCCGTTAAAATCAGACGTGACTAAACTGTAGGCGGGGCCATTGGCGGTGAAGGTCATAGCGTTTTGGAGCGAGCCATTGCTTGAGCCAAGGAGAATACTGACTGATCCATCGGTTGGACTGGCTGTGGCGATATCTAAATAATCGTCAGAATTAAAAAATCCAATTGCCAAGCTAGTCGATCCAACCGCAGTCGAAAAATCGAGGCGAGTTTGATAGGCAATTCCCCCGGTAGAGAAAAGTACACTGACCGATCCGGAGCCCTGGTTGACTGAGATCAAATCGGGCTCTAGGTCTCCATTTAAATCTCCCACGGCGACGGCGCTTGGTTGCGTATCGGTGGTTAGATCAAGTCGATTAGCAAATGTGCCATCACCGAGGTTGCTCAACACAGTAAGACTGTTGGATCCAGAGTTGGCGGTAGCCAAATCGGGAAAGCCATCATTGTTGAGGTCTGCGGCGACGACAAATGTGGACTGTAGACCGACTGAGTATTCGTCAGGAGGATCAAAATCGCCGTTGCCTATTCCTTTGTAAACCCTTAAGAGCGGCACATTTTGGTGACTCACCACCAAGTCGATGTGGCCATCTAAATTCACGTCGCTGGCAGCGATGTGCGAGGGGCCATTGGCGGTGGTCAGAGTGGTCATTTGAGACCACAGACCTTTACCATCACCTTTCAGTACCTTGACCGAGTTGTTGCCTTTTTGCGCAATCATCAAGTCTGCGATTCCATCTTCGTCTAAATCTGCTAGGACACTGGCTGTAGGTGTGGACTCTGTATTCATTAGATATCCCAGTCGACCTTGGCCAGAGTTAGGTAGCACTTGCATTGTTTGTTGGGTTGTCGATACGACCACGACATCCGATGTGCTATCTCCATTAAAGTCGCCGTTGGCTACCCAGCCGGGCTCTGTGATAGTACTAATGGGCGGTTGAGACATAAATGTGCCATCGCCGACTCCGAGTAGAACTGAAAGATTGTTGTCGACTGTATTGGTCACCAAAACATCCCACAGACCGTCGTCATTGAGATGAATAAAGTTGAGTGAGGTGGGGTTGACTCCAACGGGCGCCGATAATCCCGACAGAAGTTCTCCAGCTTGATCATTCAGCATTACGCTCAACGTGCTGTCACCGTTATTGATAACACTCACATCTAACCAACCGTCACCATTCACATCGAAAACTTTCATGGCGGCCGGGGCAGAGCCGGTACCGTAGCTGATGTGTGGGGTGAAGCCCCCATTGCCATCATTGAGTAAGAGTCCCACACTATCGTCAGCCGAATTGAGGATGGCCAGATCAGGGAGTAAATCATGATTGAAGTCTCCAGTTTCAATTTGGCTCGGACCATTGCCGACAGCAAAATAGCTTGGTGCGCCGTAGCTTCCGTCGGCGGCGCCCAGCCGCAGAGAAACTGTGGAAGTTATCGATACTGAAGCCAAGTCTTGATATCCATCACCATTAAAATCGGCAGCAGTGAGACCAAGGGGGGTGGTTTCATTCAGCTCGACGTTGATATGCATAGGAGGAAGAAAGGTGCCATCGCCTTGAGCAAGAACGAGCGTTAGTCTGTCGGAAATTCCACAAGCAATAATGAAATCCAAAAACGAATCGCCATTGATATCATGCAAAGCAAAATTAACTGAATTTGAACAAATCGAGCGAATTTTAGACATGGGATGAAAGAGCCCATTTCCTTTACCGAAGAAAATCCCAATGGATGGCTCGTTTGAGTTGAGCAGAGCGACATCCATGTTTCCATCACCATCGAAATCAGAAATCAAAGGTGCTTTTGGTGATGTCCCTAAAGCGAAAACATCTCCGAGCTCACTGTTGTTGTTCATCGTAGTGTAGGCACGAAGTGTGGTTGTTGGTAGGCCCGTACCGGCTTCATCAGGTAATGGCGCAACGGCGGGTTTAACAGCGACTAGGCTGCGGGTAGACCGAGTGCCTGACTTGATGCGCACGGAAGCGTATCCATTGGTGTCGGTAGTTTGTCGAGGTGGGTCAAGTAGGTTGCCATCGCCGCTTTGTAATCCAAAAATCAGATCAAATCTTGGTATGGGATTGTTGTAGCGGTCCACAACTCTAACAGTAAAGGGAGAGTCGAACTCGCGATTGGTACCTTGTGTTTGGCTGTCGCCATTATCTGCGGCCCATTCAAAGTGATCAGGTTGACTGGCTTTGGTTAAAATACTGATATCGAGCGTTGAACCCGCCGAATCGGTGAACCTAATAACGTCGTTGACCTCAGCCAAGGTGCCAGCAACATAAGTGCGTGTTTCGTCGTCGTATGTGCTGCCCGAATTATTGGTGACAAGGCTTCCTGAGTAAATCCCTGAGCCTCCATCCAATGTGAAAACCTGCGAGCTTGTGACGGTCAATTGAAGTGCACTTGGTGACGCAGAAAGAGTTCGCTTTTGCCAGTCGAGGTTGACTGAGGCGGAATTGCCAGCCAAGTCGGTTTGTTTTATGACGAGCTGGTAGTCGCCGTCCGTGTACTTAACTTGCTCGATGTTAAAGACTGATCCAGTGCAAGGCGTGCTGCCATAGCCGTCGCCCTCAATCGAAACTGTGGCACCGGTTTCGCAAAAACCAGTGATTTGTAATTTGTCAGATCCTGATTTGTAGATGCTTTCGGAGGGCGAGGTGACAATAGGTTGCATTATCGAGCTTTTGCGGACCCAAAAAACCATATTTGCAGCTGACAGGCCCGATGTGCTCAATTGGGTGAGCATAAAGGCGTATATACCATCGCTGGTTTTATTGATTGTGAATGTATAGGTCGAATTCACGCACGGCTGTTCTTGAAAATCCGCACCTGAAAGTATGACTCGATTGCCTGAGTTACACAAACCAGAGATTTGTAAATTATCATCCTTGCTGTAGTGTGGGCTATCCGAGGGCAGAGAAACTGTTGGGATAGCAACAAACACGGGTGCCGAGGGTTGATTGAGTGATGCTGTAACATTACCGCCGGCAGAACAGCCCAAGTTCAAGAGCACGCCCCACGTCAGTATCAGCAAAAATTTTCCTTCGCTCAACATCCTCACCCTCGATCACTTAGGAATTCGGGTAACCCGGTTGCCAGTTTCGTCGGTGACATAAACAAAATGAGAATCACCGGTGATATTGCCCAAAAGACCGCTAAATTGGCCCATTTTAAGACCCAATAAAGTGCGTCCACCTCGACACCACGCGGGTGTCGAGCCAGTGGCACCCGGGCATCCAGGATCTCCATCGTTGGGAAGTAGCGTGGGATCGATTCCACCTTGCCAGCCAACCATTTGTCCGGAGCTTAGAACCATTTTCCAAACCACCAGTGTGTCGCCATTGCCACTACAAGAATAGGCGCTAAGGCCGTACATATGTTCTCCATCTGTCCATATATCGATGGGATACGAACACCCCTGATACATAGAACCTATTGTCGCTGGGACATTCGTCCAGGTATTGGTGAAAACGTTTTCATTGGTGCGAACCGCACCTAGGTGCACTCCATCTAAACTTATTTTATCTATGCGTGCGAGAATAAAATTGGCGACATACAAATGAGTACCATCAGTGGTTAGCCCACCAGTGCGCCAATTTTGCCAGGAGTAAAAGCCTCCGCCTCGGTCGGCCGTAGTGGCTTCAGCAGCCACACCGCCCTGACACCAGCCGCTGGTGGAAACATCATAAACGCCATTGCTTCCGACATTGCAACCACTGGTGGGTGCGGTGGCTCCGATGCGCCCAATCCAACCATTGAAGGCACCTGAAGTGGCATTGTAGGAAGAAACTCTGCGGTTATACGAATCGTAAACGTAAAGATTTGGTGAGATGTAAACGATTCCGACCGGATGATAAAGGTGTCCGTCACCTGAACCGGAAGTGCTACGTCCACTTGTGCACCATCCTGGGGTAAAAGAATTGACTGCAGCGCCATTGCATCCTTGGGCTCCACCTGTTGGCGAGACTCCGATACGACCTATCCAACCCTCTGGGGCGCCGGTGCTCATTCGATAGCGAGAGATGCGGTGTAGGTCGCGATCGACCACGTAAAGGTAAGTGCCATCACTCGCCATGCCATTGGGTGAGAGCATGATGCCGTTGGATGTGCTATTGATCATAGAGGTATTCCAGAACATTCGTGATGGCAAAAAGTTGGCGCCTAAACACCAGCCCGGGGAGGCGGCAAAAGGCAAAGCAGTCAGACAGTTGGATGCCAACGGTCCTGTGGGTGGCGAGGTTAGAGCTCCAATCCAGCCTAAGAGCTCACCGGTTTTGCGCGCAATTTTCTTAATTCGCGAGGATCCGAATTCAGAGATAAATAGATTGTCACCATCCACTCTGACACCGTTGGGCGCATAGAGCGAGTGATCGTCAAAGCCGTGGTATTCGGTGGGCAGTGAGCTATTGTTGCTCCATCGCTTTGGGCTTGTCGATTCGAGAGAGAGGGTGCCTTCATAATTCCCAGTCGATTTATCGAACTTACGAATTACCCCAGCACCACCAGTTAAACCCACTAGAATTTTACCGTTGCCATCAAGCTCCAGTGCGGAGAGATCGCGAAAAGAGGTCTCATCGGTACCTGGTCGAGAATTTCCGCCCAAACACCAGCCTGGGGTGTTGTCATTGGTATTTAGACTGTCACAACCCGGATTTCCCGACATGCTGGTGTTGAGTGCAACCTTTCCCATCCAGCCTTCGACGAGGCCAGATAAGTCGAGTTTGATAATGCGTTGATAGTCGGCGACGAATAAATTGGTGCCATCAGAAGCGATTTGTTGTCCGCTGGACCAGTTTGCAACAAGGTTTGGGATTCTCCCAATAAGCTCACCTGTGTCTTTTCTGAAACGAAATATGACTCCGTTGTAGGTCGACCCGTGAACAACCCAGAGTTCATCGCGATTTTCACCCATGATGAGAAGTTCAGTGGGGTAGTACATGCCACCCACTTGTCCATAATGATTGCGTGGATCGGCTCCTTTGCTGGCTCCTCCCATGCACCAACCAGGTGTCAGGCGATCAACGGCCGTTGACGTGCAACCGCTTTCACCACCGGTTGGGGTAGTTCTGACCATACCTATCCAGCCCGCAAAAGCACCTGTGGTTTTTTCGTAGCGACCAACAAAATGGTAGTTGAGAACATAAAGGTAGTTTTCATCGCCAACTATGGCATTAGGGTGATAGAAATAACCGAGGCCCGAATTATCGGTGGTCGAGTTGTTTTGGCCATTTTTGCACCATCCTGGAGTGAACGAATATTGAGCAACGGTGGAGCACTCGTCTGGCCCGTTGGTGGCGGGGATTCCGTTGTAGTAAACTCGTCCGAGATAACCGTCAAAAGCGCCCGTTTGAGCGTAAAAACGAGATACAGAATGCCCATGGTAGTTGCTGACGTACAGGTAATTACCATCCTCGAACACACCTTGGGGGTAATATAAGACACCTGTTGCATTATTGCCTGAAGCATAAGATTGTCCATCCACACACCACCCTGGTGTGGGATAGCCACTTACTGTGTTCACACAGAGAGCGGGACTCGGGTTGGTAAGGTTGCTACCGGCAATACCGATTCCGCCCACGTTGGTGAATCCGCCAAGCCAACCGATGTAGCTTTGATTTTGATAATCGAATTTAAGGACGCGATGCAGATCCCAGTCGACGACATAAAGATAACGCTTAGTGGAGTCAAAGCGCATTCTGGTTGAAGAGTAAAGTCCATCGTAACGAGCAGCCACGGGCTTGGCGTTGTTTCTAAACCAAATTGAATTACCATTACTGTCAAACATAGTTGAAGCGGTTCCTAGCCAAGATTTGGCGGCGGTAACAATCCAACTGGTCGTACCGGTAGTCAAAATTCCAGCTAGATCGGTGGCATTAATTAACAGGGCATTGTCGGGAAAAT
>JAYQON010000013.1:0-41269 GCA_038144835.1 Bdellovibrionales bacterium
GTGTGTCAGTTATACTTTTGGGTGGCGACAAGATGTTTTTCACGCCCAAATATGAGTTGCGCGTACGCCTACCACAAGTGCAAGGCCTAGCACGCGGAAGTGTGGTCAGCCTCAGTGGTGTACCTATCGGTAATATCGAAAAAGTAAGCTTTATTGAGGGTGCCTCTGAAGTGGAAGTTATGTTGAAAATTGAAAAATCCGTTCGCGATCGAATCACCTTGGGGTCTCTAGCAACCGTCAAAACGCAGGGAGCGCTCGGTGATAAGTATATTTACATTAGCCCTGGGCCAGTGGGAGAAAAAGCGCTAGAAGAAGGAGCTCTCATTAAGACTGATAAGACTCCAGATTTTTTAGATCTCATTTCTTCCAAAGGGGCTGAGATGGGTGAGATTGTCGAAGTGGTAAAAGAGTTGCGAACGCTCTTTTATAACCTCAATCACGAAAACCGCAGCGCACGTTTAATGAACCATCTGGTTGAAGCTACCGGTGAGATGAAAACTGTTATGATCGAAGCCCGCGAAACATTCCAGTTGATGCGCACTGAGGCCATTCAGCCTCTTGCTAGCGTTCTTCGTAAGGTTGATGCCGGCCAGGGCACTCTGGGAGCGCTCATCAATGATCCAAGCCTCCATAACCGCATACAGTCTTTCCTCGGCGAACCGGCACGCAACAGATTTCTTAAGCCTCTCATCAGAGACTCCATCCAAACTCATGAAAAAAAATCCGAATAGTGAGAACTAAAGATTGGTGAGAGCCTTATTTTTCATCTAGAAATTTAGCAAACTCAGAGGAAACCTCATTTGGCTGAGGGATCCCCCTACGATCAAGAGTAAAGCGAATATCCCGAGCCCAAAGCCGACCAACATGCTCATTGACCTTGTCCTTTAGGGTGGCTTCAAAAAAACGGATCTCTTGCATTCGTGCAGAACTTTTTACCCAAATGTAGAGTCGCCCCCGCTCGAAACCCACGGGTTCACAGTGCTTTGCAAGGGTTTCTCCAACAATCTGGGGCCAAAGACGCCATATTTTCCAACGCAAAAATTGGTCAGAAAGAGCTGACTTGCCATTTGCGAGAACAGTCTGTAGGACATTCGACGCAGGCAGTAAATCTCCCGCTTTCTTTTTTCTCATAAGGAGTTGGTATCATGTCCTTTTTAAACCCGCAAATATCGGTGGTTGGCGGCGGATTGTCTGGTAGCGAATGCGCTTACCAACTTGCAGAAATGGGTCACCGCGTAGTGCTGTTTGAGATGCGGGGTAAAAAGATGACACCGGCTCACAAGACTTCTGAACTGGGGGAACTGGTCTGCTCCAACTCGTTTGGCAGTACCACAGATTACTCTGCGCCTGGCCAGCTCAAATGGGAGGCCGATCAAATGGGTTCTCTCATTTTACGGGCGGCCAGAGAGGCCACCGTGCCGGCCGGGATGGCACTAGGTGTAGACCGTGAGATTTTCTCAAATTTTGTGACTCAGGCCATTGAACAGCATCCTCGTATTGAAATACGTCGTGAAGTGATTGAACGATTAGAGGACATCCCTAGACCTGCGGTGATTTGCACAGGCCCTCTGACCGATGATGGTCTTGCTCATTCCATGCGTGAGCATTTCGATGGGGAGTTTATGTATTTTTTTGATGCCATCGCGCCGATTGTAGACGCTGAGACCATCAATAAATTTGTAGCATTCAAAGCCGATCGTTTCGATAAAGGCACACGTGATTACTACAACTGCCCTTTAAATAAAGAACAGTACTACCGCCTAATCAATGAAATTAAAAACGCACGCAAAATCGAGCCCAAAGAGTTTGAAAAAGACACCCCTTACTTCGAAGGCTGTATGCCGATTGAGGCCATTGTTGAGCGTGGTGATGAAACTCTTCGCTTTGGCCCTCTTTCTCCAAAAGGTATCAGACATCCGTGGACGGGAAATCAATACTACGCCATTGTCCAACTTCGCCAAGACAATAAACAGGCAACAGCTTTTAATATGGTCGGCTTTCAAACCAAAATGGCTTATGGAGAACAAGTGCGCGTACTTCGGCTAATTCCCGGTCTGGAGAACGCTGAATTTCTCAAATTGGGCAGCATCCATCGTAACCTTTACATCCAAACGCCCAAAAAGCTCACAGACGTGCTTTCTTCTCAAAAGGATGACTGGTTATTTTTTGCTGGGCAAATCACAGGGGTCGAAGGTTATTT
The DNA here is from genome assembly GCA_038144835.1 of Bdellovibrionales bacterium. Classification (GTDB taxonomy): domain Bacteria; phylum Bdellovibrionota; class Bdellovibrionia; order Bdellovibrionales; family UBA1609; genus JALHOQ01. Next base: position 2,201 of record JAYQON010000013.1, read on the forward strand.
TGATTCGACTTGCATAGGCCTACTGGTGGCGCACTTTCTCAACGACAAGCTCAACGGACGAGCCATTTCTAAGCCTCCTCGAGAATCAGCCCTGGGTTCTCTTCTTAATGCCATTACAGAAGACAATGAATATTTTCAGCCGACAAATATCAACTGGGGCCTTTTTCCAAAAATCGAAAGCCAGAACGGACGGCGTAAAGAAGATCGTGCGCAAAAGCGTGAACTGCAATTGGCACGAGCCAAAGAATCCTTAAATCAATGGCTCTTACAAAAAGGACTTAAAAAATCTGCGGCGGCCTTGCCTCAGCCTGAGATGCTCATGCCGGATTGAGAAAGACTTTTGCATCAAAGCGAGAGATTTTTAGCTGGGTCTTTGTAAATATCCCATCGCGCCTTACACTGAATGAACTAGAGTGAGGAGTATAAAAAAGAACGTGATCAGGAGGTAGCCGATGATCCAAGGCATGCTTTCGATAACCGATCGTTCAGAAATATGGGACAGACCCCCTTAGGGACCCGAAACTATTTTAATTTAAGCCCACAACACTGTTCATATTTTTTACACCTGCTCATCTCACAACGATACAGTTCACATCAGTTGGTCTTTAAATCAATCTGTCCTGGCTCGAATTTAGCTCTCTTGTTCTTTCAAGAATCAGAGAAAGGATTTGAGTATGGTCAGAAAAACCGTGCTATTTTTAAAAGTAATCAACGCGCTGACCTTCACTTTTCAGTCTGCAAATGCGAGGGTATTCGTGGCTCAGACCACCAATAATGCAACAGTGAAATCTAATGGCTCCTGCGTCTATTTAAGATCAGGCCCTTCAAGGAGTTCTCGCGCAATCACTTGCCTACCTCCAAATACACCGGTCATTGTGCGCAATTTAAATGCAAAAGGTTTTTCGCAAGTCAGTGCTAAAGATAAAATCGGATATATTTTTAACGACCTTTTAGCTGCCGCAGCTCCATCAAATAATAGGAATCCTCAAGCACTTGCCCCTAAGCCGGAATCACCAACGGCACAGGCGAAATCAGATCCGGTTAAGCCTGAATCAACGTCGTTAACAGATGACCTCGTTGCTCCTAGCACGACTGTTACCGGCAAGCAAAACGTCTGCTTGGGCAAAAATACGAATCAAACAAAGCTGACTTTTTACAACTCGGATCCAAGCTCCTATAAATCCGCTGCTGAGGCCAGCATGGAGGGGGGGTCAAAAACACGATTCGGTGAACTACTCAACAGCGTTGAGCAAGCAGTTAAAAATGGTCGACCCGTTTCACTCGCAATGGATTATACTGGCGCGTTCGGCAAAAAGTGTAACCAAAAGGAAAGGCGTTGCACCCTTCTCATTCATGCGCCCGGCTTCGACAATGAGTATCCGACCTACGCCAAGCGCTTTCCAAATTTACCAAAAGATACCTTTATTGGAATTGTTGAAGACACCGGAGGCGCTTTCAAAGGAAAGGGCACAAGCAAAATTGATCTTGCGGTTAGGAATCGAAATTTGGCTAATGGCGGTTCACGAAAAATAAATACAAAAACAAAATTGAGTTTTACCCAAATCAATAACCCTTGCGGCCAAAGTTCAAAAGCTCGCTCTTGTAAAGTTGATGGTATTCGGATCGAAGACTCATGCCAAGTCGCTCAAAACCGAACCCCCGCAGCTGAGCCAGCAGGGACTGCTATCGCGCAAAGTGATGCCGCCTATTAAGATATTGCTTTATTCGACAGTCACCGACTTGGCTAGATTTCGTGGTTGATCAACATCGTGGCCGAGGGATTGGGCCACGTGGAATGCCAACAACTGCACTGGAATAACTTCAAGAAGCGGCAGAGTGAACCAACTTACCTCAGGCAAAGAGAGGTAATACCGAGAAATCTGCTCGAGCCTTTCGCTGTGCCCTGTTCCTATGGCAATAATCTGTCCGCCTCGCGCCTTGGCTTCTTCTAGGTTCGATAATGACTTTTCAAATAATTCATCCTGCGGCACCAGTGTGACCACAGCCATCTGCGAATCGATCAAAGCCAAAGGACCATGTTTCATTTCTCCAGCCGCATACCCCTCAGCATGCATATAAGCTAACTCCTTTAGCTTCAGCGCACCTTCTAGTGCGATGGGATAATGCACTCCACGGCCTAAATACAAAAATCCCTTATACTCCTTCAGTCGGTCAGCAGCCTCTTTAAAAAACTTATCTAAATTCAAAACAGTCTCGATCTGCGCAGGGGCTGCCTGTAGCTGCCGAACGTGATCAGCTTCCTGGAGACTATCAAGTTTACCTTTGGCCTTTGCAATTGCTAAAGACAAAAGCTGCAAAAGGGCCAGCGTGGCAGAAAACGCCTTTGTTGACGCGACACCAACTTCGGTGCCGGCATTCATATAGAGGTGACCCTCAGCTTCCCGGTCTATTGATGAAGATTTAACGTTACAAATACTTAAAACTCGAACCCCCGACTGCTTGGCCAAACGCACAGCTGCCAAAGTGTCGGCCGTTTCTCCACTTTGCGAAATGGAAATAAGCAAAGACTTTGGAGGCAAGACCGGGTGCCGGTAACGAAATTCGCTAGCTATGTCGCATTCTACAGGCACTCGAGCCAGTCTTTCAATCATGTATTCGCCAACCAGAGATGTGTAATAAGAACTCCCGCAAGCAACAATGAAAACTCTGTCGATGTCTGCGAAAATTTTATTGGTATCAAAACCAACATCGGCAAGCTCGACGCTCATTTGAGCGACATTTATATGTGGCTGAATAGCTTGGGCCACGGCTCGTGGTTGTTCAAAGATCTCTTTAAGCATGAAATGAGAAAAACCACCCTTGCTCGCGGCCTCGGCACTCCAATCAATATCAGTTATTTTTTTATTTAGAGGTTTCCCCTGAAGCGAAAAAATCTCATAGTTTGCACCTTTAACTTTAACCACCTCAGAATCATCGAGATAAATCACTCGCTTGGTGTAAGACACTAAGGCTTGCACATCGCTGGCAAGATACATGGCATCACGTCCTATTCCCAGAATAAGAGGTGGACCATTTTTAAAAGCAACCATGGTGTCAGGTTCTTGTTCACTGATCGCTACAATCGCATAAGCACCTACGAGCTGAGGAAGGACTTTGAGAACCGACTGTAGGAGATCCGGAGTGTCTTTTAATTGTCGCGCAATCAAATGTGCTACTAATTCACTGTCTGTTTCGCTCTCTAGTACCGCCCCCTGAGACACTAAACGCTCGCGCAGCTCCATGTAGTTTTCAATAATTCCGTTATGAACCAGACTGACCCCACCCACGCAGTGTGGATGAGCGTTGCGCTCGCTAGGTTTACCATGAGTGGCCCACCGAGTATGTCCTATGCCCAAATGTCCAGCGAAACTTTCATCGGAAAGTCTCGCTGCGAGATTGGCAAGTTTGCCTTCAGCGCGAACACGCTTAAATTTAGTGCCATCTAAAATGGCGACTCCCGCGCTATCATAACCGCGGTATTCAAGTGCCTGCAAACCCGTCATTATCACTTCTTTAGGGTCTTTGGGTCCGAAATAACCAACGATTCCACACATGTCATTTTTCCTTCTTATCAGAAGTTTGCGGGCTGTAGTTTTCTTTGATGATTTGTTTGGCTCGGCTCACCGCCAAAGCGCCGGCTGGAACATCTTTAGTGATTGTAGATCCAGAACCGACATAGGCCCCATCGCCAATGACCACAGGTGCAATAAACTGCGTATCACTGCCAATAAAACAATCCTTGCCAATTTTTGTAACATACTTTTTACGATCAGCCGCATAGTTACAGGTGATGGTTCCACAACCAATATTGGTGTTCTCACCAACTTCAGCATCGCCAAGGTAAGTCAGGTGATTGGCCTTTGCCCCTTTGCCAAACTTGACCTTTTTCATTTCGACAAAATTACCCACATGAGCCGCTTCACCCACCTCGGTTCCCGGTCGTAGGTGTGCATAAGGGCCAATCTGTACATGATCGCCAACAAGAGCCTCGGTTACATAGCATCCAGCTTTCATATGCACACTAGAACCTAAGATGGCATCAGAGAGGACACAACCAGGTTCAATGACGCTCATAGCTCCGACCGTAGTTTGCCCACGCAAATAAACGTTTGGATATAAAACAGCACCTGGCTCCACTTTCACAGTGTCTTCAATAAATGTAAGATGCGGATCTACTAAAATTACACCCTCATCCATCAAGACCTTAGCCTTGCGCGCAAATGCTTGGCGGGTAGCTTCCGCCAACTCAGCCTGACTATTTACACCCATGGCCACACGAACATCGGCAATCAGACCTTCGACCTTAATTCCCTCGTCTATAGCAAGGCCTACCAAATCTGTGAGATAAAATTCACCTTGCTTATTGTTATTGGTAATTCGAGGCAAAAGACGATTCAAAACCTCAGCTTTTACCACATAGATTCCAGTGTTAATTTCGCGAATCTTTAAGGTTTCAGAAGATGCGTCTTTGGCCTCAACAATAGCCATAACTTGACCTTGACGACGCACCACACGTCCAAAACTGGCCGGGTTTTCAAGTTCACAGGTGACAACCGCGAGACCCGCATCACTATCGCGAAAATGCTGGCGAATTTTCTGGATGTCCTCAATCTCCATCAAAGGATGGTCACCGTTGAGAATGACGACATCCCCACGTAAGGATTCTGGCTGAGCCGATCGAACCGCATCCGCCGTGCCCATTTGCCTTTCCTGTTTAAAACAGACGGCACCCAAGGGCTCGACGATTGAACGAACCAGAGATTCTCCAAAACCCACAACAACTCGAATTTCACCCGCACCGGCAGATCTGACTACCCTTGCGACTCGTTCAATCATCGGGCGACCTGCTACGGGATGAACCACCTTGGGTAATGGAGTTTTCATCCGAGTGCCCTTACCTGCTGCCAAAATAATTGCGGAGAAGTCTGACATGCCCTCGACATTATCGGCGGGCGATTGACTTTGGCAATGCCGCTTGCCCAGCTAACGCAATGAGTTTACCCTAATCTTATGATTGCCCTTAATGAGTGGAAAAAAACTGATTTAGGCACACCCATTGCGCTGCATGCATCGGAACCACTCGACCAGCTGAAAAGTCAAAAGCCTCTCCTACTCATGGGAGGCGTCCATGGCGACGAACCACTTGGGGTTTTGCTTGCTCAAAAAACACTTTTGATGCTGCAAGAGGATGCATGCCGTGCAAATCCGCAATTCACCTTGCCCTGGATTTTGATCCCCATTCTCAATGTTGATGGTTATGCCCGTAACACCCGAGTTAATGGCCGAGGGGTCGATCTGAATCGCAACTATCCTTCTCGCTCTTGGAGTCCGGAGGCGGCCAAAGAACGTTACTATCCAGGGCCGGCACCAGCCAGTGAGGCAGAAATTAAAGCTGTGGTCGAGCTCATCACAACGCACAATCCAAGACTCATTATTCACTGTCATTCCTGGCAACCCATGATCGTTTGCGCGGGAGTCTCCGGACTAAAGGATGCTGAACGTTTGTCGCGATCTAGTGGTTACAATGTCGTGCCCGAAATTGGTTACCCAACTCCTGGATCGCTAAGCCAATATGGCTGGGTGGACCACAGCATACCCATCATTTGTATTGAGGAGGATGACAATTCAACTCCGGCCGAAGTCTGGCCCCGCTTCCACAATGGCATGCGAGATATTTTCCTGGACGCCTCTGCGCGCTAATTTTTTCGTACTATTTAAATATGCAAAACCCATCGGGAGTTCTGGTTATTGGCCATCCTCAACCAGAAAGGATAGATTTTGGAGCCGACTCTGTGGCAACACTCGCCGAAGCCAAGGAGTATTTGTGCCAAAATCGCCCCTCCGTCATATTATTAGGTCCCAGCAAAGATGGAGATCTTGAAAATTTCTGCAACTTTCTTTTGCTGCACCTTCCCGACGCAGTTTGGATATTGAACTGCGAGGGGCTACCTCCCTCACAAATTATTCATTGGATTAATTTCGGCAAACTGCACGATGTTGTGCAAGGCTTTGAAGATCCAGATTTGGTAAACAAAGTTCAATCGGCCCTGGAAGCTGGTGGTGAGCTAGCCCAGCGGCGCAAACTCATGGAGTTGTTTGAAGGCCAATCGCAACAATTTAAACGCCTGACTCAGGAACTAGAAAAGCGTGTCCAAAAACGTTACAAAACTTTGAGTAAATCTTTACACACCTTAGAAAACACAAAAGAACGGCTCCACATTTTTCACAAAGCCTTGCTTGGAATTTATCGGGCCGCAAGTGTCGGTCAAATCGAACAAACCCTTAATGAGGCGCTGATCAGCATTACGAGTATGGTTCGCGTACGCTTTGAAAATCAAAGTTCAATAAAACAACAATCTGGTGATAACATTCTTGCTATTGAATTGCCGTTTCAGATCGATCGCTTACGCGGTGAAGTCCTTTACTTCGGGCACGACAAACGAAAATTTTCCCCCGCCGAAACGGATTTTCTCTTTCAAATCACCGAAGCTCTCGCACTTGCTCTGGCAAGATTAAACAAGCTGGAACAAGCAGAGGTTCTAAAAGCTCAGTGGCAAGCGACATTCGACTCTATTCCTCATCCACTATGCCTCACTACTCCCGATCACGAAATTCTCAAACTCAATCACGCCTTTTTACAGGAATGCCAAACTCGCGGAGTCGGAGACCCAATCGGGAAAAACTGTTTCAAGATATTTTTTGGGCCTGACTTCAAAGCTACTGTGGCGCGTGGATCTCGTTTCACATTTCGCTACTCCCGCCCCGGAAACAGAGAAACAGAGCATTTTGAGGTTTTTGGTGAACCTCTCGGCATTAATGCCGATTCACCCGACGTGCGTTTGGTTCTCATTCGATCCATAACTGAAGAGGTGCGTTTTGAGCGTCGGATTTTAGAAACCGCAAAGCTTGCGGAACTCGGCACCATCGGCAGCAGTATCGCACATGAGTTGAATAATCCTCTGGGTGGAATGCTCTCTTTTTTGCAATTGATCTTGATGGACCTAAAAAGAGAAAGCCCCCTTTATCGCGACATAAAAGACATGGAGCTGGCTGTACTCCGCTGTCGGGATATTGTTCAAAATCTGCTAAGTTTTGCGCGTAAACAAGATCTAGGAGATTTTCATAAAGTCAGATTATGCGAGGTTATTAACAGAGCTGTGAAATTGATTGAATTGCAGAGCAAATCTATGGGGATTGCTATAGAACAGACACAAGCTGACGACTCTATGGATCCTTGGATCTATGGAAGTGCAAATGCCCTGACTCAAGCCTTGTGCAATCTATTGCAAAATTCGATCGATGCCATAGCTGAAAAACTTAGACAGCAGCCCCTGTTTCCAGGAAGAATCAGAATTCGAATCGATTCAAATTCTACTGTTTTGCATTTACGCATTTCTGACAATGGTACAGGTATTGCGCCTGATATTCAGAATCAAATTTTTAATCCACTTTTCACCACCCGTGACCCTCATCTGTTTAGCGGCATGGGACTCACAATCGCTTTCACTATCATTTCCGAACATCATGGCAATCTAGAAATTCTTTCCCAGACTGGATCGGGAACAACGGCAATTATTTCCCTGCCAACGCTGGATCAATCTCCAGATTGACGACTTTTTGACGGCGAAATTTGACACTGCCAAAACGCAAACCGTACTATTAATTTAACGAGACATTTGGAGCCACGGAAGGAGCCGAATGCAGTATCAGCGTGTTCTCATAGTCGATGATGAAGCCCCCCTAAGAACGGCCCTTTTCAGGGCTTTCGACCGAAAGGGATACCAAGTTATAACCTCAGCCAGCGTCAAAGAAGCTGAGACTATCAGCCAGTCTGACAAGCCTCTTGATTTGGCGATTGTTGATCTGCGTTTACCTGACGGTGACGGGATTGAACTCATGAGCAAACTTCGCCAACTACATCCCAGTATACAAGTAATCATACTCACGGGCCACGCTTCCATCGAATCCGCAGTGGATGCCACTCGCAAAGGCGCCTTTCATTTTGTAACTAAGCCCTGCAATTTGGACGAGATCTTAAGCCTGGTTGATCGAGCCCTCTCGCACAGTCAACTCACCAAAGAAAATCAACATCTACGTTCGGCCTTGAATATGAAATACACATTCGAAAATATTATTGGACAATCTGAAGCTATCTCTTCTCTTTTGAACGTGGTGGAGCGAGTGGCTCAGACCGATTCCACCGTTCTAATTACGGGCGAAAGTGGAACCGGAAAAGAACTTATCGCCAAAGCCCTACACTTCAATTCCAACCGCAGCCATGAACCATTCATTCCCGTAAATTGTGGCGCCATTCCCGCGGAGCTGCTTGAAAGCGAGCTTTTTGGACATGTTAAAGGTGCATTTACCGGTGCCATAGCCAACCGCACCGGCCGTTTTGAACTGGCTCAAGACGGAACATTATTTTTAGATGAAATCGGGGAACTCAGCCCGAGCTTGCAAGTTAAACTCTTGCGAGTCCTGCAAGAGCGTACTTTTGAACCCGTGGGTGGCACAAAAACACTGAACGCCAACGTGCGCGTGATCGCTGCAACCAATGTTGATCTTGAAAACGCCGTTGAAAATGGACGTTTCCGCGAAGATCTTTTCTATCGTCTTAATGTGATTCCTATACGCGTCCCCGCCCTGCGAGAGCGCAAAAGTGACATCCCACTTCTCTTGCATCACTTTATTGAGACGTTCAATCGTACTCGCGGACGGCAACTCAAAGGCATTTCACCAGAAGCTCTCTCTATGCTGGTCAACTACCAATGGCCAGGTAACATTCGCGAACTTGAGAACTTAGTAGAACGGCTGAGCATTCTGAAAGGCTCAGGAATCGTTGATATTACTGATCTACCTGAGCGCTATCGCAAAGCCAGTATCGAATCGGACCCTCGTAAATTGGAAATTCCAGAAACGGGCGTGGATTTTAATACAGCGGTTGACGCTTACGAAAATGCTTTGATCATGAGGGCACTTGAGAAAACAGGCTGGAACCGCAACCAAGCCGCACTTTTACTTAAGCTCAACCGAACAACACTCGTTGAAAAGATTAAAAAGAAAGGCTTACGTCCACCCGAGCCTTCGCTGTAGCCCCAATATCCGTGCGCATTTGCATTCCCCGCCAAGAAACATTCTTGGCTTGGGCGTAAGCCGCATGAATCGCTTCGCTGAGAGACGATCCTATACCGATAGAGTTGAGCACGCGACCGCCAGAAGTCACCCAATCTCCAGACTCGGACTTTTTGGTCCCCGCATGCAGAAAATAGCTTGAATTTGATTGATGTCCAAGATCACCATCTATCACAACACCTTTCTCTGGATTATCCGGATAACCTGGAGCAGCCTGTACGACACAGGCCATGTAAAGATTCTTCCAATTCAGCGGCGTCATTTGACCTTTTGCAAGCCTCGAAAAAACATAACCCCAGTCACCATCGAGTAAAGGCAAAATCACCTGAGCTTCAGGGTCACCGAAGCGTACATTAAACTCAAGAACCGTTGGTCCGTCTTTAGTGACCATAACTCCGAAATAAAGAACACCCCTATACAGCAAACCGCTTCCCTGCAAATGCCTAAGAGTTGGCTGTACTATCTTTTTTTGAATTTCCGCGCGCAGAGATTCATCAATCGGTACGGGACCAACAACCCCCATCCCACCCGTGTTCGGGCCTAAATCATCATTACGTAGCCGTTTATGATCTTGTGCTAAAGGCAAAGCTTCGCCTTCAACGCCGTTAGTAAGGATCAAATAGGAGAGCTCATAGCCAGGCTGATACTGTTCAAGCAATGCTCTCCTACCCGCCTGACCAAGAGATTTTTTTTCAAAAAGACTTTCGGCAGCAGTTTTTAGTTCAACCAAATTCGAGCAAATAAAAACACCTTTGCCCGCAGCTAAACCATCTGCTTTTAGGACATAAGGAGGAGTGAAACCCACGGCGGCTTGCATGGTTGCCTCGACATCGCCAACAACTGTAAAGGCTGCTGTTGGAACTCCTGCCGTAACCATGAATTCCTTAGCAAAAATTTTTGAACCCTCAAGCTGTGCAGCAATTTGGCTAGGACCAACAACGCTCACGCCGAGAGAACGCAATTGGTCCGCAAGCCCCTGCACCAAATAATGCTCCGGTCCAACCACCACACAATCAAAATCATATTTTTTAAAGAAGCTCTCGACCGCCTTTTTGTCATCAAAATCAAGGGTGTGACAAATGGCTTCTTGCGAGATGCCATCGCTGCCCGGAAGCGCATGAACCTCAGTTACAGACGGAGACAATTTCAATGCTCGAATAATGGCGTGCTCACGCCCGCCCTGACCAATCACTAAGAAACGCATTCCGAGGTCTTAAGTCATGCAAGGTCGGCAGTCAATTGACCCCTTTTCACAACTGACGTTACAAACCGAGTCATTCACCTTTTACTAGGGTAAAAAGCGCGCGCGCTCTTGCGGGCTCGGAACACGACAAGTTTCACGCCGCCCAAACCACCAATAGCGATGTTGAGCAATTCGGCGGTAAATCCAGTCACGCAAAAACTTTGGCAGCAAGAGAAAAGCCAAAGCGCATGTATAAACTCCACCCAAACCGACAATTGTCTTAATTGCCGCCGAAGACTCGGTAATGATTTCAGCCTCCGACTCAAGAACCATTGAACTCAGAGGGTTAAGCAACTGCACGGGCAACCGACTCTTAGCCGTTACCCCCTGCAACGAAGCAAATTTAAAAACTTGGCGGCGATCGCGACGAATAATGAAGTCCACAAATCTATTGCAAAGGTTGCAATGCCCGTCGAAATACACTATCCGCAACTTTAGATCCTCTTACTGATCAGGATTTTTTCGCCTTTTTCAAAATCCTCCGGCTTCACATATATACGGTCTATACGCCGAATACTTTCATATTTTTGGAAAATCTCGGTGGCTTGCTCAATCGGATAGGGCTGCGCTTTAAAGTCATATTTATCCACGACAAAGATCTGGTAGGCACGATCTTGCTCTGAGCCACCGTGATACTTGCTTAAGCGCGCCTGCGAACTCGAATGAATTACGTCTACACCTTGATTTTCGAGTTCTTTAACTATGCGGATTGGACGTTCAGTTTCCGTATTGGAATGAAGTTCAAACAACATCTTGAATGGCCGACGCTCGACCATTCGCCGAGCCCAAGTATTATCCACCTTGGCAAGGTGCTGATAAAGAGCCCAATCCGTACAATGAACATACTCTTCAATGTCAGACGGAACACGAAAAGTGCATTCTTTTGAAGTCAAGTAACGATAAAGCAACTCTTCGTAGATGATGCTCTTGTGATGAAAGTAAACCATCAAGTGCATATGGTGGCGAGCCAGCAAAAAATCGTCGAACGTGTATAAGGCCCGACGATTCAATGCGAGATGCAAGTGATCGTCCTGAGGGTAGTAAGTCAGGTTGCTCATTAGCCAGTTCAGCTCGACCTTGCCGTAATTCGTTCCACAAAAATAGGCGTCACGCTCAAGATAATCCATTCGATCAACGTCCATCTCTGAGCTTACAATCTGACTCAGAATGGTGCGAAAATCGAGACCGCCGTCCGAGAAAAAGTCATCTCCCTTTTCAAGGGCCAAGGTTTTATCGATCAAACAAGCAACATAGTAAGGATCGATGTCGCTAAAATTGCGCCGCAGAACTTCAGTGAGAGAGGAATCTGTAATAAACTTGATCGTGTAGTCTTCATGATTGGCTTGCCCCCCCTGGCCAACACGAGCCGCGCCAAAACGTCGCGCATAGGCCTTCACCTGCAAAGATGCCAAAGATGGCATGACCTCTTCGGAAGCATGGCTAAGAGGACCATGACCAATATCGTGAAGCATGGCACTCAACCGCAAAGTCTGACGCAACCGCAAGCGGGCCTGGTCATTGGTAAAGCGATAGTTTTCAAAGATAGCATCAAAAGCTTTACCAGCGAGATGACATACCCCTAAGGAATGTAGATAGCGATTATGAACTGCGCCTGGAAAACTATATTCTGAAAAACCCAACTGTTTAATAGCGCGCAATCTCTGGTAGGCCTTGCAATCAAGCACGGCAACTTCTGCATCAGACAAAAATATGTTGCCATGAATTGGGTCACGCACATCCATACCCAATAGTCGTACTCAAGGGGGTACATCCCGTCAATGTCGCTTTAACCGAGATCTTGTGAATCTAGCGAAAGAAGAATTTGAACGGGCTTTCAAAAATCGAGGCGGGCCGCAACTCCCCAGTTTTCACGATCTTCAAAATAAGGGTAAATTTGCCAGGCCTGAGAACGTCCACCTGCATGGTGCTTATAAAAGCCCGTGCCCATTGTGTACCCTAAAGTAGCTCCAAAGAGAACATCGGCAGCGTAGTGAGCGCCTTGCTGGATTCGCGAATAACCCGTCAGGCCTGCCAAGGCTAGTACTGGCACCCCTAAAAGAGGCCCAACGGAAGCCATCATGTTTCCCGCCGTCGCAAAAGCAGTGGATGTGTGACCAGAGGGAAAAGATGCAGACAAAGCCGTCGTATTTTTAGAAAAAGCAGGTGGACGGTCACGTCGCACCGAAAATTTTAATATCGAAGTGTAAAGAAAAGTCGCGACTAACGCCTCCGCATGACTTTGTCCCGCGCCAAAAGTTCTTGAGCTTTCTAACGCCCAGCCTGCACCCATTGTAAGAACAGCAATTCCAGCGCCTGGAATGCCTGTCCCCATCACATCTCCAATGGTACTCGGAAATTTATCACTGCCATCGCGGTTATGATAAATATCGGTATCGTACTTAAACGCAGCCAACGTTAAAGTACCGCCCGCAAGCCACACCCACTTGTTATATCCGGTGAATGCTCCTTTGGTTCCAGCCCAAAAATGTTTCCCAACATCCGAGGCACCAACGGAGCTTGCCCAGATAACAACAAGAACAAGGCAAAATATTTGGATATGCCTCAAATACATTGCATCTCTTAATGTTAACTATCTACATGTTAACTATCTACGTTAACTTTTTTTAGTTCACTTCTTTTTTTGTACAGATTGCCTAGAGTAATCTAATCTTTCACAGATCCAAAAAAACTGGTACAAAAATTTGAACTTCAACAAATGATAATTCGAGGGGATTTTCCAGCGTGTTTCAACAAACTCTCTGCTCATTCATTTGCTGTGCTTTATTAATTAATGTCTCTCACGCCAGAAGCGCAGAGACAGACGCAGGTGATGATAAAATTGCTCTGAAAAGAGTCATCACTGAAATCCCATCCACCAGCATCGCTTTTTTATCGGGCGCTTTTTCTAAACAGGCTCTGCCCGCATGGGCCTTGATCGCGTCGACGACGGCCATAACCTACCATTACGACGCTGATTTACTAGACGGCACACAACGCACAGGTCGGCGCTGGGGGCTGAGTAATGAAGATCATACTAAAACCGTTCTGCGCGTGGGTTCATATGATGTTTTGCGCTTACCCACGGATATGAGCTCGACTTTGTATTTCCTGGGCGACGGCTGGTTGGACGCAGCGGTAGCAGCTGGTTTTTTTGCGACAGGTTACTTCGGTAACTATACTCGACCCTACAATACCTCTCTACAGCTTGCACATGGAATGATCGTCTCCGGGTTATTTGCCCAAATTATCAAGCGCTCAACCGGACGAGAGAGTCCCTCTGATCGCAGTGAACCCAGAGGCAAATGGCGTCTTTTTCCAAATACAAATGATTACAATTCAAATACGGCCAAATACGATGCTATGCCCAGTGGTCACATCATGACGTCTACATTGGTCTTCACGATTATTCGATCGAACTATCCTGAATACGATTCCTATCTATTTCCGCTAGAGATTGCCTGGCTGGGAGCTTTAGGATTTGCGATGGTCAATAATGGCGTGCACTGGGCAAGCGATTACCCTCTCGGAATCGCCATTGGCTATGCAGTTGGCAAGTTAGCAAGCCAAATGGGTCGACCCGCCAAAACGGAGAGCTCTGAAAAAAAGGTGGCCCAATGGACTTTTTTTCCGGGCATGACTGCCACGGGAACGCCCGTAATTCAAGCCCTGGCTTTTTTCTAAGTTGTGCGAATCTGTGTATTGTCGCTCCCTCTAAAATAGAACCAGGCGCAATCCCTTGCTCCGCGCCCCGCGCCAGGCTTTCCCTTCTTGCGGAGATCAGGCTATGGTTTTTAGCCTTACGGCATCCTCTCACCGAAGGACTCGAATGAAGCAGTACCAAGAACTGATGCGCCACGTTTTGGAGCATGGCGTAGCTAAAGAAGATCGCACGGGAACCGGCACGCTATCCGTGTTCGGGCACCAATCGCGCTACGATTTGAGCGAAGGTTTTCCGTTAGTCACCACCAAAAAAGTCCACCTAAAATCCATCATCCACGAGCTTCTGTGGTTTTTGCGTGGTGATACCAATATTAAGTACCTGGCTGACAACAAGGTAACGATTTGGAATGAATGGGCGGATGCTCACGGCGACCTTGGTCGAGTCTATGGAGCTCAATGGCGCAGTTGGCGGCGTCCAGATGGCAGCACTCTTGATCAGATCAGCAACGTGATCAAAAGTTTAAAGGAAAATCCCGATTCCCGCCGTCACTTGGTCGTCGCCTTTAATCCTGGAGAATTAGAGCAAATGGCGTTACCTCCCTGCCACGCTTTCTTTCAGTTTTACGTGGCCAAGGGCAAACTCTCCTGCCAGCTCTACCAACGTAGTGCCGATATTTTTTTAGGCGTTCCGTTCAACATTGCGAGCTATGCATTGTTAACTATGATGGTGGCACAAGTTTGCGGCTACGCGGCCGGTGAGTTTGTGCACACTTTGGGAGACGCCCACCTCTACAGAAATCACTTAGATCAAGCGCAGCTACAACTCTCGCGCGAGGTCCGGCCTCTTCCCAAAATGAACATCAATCCACAAATTAAAGATCTTTTCGCTTTTTCCTATGAGGACTTCGAACTCACTGGGTACGACCCGCACCCTTCTATCAAAGCCGAGGTGGCCGTATGATTTTATCACATATAGTGGCTGTCGCAGCTAACGACGTGATCGGCGTGAATAATACTCTGCCATGGGATATTCCCGAAGATATGAAGTTTTTCAGAGAAAAAACTAAGGGTAAAGCTCTGATCATGGGCCGCAAGACCTTTGAGTCGGTTGGGCACCCTCTACCTCACCGTTTAAACGTAGTGATCACAAGACAAAAAAACTATTCAGTATCCGCACCCAATGTTGTGATTCAGCCAGACTTAACGTCCGCTATTGAGTATTGCCGTGGTCTAACCTCTAAATACGGTGATGAGGTCTTCATTATTGGTGGCGGCGAGATCTTCAAGGAGTCTCTGGACTACGTAGACATTATTTATCTGACACGGATTCATCGCGAATTTCCCGGCGACATCAAATACCCACAAATAGATCCCACTCGCTTTGAACTGGTCGAGCAGAGACACCGCAGCGAGCCCGTACCGTTTTCATTTTTAACCTTTAGCCGAAAAAAATAAAAAAGGGGTAACGTGCGCCCTGGGGGGCAGAGCGCACGTCTGGGGTATTTTGGGGGTAAGGGGTCTTTAGGTCTGACTGCCTTCATTTAAGAGCAATAGCGATACCAACCTTTGAGCCTTTTCAAAGCGACACTGGCGTCCAAAGACTAGTCAGCTCCCTGGTACATTTGATCAACGTCAATAGGTTTGACATGAGCCATCTATGTCACGGACTGAGGGCTAGAAAACATTTATTACGTTAAAAAACCTAAAGCCTCATTTTGAGACGCCGATCAGATGGGTAAGTAGTTTTCCCTCGGAGTGCATGATGCTCTCCGCAGGCATCAAGGAACGATGCCTGAATCTTCAAGGAGGAGGAACATGGGATTACGGATTAATACCAATACGGCTTCTATTAATGCTCAGAGGAATCTTATGAGCACGAAGCTCGGTCTGGATCGAAGCTTAGAGCGTTTGAGTTCTGGTTTCCGAATCAATCGAGCCGGTGACGACGCCGCAGGACTCGCGATCAGCGAAAACCTGAAAGCACAGATTCGAGGCTTGAAACAAGCTTCAAGAAACGCACAAGACGGAGTATCACTCGTGCAGGTGGCTGAAGGCTCTCTGAACGAAATCAGCTCCATCTTAATCCGCCTACGCGAACTCGCCGTGCAAGCCGCTTCAGACACGATCGGCCCGGTCGAACGCCAATTCCTCAACGTCGAATACGATCAGCTCTTATCTGAAATTGATCGTGTTGCCGATGGAACTGAATTCAACGGCACGCAGTTGCTCAGCGGAACAGGAACAATTCTGGATTTCCAAGTGGGAACCCGGAATGATCCCAATATTGACCGATTGTCATTTGATGCTTCCAAAGCCGATGCGAACGCCGCGGCACTGGGCATGAACTTGACCTCGGTGGCAGATAAAGCCTCAGCCCAAAACAGTCTGAGCGCCATCGATCAAGCCATTGTCTCGGTCTCCGCGATGCGAGCCGACTTTGGTGCTATTCAAAACCGTCTGCAGTCCGCGATCAGTAACATGGCTGTCAGTGTTGAAAATCTGTCTGCCGCCAACTCACGAATTCGTGATGTGGATGTTGCTGAAGAAACCGCCGAACTCACTCGCAACAATATTTTGTTGAATGCGGGCACAGGAGTACTGGCACAAGCGAATGCGTCCGCCCAAACCGCGCTAGGACTTTTGAATCGCAGTCTCCAATCCTAATTCCTAACGAATTAGGATTCTCGGAGAACTAGTTCATGGTCTTCTAGCTCACTAATGGCGATTGCACCAAGGATCGCTGACTACGGATTGGCCAAGGATGGCCATCCGGCCCTGAGTACACTCAGGCGCACGATCGATTTTTAGTTTCCTGCGAATTTGGGGGAGACATCTCTCCCCCATTTTTCTTGGATGGGCTTAAAAAAGCACTTGGCGATTGCCAATTTGCGGCCATCTCAAAAAGATGCCCTCTCAGGTATCAATTTATTCTCATACATCGAAAAATTTACCCTAGACCGTGGGTCTATGAATTGCTTCTAGTTGCAGGTGCACAGATGAAACTCTCACCGTCATAAAAGGAGATACACAATGTCTTGGCGTTCACCTCTGATTTTTATAATGAGCTCGATGCTCGTTTCTACCAGTCATATCGCCGGAGCCGCACTGCACGGAGACTCTTCCTTTGATCACTTTTCGAATTTTCAAAATTTGACTCCATCACGCTCTTCCAAAAGACATCTGCAAGAAGACCAATGGTACAAATTAGGAAAAACTGTTTCGTTACCCATATTTGAAGAAAATAATGGTTTAGCTAATTTCAACGTACAACAAACTTCACGCCTGACTTTGGTTTCTGGAACGGAATTTAATGTTCTCGAAGTTTCTAATGACGGACGCGTTTTGATCGCAGTTGACGAAGATATTTCGCAAGACAATCCAAACGTTAACCCGAATGAGCCCACCATCGCATGGGTAAGTATTGGCGACTTGCTGCGTGGACGTATCAAGCTCATTGATGAACGCATGATGCAAGCTCTCGACACACAAAGCGTCGACCAAAATGCAGCGGATCAATACGTCGAAACTGAAGTGGCTGCGCGCCGTGGGGGGCGAGCTCGTCGCCGCGGTGGGCGCCGAGGACGAGGAGGCATGACTTTCTGCCTGCGTGACGTTCGCATCGCTGCAGCTCGGTTTACTCGTAAGGTCCCACAAAACATTCCACGCGCCGCCTTGGCCTACCCTAAGTACAAGGCCGCAGGATGGGTTCCAGTCCAGTACTCGCCAAGTAATCCCATAGGCACTGCCTGCTTTTTTGGTGGAGGTCGCCGCGATTGCAAAGGTGGTCCTTGTGGACACGCCGCTATTAAAATCCGCGCCAATGCTTGGAAAGGAGCTGGCGTTCGCCCAACGCCCTTCCTTCCAAATCGCCGCGGTAAGGTCTACTCATTCCATGGATGTCTAGTCCCCCCCGGAGCCTGAAGTCTATCGCTTGCGACAAACTTCAAACTTTTTCTCTGAAGAGAGGAATTTGAGTGGGCCAATTAATTTTTGTTCTGAGCTTTTTCATGTTTTATGTTTTTAGCCAGACCTCTGTCGCGTTGGAACTTTTTTACTCTGAGGAGGACAATGGTTTCACGTACCTGACGGCAAATGGCCCACTGGTTACTAACGATGCCGCCCGAATAAAAGCTCTTCTGCGCAAAAGCCGAAAGAGTAACCGAGCCACCGCGATTTTACTCACAAGTCCTGGTGGCTTTTTAGAAGTCACTCCAGCTATCGCTCAAGCTATTGTCGACGAGTCCAATCATCTCCAGAGATTAACGTCTCGTCATAACCTTTTGGTCATCAATGAAGAATGTTCTTCAGCTTGTACTGCACTTATGGCGGCTATAACCAAACGACACAATCCACAAAGTTTGAAAATTTGGGTTACCCCCGACGCTCGTTTTGGCTTTCACAGCCCGGTTGAACCACATGATGGTAAAATGTCAGAAATTCGCGATGAGAATGAACGTACATCCAGAACAAAAAAACAACTCGATTACTACACAGATTTTGGTGTCAGTGCTCAGTGGCTGAGTACCTATAAATCCGTATTTATGCATTCTGAAATTACTGAATTTTCAGCTTTGAAACTTTGTAGCGAGCAAAGCCGTATTATTCCTCCATCTTCCTGTCTTGACGACAACAATGATGTCATCCCAAAGATTGAGCAGGAGCTCTCTAAGACTTACCTGGCTCCCAAAAAACGTGACCGAAGTCGTAAGAAACTCTGAGTTTTACCCTAGCTTTAGTCCGAATTTCTCATTTCGAAACCTTTATGTCTCATTTTGTGGGCAAACTTTGCCGAATTGATACACAAGAAATCAATTAACCATGGGTACAGGGATAGTGCCCAAACGCCAAGGGATGGCGGTCATCAAGGAGGATGAGAGATGCAAGGAGGATAAATTAATGGGTCTAAGAATAGCCACCAACGTGGCTTCGTTGAATGCGCAAAAAAATCTGCGCGTCACGAAGAACGGTATGGAGCGGTCTTTGGCACGCTTAAGTTCTGGTTATAGAATTAACCAAGCTTCTGACGATGCCGCTGGTCTCGCAATTAGCGAGAAATTGCGGGGTCAAATCCGCGGTATGAAACAAGCAGGACGCAACGCCGAGGACGGGATTTCTCTCGTTCAGATGGCAGAAGGCGGCCTAAACGAAGTCTCTAATATGCTGATACGTTTGCGTGAACTTGGAGTTCAAGCAGCCTCAGACACGATTGGAGATACGGAGAGGAAGTTCCTCGATGTTGAATACCAGCAATTGAAATCTGAAATCCAGCGTATCGCTGAGGTGACAGAATTCAACGACCGCGACCTTTTGAATGGAACCGGAGGGGTTTACGACATCCAAGTCGGAGCCAATAACGATTCCTTCAAAGATCGTATTAGCTTTAACTCCTCTGCAGCCAATGCAACGCTCGAAGCGTTGGGATTGACCGCAGAGACCCTGACAACAAAGGCGGGAGCTCAACAGAGCTTGACGAAAATCGATTCGGCGATGGTGCAAGTCAACGCAATGCGCGCCAACTTTGGCGCCATCCAAAATCGCCTGAATTCGACGATCGCAAACTTGGCGATTGCTAACGAGAACCTATCCGCAGCCAACTCTAGGGTGCGCGATGCGGATCTCGCTGAGGAGACTGCCGAGTTGACTCGCAACTCGATCCTTCTGCAGGCTGGTTCGTCTGTCCTAGGACAGGCCAACCAAGTTCAGCAGATGGCTCTCAAATTGCTCGGGTAACTGAATCGCGCCCGGACTTCGATCCGGGCGCTTTTATTTTCCGATCATAAATCCAAGAATCAAAGCGCTCAAAAGCATACCTATAAAGATGATCCAGGCACTTCGTTCCAAAGTGCGGTTCAACCTGTCCAAATCCTTTGAACGTAGTTGCACTGAAAAATCAGGATCATTTATTTTACGCAAGAACTGCTTTATTTGCCTTGGCAAAGTTCCGACCAACGAATGGATGTCGCGGGCAACCACCGAAGCCTCAGAAACTACGCGTTTGGGCTCCATACGGACTTGAACAAGTTGACTGGCAAACTCGAGCGAATAACTCAGAAAATCAAAATCCTTAAGAATCATCCGCCCCATACCCTCAAGCGCAACCACCGATTTAAAAAACAGAACTAGCTCGGAAGGCAATACCAGACCATGGCGCGAAGCAATTCCAGTAGAATCCATAAGCAATCGGCCAAGGTTGATATTTTTCATCGTCAATCCAAAATACGGAGCTATTAGGTCGCGAATCTCACGCGCGAACTGATCAAGGTCAACGCGTTCTGTGAATGGCGCCAGGTCCACATAAATATAAGCGAGACGGTCATAATCTTCTTCGGCGAGAGCCAAAAACATATTGGCGATCGCGTCTTGAGTCTTGCGGTTGAGCCGACCAACAATACCAAAATCGATCAATCCCAACTGATTTCCAGGAAGCAAAAGCACATTACCAGCGTGCAGATCGCCGTGAAATAAACCATCGCTGTAAACCATTTTCATATAAGCACCAAGACCGCGCCGCAAAATTTCTTCTGGGTTGATACCTTCTTGCTTGAGCGCTTCGGACTGGCTCAGTGGCAGTCCATCAAGTGCCTCAAGCACAAGGACTCTGCGCCCCGTATACGCCGAGTACACAGTTGGAATCTTGATATGTGGATCTTGAGCAAAATTAGCCGCAAAACGACGAATATTATTAGCCTCAACCACAAAGTCGGTCTCTAACTCCATGGATCGGCCAAATTCACTTACGATTCCCTTCAAATTGAAAGGTCGTAGCTCAGGCAGATAAGACTCTGCAAGATCAGCTAAAAATCTTAAGATTTGTATATCCTCACGAATGATCTTTTCAATACCGGGTCTTTGCACTTTAACGACCACCGAGGTCGCATCCCTGAGGTGGGCACGATGCACCTGTGCGATACTTGCTGCCGCAAACGGCACGCTGTCAAAATCATAGAAAATTTCATTGAGAGGGGCTCCGAAATGAGCTGTCAGGATTTCCTCAATTTCCTTAAATGGCACACCAGCAACTTGGTCATGCAGCTTACGAAATTCTTCTGAAAAATCAGAGGGAATAAGATCTGGCCTGGTCGCTAAAAGTTGACCAAGCTTAACAAATGTCGGCCCCAGTTGCTCAAAACTCATACGCACCCTTTCTGGCACGCTGAGATTTTCAACTTCTTTCACCGTAAAACGGTCTAAAACAAAACGACCAAGCTTAACGCGAGCGACGAGGCCGTGAAAGCCGTGATTTGCGAAGACCCCGAGAACGGTCCTTAAGCGAGCTATGTTTCGGAAGCGTCGTACGCGCTTTCCCCACACGAGTTTTATCCTCCGGCAGTACAAAATCAATCTGACCAAGCTCCGTGTCTGCCTTGGCCACGACCACGCGGAGCGTGTCACCGACCTCATACGACATACCAGACTTTTTACCAACCAGCCTCAATTTTTGCTCATCAAACTCGAATCGCTCTCCTCCCAGTTGTTCAACTCTGAGCAATCCGTCGATATCAAACTGGCGGAGCAGAACAAAGAGGCCAAATTTGGTGACCGAGCTGATAATGCCTTCAAACTCTTCACCCAGATGTTGCGCTAAGAATCGAGCTCGCTTGATAGAGCGGATCTGACGCTCTGCCTTCACCGAGCGCTGTTCGCAAGCGCTCAACATTGTCCCAGCTGTTGCAAGATCCTCATACGACATCAGCTCATAACCTCGGGAGCGGGTTACGGCCTTTAGCAAACGATGAACAATCAAATCTGGATAGCGTCGGATAGGAGAAGTAAAATGCGTGTAATCCTTAAATCCCAAACCAAAATGGCCAATGTTATCTGGCGAGTACTTGGCCTGAGCCAATGAGCGCAAGGCCAACATATTAAGAACATGCTCTTTAGGGTGGCCTTTGAAATGTTCTAAAGCCTTTGAGATCTTTTTAGCTAAATGTCCGCCCGCGAGCTTTTGCTTGTAACCGAACGCCTTTAAAAAAGAGGCGAAATTTTCTATCGCTTCTTGCACGGGTACATCATGTACCCTGTAGATTGCTGGCACATCCGCTTCGCGAAAAACACGCGCTACAGCCACGTTAGAAATCAACATCAATTCTTCGATTAACCGATGCGAAAACAAACGCTCAGATCGCATAATATCGACCGGCAGACCACCATCGTCCAACTCAATTTCAGTTTCTGGTAGATCGAGATCTAATGAACCCTCGCGAAAACGTTTAGCCATTAATACTTTGGCTAGATCTGCACTGCGCAGAATCGTAGCCTCAACATGTTGGACTTCTTTAGGCGTATTCCCATCAACCACTTCCTGGGCCTGTCCATAAGTGACCCGGGCCTTTGATTCAATGACGGCCTCGTAAAACGTACTGCGCTCGACCTCACCATGGAAGTCCAACCATAGATCAGCGACCAGAGCCAAACGCGGGACCTTCGGCTTAAGGGAACACAATTCGTTACTCAACTTTTCAGGTAACATCGGAGCTACAAAGTTGGGAAAATAGGTAGATGTCCCACGCAGATAAGCATCTTTATCCAATGATGATCCGGGCTTCACGTAATGGCTGACATCAGCAATAGCCACGATGAGATGAAAGCCCGTATCCGTCATTTCGGTAAATACAGCATCGTCAAAATCTTTGGCCGTCTTTCCGTCAATGGTGATGATCGGCAAGTGACGTAGATCCTTCCTCCCCGACATATCGCTATCTTCGAGAAAATCAGGAATAGCCTCGGCTTCACGCAAAGTTTCTTTGCTAAACTCGAACGGAATCTGATGGGCATGCAACATTCGAATCGAATCGTTTATTGGATCGGCAGCATCGCCTACCACAGCAACGATTTTACCCCAAAAACCACGTTCGGAACCGGGATAGTCCTCAATTTGTACAACCACTAGTTCATCTTGTTTAACCTGCAAATCTGACGGGCAACGCACGTATAGATCCGCTCCCCAGCTAAAACTCTGATCGCGGATCATGCCACGTCCAGGCCCGGCGCTACGATAGGCACCCATAACTCTAGAAAAAGCGCGAGCCACAACCTCCAAAACCTCACCACGAAATCGATCACCGCCTCGTTCTCGCTCGACGCGAACACGAACGCGATCGTTCGTCATAACCCCTTCCATGGCATTTCGGGGAATATAAACATCGGGCTCATCGACATTATCTGGAATAAAGAAGCCAAAGCCATCGGGATGCCGTTTGATAATACCTAGAGATTCACGCTGATTTTTTTTACTCACATCAACAGATCTACCCCATTAAATAGGCACGGTCCATGATCTTTACCACTGACTTGACAACCGATCGAGCGCCTATACAAATTCAGTAGTCTATCGAGCTCAAAAATGGGGGGCTACTAGTGCGGAAAGTCATTGAATTATCTTTAAGATCTTACACACACGGTGCCGAACAAGAACGAGAGGCTTTTACAAGAAATCTTTACGAGGGCTTATGCCAGGATGGGTTTATAATTCTCCGTGACCACCCAATTCGCTCAGAGCTTTTACATAAGGCCTATTCACTCAGCGAGAGACTCTTTGAACTTCCAGAAGAAGTAAAGCAGTCGTACCTCTCGCCAGATGGTAGCCACCAACGCGGCTACACTCCTTTTGGCAAAGAGCATGCAAAAGATAACCCCTACCCTGATCTAAAGGAGTTTTGGCATATAGGACGAGAAGTTGCATCCAACCATAAGCTCAAAAGGTTTTTTACAGACAACATTTGGCCGGAGCACCTTCCAGAATTCAAAGACACTTTTACTGAAATTTATCAGGCGTTGGATGACACCGGCCGAATCATGCTTCAGGCTTTGACTATTCCCCTAGGTGTTGATCGCGACTTTTTTACTCGTATGACCGACACTGGAAGTTCGATTCTACGACTTCTTCACTACCCTCCGCTTGCAGACAATGTTGACAAAAATTGTATACGGGCCGCCGCACATCAAGACATCAATCTAATCACGCTTTTGGTTAGTGCTTCAGCCTCTGGATTAGAACTTTACACTCGTGACGGCGAGTGGCTTCCTATTGAAACGTCTCCAGAAAATATCATTGTCGACTCAGGCGATATGTTGGCCCGAATAACCAATGAAATTATACCCGCCACCACTCACCGTGTGGTCAACCCCAAAGGATCAAATGGCCATCGCTATTCAATGCCGTTCTTTATGCATCCAAATCCTGATGCCCTGCTTACATGTATACCTTCATGTTACGGAGAAGGGGCTAAATATCCGGATATTCTGGCAAATGATTTTCTAATGGAAAGGTTAAATGACATCGGCTTAAAGGCTCATCCTTCGCCCGCTTGATTTATTCTTGCGAAACTTGCTAGCGTCTTACTCTTCAAGGGGGAAGTCATGTTTCGCTGTAGTGTTTTAGTTACTCTACTTTTTATAGCCGTCGGGTCTATGCATGCCGAGGAGAGCTCTTCTCTGTGGGATATTCAGTCTGTTGAATTACGGGAGATCGCCGATCCCGATCCGCAACCACTGATCGTTGAAGACGAATGCGGCACAATGGTAAGACCCGCCGAACCACGTCTGGATAATGTTCGCTGGGATGAAATTGTAAGGATTGGTGAAACTCTCTGGAAAATCATCGAAGCCAATCAAGCTGTGATACAAATCCAAGCGCCCGTGGTTCATGCCCTCCCGCGTGGATTGAATTGCTGGTCCGATCTCGAAAATTGGCAATCACCACGTACCCGATCTTTTGAGGTTGTTTATTTAAATGGACTCAGAATTGAAGCTGTTAAGTTTCGCTTTCGCTTACACTATACCTATGGAGGCGGCAAAGGCGGTATGGGCCAATACCTGGCGAACGTCAGTGTAATGCCCGCAGAGGCCAATGCTGTTTTGGGATATCAACTCAATGCCCATGTAGAGGTGGGAAAAACAGTAAATCTCGGTACTAGCGAAAATCCTGTCGCAGGGATGGAGCTGAACTTGAAGTGGACTGTCAGAAGCTGGTTGAAAAAGAGCCAGAATTCCTTCCACATATTCGTGCAAGGTAGTGGCGAATCCCAAATTGCAAAATAAGTCTCCTCATGAAGACCGGCTAAAGGACCGCTGAGGGGCACAAAGCCTCTCAGCCCAATCTAGCCAAAGCAGCTTCCAGTGTGCTGACTTGGGCTTTAGACTCCTCCAATTGCCGTTTGTTTTGCGCCACGATGTCTTCTGGAGCGTTTGCCATAAAGTTTGCATCTGCCATGCGACCACTAATACCGACAATGTCTTTATGCAGCTTTTCTATGGTCTTTCGAATACGCTTTTTTTCTTCTTCAATATCAACAAGGCCTTCAAGGGGTACAATGACGTCTACTTTCATGGTTCCCACTTGCACAGGTTGAACAGCACATTTCGATAAATTGCCCGCTTCAGTAATCTCGCAGATCTCCAAGCGTGACATGGTCATTATAGCTTGCTTGTTTTCACCTAAAACTTTTTGAGTTTTGTCGTCCAACGGAGCGAGTCTAGCATTAATTTTTTGACCAGGCTTAATTCTATTTTCACCGCGAATATTACGTAGCGCCGTGATCACTTCACGGATGAGATCAACCTCTTCAGCTACATCCTCTGAGCCGAGAGCTAAGAGGCTCTTGTCCACTTTCACCGTGGGGTATGTATCTACAATTAGAGCTTCTCCACGCAATGGCAACTTCTGGTAAATTTCCTCAGTGATGAAAGGAATAAAAGGATGTAGCAACCTCACGGTTCGGTTCAACACATGCGCTAAAACTAATTGAGTTGCCTTTTTCTCAGTGACACTGTTGCCTTGAAATATAGGCTTCACAAATTCCAAATACCAATCACAGAATGTATGCCAAACAAACGAATATGCAGCATTAGCGGCATCAGAAAAGCGATAGGTCTTCAGAGCTTCATCAAGCTCACGTTCTAGATGACCCAATTTAACCAAAATCCACTGGTCGGCATAGCTAATTTCCGAACGATTAGGCATTTGGTTGAGATCGCTAGATGGCTCAAAATCTTTAAGCGCTCCAAGAGCAAAGCGCGTGGCATTCCACAATTTATTCATAAAATTGCGATATCCTTCCAGGCGTTGCACGGAGAACTTGAGATCTCGGCCAGCTGCAATCTGTGCAAGCAGAGTGAACCGAAGGGCATCAGCGCCGTATTCTTCGATCAATTGGACGGGATCCTCAGCATTGCCAAGAGACTTGGACATTTTTTTACCTTGGGCATCGCGGATCAACCCATGAATATAGACTGTCCGAAATGGAACATCTTGTTTGAATTCAAGCCCCATAATAATCATGCGAGCCACCCAAAAGAAGATGATATCAAAACCCGTGACGAGAACGGTGGATGGGTAAAATGTTTTTTGTAGCTCCGTGTCCGCAGGCCAGCCCATAGTGGAAAAAGGCCACAACGCGGAACTAAACCAAGTGTCGAGAACATCTTCATCTTGCACGACTTGAGCTGAACCACACTTACCGCAACTCTTGGCCTCCATCTCGCTGACCGTGATGTGGCCGCAATCGCGGCAAGTCCATGCGGGTATTCTATGACCCCACCAAAGCTGACGCGAAATACACCAGTCTTCGATGATATTCATCCAATGTAGATACGTTTTTGTCCAAGATTCAGGTTCAAAAGTGATCGTACCGCTTTCAACTACACGTTTGGCCGGTGCCGCCAGGGGTGCCATTTTTACAAACCACTGCTCAGATAAAAAAGGTTCAACCACACAACCTGTGCGAGAGCAGTGACCTACCTGATGCGTATGAGCCTCGGTTTTTACCAAAAAGCCCTTTGCTTCGAGATCAACCAAAATGCGTTTGCGCGCCTCTTGCACTTTGAGGTTTTTGTAAACGCCTCCCTGCTCATTGAGACTGCCGTCTTTATTCAAAATATTGAGCATAGGTAAATCGTGACGTTTACCAACTTCGTAGTCGTTAAAATCGTGCGCAGGTGTGATCTTAACAACTCCCGAACCAAACGTCTTATCGACATAGGCATCAGCGATTACTGGAATTTTACGTCCGCTCAGAGGCAATTCGACTTCTTTGCCAATTAACGTCTGGTAACGTTCATCCTCAGGATGAACAGCCACGGCTGTATCGCCCAACATAGTCTCTGGTCGAGTGGTTGCGACTTCTAAGTGTCCATCACCACCAACAATTGGGTAGCGAATATGATAAAGGCTTCCCTTAATTTCTTTGTGATCAACTTCCAAATCGGAAATTGCGGATTCCAAAGCGGGGCTCCAATTGATCAAACGCAAGCCTTTGTAAATGAGTCCCTTATTATAAAGATCGACAAACACTTTTCGAACGGCCTTAGAAACGCCCTCGTCAAGAGTGAAACAAGCACGATCCCAGTCGCAAGAATCACCCAAGCGTTTCATTTGTTCGACGATTCGCCCACCGTATTGTTCTTTCCATTGCCAAGTGCGTTCTACAAAATTGTTTCGCCCCAATTCCTGGCGGGTTTTGCCCTCTTTTTTCAACTCTCGTTCAACCACGCTTTGGGTCGCAATGCCGGCATGATCTGTGCCTGGCATCCACAAAACATTGAATCCGCTCATGCGCTTCCACCGCACCAAGACATCTTGCACTGTGTGGTTCAGCGCGTGTCCCATGTGCAAAGAACCGGTCACGTTGGGAGGCGGCAAAATCACACTAAAGGGACTGTGTGTGGACTTATCTTGCGCTTTAAAAAAGCCCCGTTCTGTCCACCACTGGTAGATTCGGCCTTCGACATCTTTGGAATTGTAACGATCTGAAAGTTCCATGGTACTCCGCATTGAGGAATTGCCGCGACGATATCACTAAAGCGCTGGACCCGACAAGGTCTGCACCGGTAGATTGCGACTGCGGGGAGCAAAGGAGAGTGGGAATGAAATGGGTCAGAGCGCGAGACGGGGCCCTCTTCGGGGTAGCTAAGGGGTTAGCGCAAACGCTGGGCATACCCGTTGGCCTATTTCGCTTCTTGTGGCTCGTCAGTTTGCTTTTTTTTGGCGCTGGCCTTTGGCTTTATCTTATGTTGGCACTTAGTTTACCCCGTGAAGACAAAGTGCAACAGGCTATGGAGCCATGGGTTCTCGGGGTCTGCACTAATATTTCACGGCGTACAGAAGTTGAAGTCGGCATCATC
Organism: Bdellovibrionales bacterium; assembly: GCA_038144835.1. GTDB lineage: Bacteria > Bdellovibrionota > Bdellovibrionia > Bdellovibrionales > UBA1609 > JALHOQ01. Next base: position 30,357 of record JAYQON010000013.1, read on the forward strand.
CGCTTTCTTGCGATATGCCTGGCGGTAATTTCTCTGGGCGCAACTTTGGTTGGCTACTTCATCCTTTATTTCGTGCTCGATAAGCCCCAAACCACCCATCAAAGCTCTGACAATAAGCCGTTCACACCGCCTCCAACAAAATAAACATTGATGTGACCAAGAGCTTCCAACTGTACAACTAACTTTGACGATTCCCCACCATCCTCGCAAACAAGTATCAAAGGTAAATCAAGGGGCAATCTTTCCGACTGCACGCACTTGATCACTTGGTCTGGGGCCACATTAAGGGCAGCTTTTAAAAGCCGATCAAGACCGGGATGTACGGGCTCTCTTTTGGCTCGCAAATCAAAAATACGAAAATGCGCAGGCGTCAAAGCCAAGTTTTCCAACTGAAATAAACCGATTTCCATATTAAGCCTCCTTGCCCCTCTGAGGTAAGCTACGGCGAATGAGCCAGGTCACATAAAATGCGGCCAACGACAAAAGGGCCGCCAGCAAAAACGGTGATCTCATTTCAATGTGCTGAAAGAGCGCCCCCCCTGACGGGGGCCCTAGAATGCGGGCCAAAGACGACATACTTTGTGCAATTCCTAAGTTATTGCCTTGCACTTCTGAACTGCTTGTCAAACTGACACTTCCGTTCAATGCCGGATTCGTAAGTCCGTTGCCAACCGCTAATAGAGTCACGCCTATTGCCAATAGCCAAAGTTCAACCGAAGCCGAAATCAACCCATAAGCCATGGTCGAAACTACGAGACCGGCCAAAAGCATTTGCCGCTCACCCAACCGGGGCATCCATTTTCGAATAAGGTAGCCTTGTGTAAAAACCATAATCACACCGATGTAGGCAAATCCATACGCAGCTTGCTTTAAACCCCATCCAAACTGGTGCTGCACATAAAGAAACAACGAGGCTTCGATGTGAGCCATAGCAAAAGTGGTTAAAAAAACTAACAGGATTAAAGGCGACAACACGGGAGTATGCAATGCCTTCAAGATCTTCTCTAATCTGCGTCCTCTATCTACGGACGGAGCCGAGAAATTGCGCGACTCTGGCAACATCTTAAATGCCAGCAAAAAATTGATAAAACATATTCCGCCCGCAACCAATGCCGGAAAGCTTTGGCCAAGCGGAGGCTGATCGCCAAGCTTCATTCCAATATCTGCACAAATACCTCCAATAAACGGGCCCAGAGTGAACCCTAGACCAAAGGCCGCCCCTACCAGTCCCATACCCTTGCTTCGATCCTTTTCCGCAGTAACATCGGCGACGTAAGCCATGGCTGCTGAAATATTACCGCCAAAAACCCCGGCCAGTGCGCGCGCAACAACAAGGCCGGTCAAACTGGAAGCAAAACCAAAAGCAGAGTGAGCGATGGATGCCCCGAGCAAACTCCATAGAATCACGGGTCGACGCCCAATGCGATCACTCGCCTGACCCCACAAGGGAGCGAATAAAAACTGCATCAAAGAGTAAACGCCCATCAATAGTCCCAATTGAACAGGCGTTGCGCCGAATTCTTTGGAGAGATAGGGGTTTAGCGGAATTATTATACCAAAACCCACCAAATCGATGAAAACGGTCAGAAATATAATCAGCAGACGTTTGTCTTTCATGTTGGCCCTCTCGCAATAGGTAGGTTACCATCTTCTAAGATATGCTTACTTTAGTGATAACGCTTTTAGGTATCGTCTTTGATTCCTCAGCGCAAGCACCGCAGCCCCCGCTCATGCACCGTTATGAAATCCGTTCTGACTTCTCATATTTCAGTACGGACGCCAACTATGAGCCCGGTGGCGGCACAGTCAATTCGCTGATCAGCAATTCCAATTTCACAAATATGCAGTTGCAGCTGCAATTTTTGCATGACACGCGCTCAGATCTACGTCTGTACGGCGGTCTCATCGGCTCTTGGTCCGAGAGTGACGATGGTATCTATATCCGAAATAATTATGGTTTGAGTGAATATTTCCTAGGCGCACAATTTTGGCAACGCTGGCGTGGAGTTTGGCTAGTGCCCCAGGCAGACTTCATTCTGCCGGCATTTCGCATTGACGAGACTGGGGACGACACCCTTTTAGGCGAAGGTGCTGTGCGCGTTCGCGGCGGCGGCTGGGCAATTGGTAAATTTCAGGCTTTTACACCTTTCACTTTTTTGGGTTTTGAATATCGCGATGAAGGGCGATCTTTTCTTTTACCCTACAGGTTAGGTATCACGTACAAACCGGGATCATCGTGGTGGGTGCAGACGGAACTCAGAGGCTATGAAAGCGTCGTTGAAGACTCCGACACCCTAAACCGAGATTACCGTCGGCTCTATTTAAGGCGTGTCAATGGCGGAAGTTATCACTTTTACCCAATTAATCCGGCTTTGAGTGAACTGAGTGCTGAAGCCGGCTTGATGATCGGCCCCTTCGCGCTGAAGGCCGGAGTTGCCATAACCCTCAATGGATCGACCGCCGCGCAAGGATGGACAGGTAACCTCGGCCTAAGTTTCTCCCACCGCCCTTCAGGGCCCTTGCCAGATTGGCAGACTGAAGACGAACTTGAAATGGGCAATGAAGAATACGACCAGTCACTTTTTATAGAGGGTGGCGAACCAGAAAAAAGCCGGCCCACAAAGAAAAAGATTCGCAAGAAAATCCGAAAAAAGCCCGCCGTCGATCAGTTACTCAATGAAACTGAGCGCGAGCTCGAAGGAATGTGACGTGAAGTATTTTTTTTTAATTTTTTTAAGTTTTGGCCTGGGACCTATGACGTGGGCCGAGACACTTTTCGAGGGTTATTATCGCATTGAAGAATCAGGTAAGCACATCGGTTATACAATCCAACGTTACTCCTTTGACCCTAAAACCAAAAACCGAACAATTAGCACATACCTTCGACGCAAGATCGATGAAGACCAAGTACACACCTTTATCAAATCAGTTTCCACGGAGCGCACGACCCCAAAAGGTAAGCTTATCTTTGTCCCTTTTCTCTCCGAGTATTCAAGCAATGAAACAGGCGACAACTTTAGAATGTCGGCCAATTTCAAAAACCAAAACAAACCCAAAGTGGAATTTTTTTTCGATAACGCCAGAAAGCCTTCAGACATCAAAATCGAAACTGGGGGCCCCAACTCGTTCTTAAGTAATTTTCTTTACTACCTGGTGGCGGCCCAAAACAGCGATGGCGACGTACAAGACTTACCCTTGAAAAGAGCAATTCCATATCAGGCCTTCTCCGAAGACGATGGCAACTATAGCGATGGTTTTCTTTATCGTATCGCTGATAAAATTGTGTCTGGCTTAACCGTTTTGCAGATCGCAGACCGCTTTGCCGGGGAGACCTTGGAGAGTTTTGTGCTTCCATCGGGAGATATGGTGGGAGTGCGCAACAACAAAACAATCGTTTATCTCGTACGTGATCGAGCCGAGGCCGTAGGTCTGCTCGACTTTCCTCAAAATGAAGTCACGCAATTCTTTGGTGAGCTACCTGAAGGTCAAAAAAATCCTCTCTCGCCCCAAGGCATAAATGCTTACAAAATAATTAAAAGCTTTAGAGAGCTTCACGAACTACTTGATTTAAAGTTTCTCACTTTAGAAGAGCCAGACAAAAAAACATCTGCCTTCACACTTCCAGTTCTAAAACCTGAGCCAAAGGCGCATCCATGATGCGGGCACAAGCTTTTTGGACAATGACTAGCTTAATTTCGGCGCTCCTTATGAGCGATGCCGCCCACGCACGTGGTGGTATCGGATCAGCCGCACGCGGCTTAAAAAATCCCAATAGTTTGGATGGTCTTTGCACCGCCAGCAATAGCGGCCAAACTTGGGTTAAGCAAGGGTGGTGCAAAGCCATTCGCGAGACTTTCAATAAGCACTGCAGCGACAAATTTAAATCACTGCAACAACAATTAACTAAAGATGGCAACGGTCTCCGCAAAGATATCGAACAAAATTACTGCCCTGGGTTTGGCAGTCTTGTGAATGATAAACTAAAATTTTCGATGTTTTTAGAAAATCTATCTGCCGCGCTCTTTATAGAGGAATCTGACTGGAGGCCAAAAGCCACTGGCGATGGCGGACGCTCCCAAGGCATAGCACAAATTAGTGTTCAAGTTGCCAAGATGGGTCCATATCGTTGTGGATGTAAATCGACCAATTCTAAGTCTGATATTTGGGATGGAGCTAAAAATTCAGCTTGTGGAGCCTCCATTGTCTTACACTGGCTGGAAAATGAATCTAAACGCGAAGGTGAGCAAAAGGTGGGCGGCGGAAAAGCAGGTGGTGGAAAGGCCGCACGAGGGATTGCAGCTTATTTTGGCCCGATGGGTGACGGCCAAAAAAACAAGCGATCGCGAATTCAAAAGAAAGTTGCAAATTGGTGTCGTAAGAATGGTTCTGACCCAGGCGCCAAGGGGCTGGATCAGGATGCCGATGCAACTTCATAATGTTTTTGGGTATTTAATTTTTCTGTGAAATGCAATTGGCCAGACGCTGAGCCACAAACTCACCCGTCGCCCCTTCAATCTCAATGACTTTCGAACGAGAGGTCAAACCAGAGCTCAGCCGCAACGCGCGCTTCGGTAAGGTGAGGCTTTTCGCTAAAAAAGACACCAATTCTAGATTGGCTCGACCACCCTCTGGCGGTGCTTTGATTTTAATTTTTAATGCTTCTCCATGGACTCCCACAATTTGGTTACGAGAGGCTCCCGGTTGTACATAAATACGCAGACGAACACCGGATGCCGTGGTCGTGAGATATGGCATTGAATTCATTCCAATTCCGCAACCTAACGGGAAGGCTTTGTCAAAGTGGCCTAGATGTCGGCGATTTTTTTCTGAATTGCCTCAGAAACTTTGGCCTTTATTATTTGTGCCTGGTCTGCCTCACTGATCTCAGCAGCTATACGCGGCTCAATCACTGGAGTTGGCATCATTTTCTGACTCTGTTCAAGCATCGTGAGATGACTTTGCACCAAAGCTTTTAGGTTGTTTTCAAATTGCAAACGCATTTTTTTCAGGTCGTTGATCTCCGTGTAAATCCGCTTTAAGGAATCCCGCGACTCTCGGACAATCATCTCTGCTTTCTGGTTAGCATCATTGATGATCAACTTAGCCTCACGTTCAGCATCTGCCTGCATTTTTTCAGACATTCGAGTGGCCGTTGTGATGGTGCTTTTTAAGAGTTCATCACGCTCGCGATATTCTGAAATACTAAGCTCTTTATCGCGCAAGGCTTCACGCAAAGAATTGCGTTCTTTGATAAGGGCTTCCATGTCTTCAGCAATGAGCCGCAAGAAATCCATAACCTCTTCCGGATCAAAGCCCATCATCTTGCGGTGAAATGTCTTATGAGCAATATCGATCGGAGCGATGCGCATAGGTGTTCCCCCTGGCGATAGGATATGAAGGTGGGCCGCACCGCGCAAGTCCTAATCTCTAACTAATCCTGGGCTAGCTCCCTGTCCCGCAAAGCGCTTTTTTCAAATGAGTATCTCAAAAGGCGCTCTATCTCGAGCTCACGCATGGATTCCAGGCCGGCTGCCGTAATACCCTTTTTGGATGTCACCCGTGCCTGCAAATCGTCCAGACTTTGGGGCATCGATTTTAGGGCCAGCTCGGAGGCGCCTAAAAAGGTTTGAATCGTCATGCGTTGAGCAAGAGCGGGGTTAATACCCCGCTCTTCCAACCACTCTTGCCAATAAATCATCAGTTCAAAGATAAAACCCACACCAGCACTTGTAGCCACAGCAAAGGCCTCAAATGCTTCGCCCTCATCCAGTTTTAAAGTTAAACCCATGGGGGAAAACATTCGCTCCATCCATCGTTCGATCCGAAGATCAGGCGCTAAAGTACAAAAGCCAAAAGCACCCTGAAAAACTCGCGCCGGAGTATTTGCCATAACCCGTACCAAGTGCCGATTTTGCGGAATCAATTTTTTTAGTTTGCGCAAGGTCACCCCCGCGGCCAGACTGATAACAATTTGGTCCTCTGAAAAACTCGCAGCAATGGGTTCTACAGCAGCTTCCAGGTCTTGAGGCTTTACGGCTAAAATAACGATGTCGCTGCGATCAACAAGCTCTTCATTGGTTGAGCAAGAATTGACTTGCCACTGTTCAACCACCTTATTCAGTTTTCCAGGATTTCGGTTACTCACAAAAACATCTGTGGGTGAAATTAACTTTTTCCCCATCCAACCCTCAATTAAAGCCTGGCACATATTGCCCGCACCGATAAAACCGATATTCTCTCTCACTGCAAAACTCCCTGCGAAGCCCGGGGACCGAAAATTTCGCTACCAATTCGCACCCAGGTGGCTCCCTCCTCGATCGCTATCTCAAAATCATGACTTGTGCCCATAGATAATTGGTTCAGCGGATGATGGTCCAAAACTTCCTTGGATAAACCTGCTCGCACACTCTCCAGAAATTGACGAGCTTTAGAAAAATAGGGCCTTACTTGTTCTGGGTCTACATCCATGGGAGGCATAACCATAAGCCCCATAACCTTTAAATGTTGGAATTGCCCCATAAAGTTCACAAGATTTTCAATCTCAATTTCATCAGCTCCAGCTTTGCTCGCCTCGCGTGCGACATTATACTGCAAGAAAACCGCCTGACGAGCGCTTTCGCCTAACTTAGACGTGTGTCGATCGAGGGCGTCGGCTGTGGACGCTCGATCCACAGAATGAATTATATCAAAATTTCCAGGAAGGAATTTAATCTTGTTGCTTTGAATGCGGCCAATAAAGTGCCAATGTACGGGGAGACTCCGTAACTGATCAATTTTTAACAAAGCCTCTTGCACGTAATTTTCGGCAAAGTGCCTTTGGCCATGCTCGTAAGCTTCTCTGATTTTTTGCAGATCCTGCAGTTTACTTACAGCCAGAAGTTTTACCGAATTTGGATCACGATGAGCTCTAGCACAGGCAAGATCTATTTTTTCGCGGATGATATCAAGGCGATCGCCGATGGACAGTCCAACCATTTTCTTTTAAAGCCCTTTCGAGTTTCTCTAGAGACAAGCCGACAACATTACTCCACGAGCCAGAATAGCTTGAAACAAATTTAGCTGCTAATCCTTGAATCGCGTAGCCTCCAGCTTTATCCATTGGTTCCCCTGTCGCTACGTAGGTATCAATTTCAGCCAAGCTTAAATCTCTGAAAGTCACAATCGTCTCGTCAAAACCTTGCCAGCTCTTGGTCGAGCAAGATTCTATAAGACTCAAACCAGTTATAACGCTATGCGTTTTTCCCGAAAGCCGGAGTAAAAAATCTCGTGCTTGCGAAAAATCTCGCGGCTTGCCCAAAACTTGGTCATCAAGAACCACCAGTGTGTCTGCTCCAAGCACTAAAAACCCCGGTGAATTCAGCTCGTTATAAAAGGCCAAACAAGCCTTAGCTTTCTTTGTAGCAAGATGAGACGCATTTTCCTGAGGATTCAGGTTTACTTCAATATTTTCCGATACTTCTACAGGAGAGACACGAAATTGGTAATTCGCGTTTTCGAGCAACTCCCGCCGACGGGGCGATTGTGAGGCGAGAACAAGTTCCAACATGGTCTTTCTTTAAAGCAAAACCAGTAGGTTTGGAATGCTGTCTTTCGATTTTTTAATTTTAGTCAGCGGATTAGGGCTTGCCGCCCTCAGTGTTTATCTATTTTCGACAGCTATTTTTACCAATAACACCGATGCCGAAGCTCTTGCGTGGGCCTCCGGTAATGAGCCCATCAAATCAAAAAGCGGCCTGATTAATTTTTCGCGTCCTCTCGTACATAGTTTGACGCTGCAGCATGCCCAACGCATCAAAAGTCAGAATTACCGAAAAAAAATCGAGCGCAAACTTCTCACCGCTGGGCTTTCGCAGGAACTCAATGAAGATGAATTTATCGGCCTAAAAATTCTCTGGGGTGTTTTTTTTCCGGCCGGATTCGCAATTATGAACTTTGCCCTGCGCATGGACCTGCCTTGGTATATTTTCCCTCCGATCGGCTTCGTGGGGTGGATTTTTCCCGATATTTATGCGAGTCAATCGCGTAGTAAGCGCTATGTCGATGTCGTTCTCGATCTTCCTTTTTTTATCGATCTAATGGCACTGAGTACTGAAGCGGGTCTGGATTTTATGGGCGCCTTGCAACGAATTGTCGACAAGGCCGAAGATAGCACTCTCGCCGAAGAATTTCGGATTGTGCTCAAGGACATTAAACTGGGCAGTTCTCGGCGCGAAGCGCTGACCAGACTCGCCGACCGACTCGATATTCCAGAAATCACCAGCTTTGTCGCTGTAGTTCGCGACGCAGAAGAAACTGGCGCTAGCATCGCACAGGTTTTGAAAGATCAATCCGTACAAATGCGTCTAGAGCGCTTTGTGCGCGCGGAGAAGGCTGGAGCCAAGGCCTCACAGGCAATGCTGATCCCCCTGATGTTTCTTATTTTACCTGCGGTATTTCTCATGGTTTTTGGCCCCGTGGTTTTACAGTTCTTCTACGGGGGCAAGTGAAAATGAAACGTCTAGTGAATAAAACATCCCAACAGACATTGGTGCCAAAACTGGAGGTGGCGCAAACATTTTGGAGTCGCGCCAAAGGATTGCTCGGTCGTGATCAACTCGCATCCGACACCGGCTTGTGGATCCACCCATGCAACTCCGTACATACTTTTTTTATGCGCTTTGCAATCGATCTGGTTTTTGTAAACCACGACTTTGTCGTGGTGAAAACTCTTGCAAGGGTACCTCCTGGCCGTTTCGTGTGGCCCGTATGGAAGGCGACCAGCGTGATCGAATTGAACGAAGGCTTTTTAGATCAAACCCCAATCGCCGTTGGAGAGCAGTTGTATGTGGATCATTCGCTTTCTTAACGGGCCCATGGCCGGACAAATTTTGCCGATCACAAAAAATTCTGTGTTGATGGGACGAGCCGCAAATTGTGACATACGTATCCCCAGTTCCAGCGTATCCAAGGAACACACTCGCTTAGAAATTTTTGCCGACAAAATGATTGTCAGCGATGCTGGCTCACGCAATGGCACATTTCTCAACGGTGTCCAGGTGAGATCCAGTAAAGTCCGCTCGGGCGATAAAATTGGCATTCACGATATTCTTTTAGAGATACAAAAAGTTCCAGAAAATTGGGCGCAGCGTTTTCAACAACCTTATCCCGCTTATGGGCAAGCCCAAAAGCACACAGGCGCAGACTATCCAAGCGAGACCCCGGAAGCATCCCAAGAGAGCCAAGCTCAAGATGAGCAACCCATTCCCTTGCTCGAACGCATTCCACAATTATATGAAAAATTTCAGCGCTATATTGACACGGTAATGATGCCCGCTTTTTACCAACTGCCAGAAATCTTCGAATTTCGCTGGGTTCTCGCCGGTTTTATGGCCGCATTCATCGTCTTAGTGACAACTTTGTCTGTTATTCCACTGACCAGAATTTTGAAATCTAGCATTGAGGAGGAAAGCCAACGTCATGCTTTGACTATAGCTACAACGCTGGCGCGGATAAACAGACCATACTTGATTAGTGGACAAGAAACTGCCTCGAGTGTGGAAATTGCAACCTCACGATCAGGAGTTACTAAAGCTTACATCATTTCCAATATCGATGGAAATATTGTCGCCCCCGCAGCTAACGCCGGTTCATATCCTGATTTGCCCTTTATTCATGCTGCACGCAAAGACACTAAAGAGGCGATTCAACAAGTTGATGATAATACAGTTATTGCCATGGTTCCCATTCAGGTTTTTAACCAAGACACCGGCGCACAAGCAGTCACGCACTGGGCTGTCGTGGTATATGATATGACGACTCTTGCAGTAAATAATGCGCAAATTTTAAGTCTATTTATCAATTCTCTCGCCATTGCCTTAGTGCTTGGATTGGTACTCTTCTTTTTTCTTTATAAAATCATTGAATATCCAATACGTAGTATGAATGAACAGCTGGATGTGGCTCTAAAAGAGGGTTATGATACCATTCAGGTCAGCTACTTATACCCAGCCCTCCAGTTATTGGCTTCAAATATTTCAAGCGCTCTCAACCGCGCCATCTCTGGCAGTGGTGAGTCCTCTAACAAGGGAGCCTTAGAACACGACCGCAACCGCGAAGTGGCCAACATCGTTGAACTTATCGGCTTTGCAGCTATGGGCGTACGTGCGGCCGATCTCTCCATCGCGGCAGTGAACCAAGCTTTTGAACAACGGATTGGAATGGGTGCATCACAGCTCACCACTCTGGCTCTGAATGAGCTCAATGATCAGGCTCTTAAACTTAGTATCAAAGATTTAATTGAACGCGTGGATCAAAACCCCGATGAAATCGCATCGAACGAGCTTGAGTTTAGCGGTTTAAATTTCCAGATTGTCATCCAAGCTGTTTTTGGTACTTCCAAGATCGCTTACTACCTAATCATTCTTTTACCGATGTCGGAAGGTGACTAGGCATGGGCGCAATACGAGTTTCCCCTGCAACAGAAACAAAATGGACCGTGATGAACGGACCAATGCAGGGAACCGTTCGGCTGATGAATCTGCCACAGTTTGTGATTGGACGCAGTCAAGAGTGTGATCTTGTTCTTGTTAATGATCCCAAAGTTAGTCGCCGACATGCCTCGGTCACTCAGATGGGACCTGTCTGCGAGATACAAAGCCTTAATGAAGACAATCCAGTCCTGCTCAATGGGCAAGAAATCCAGAGTGCTCGACTCACGGATGGGGATATACTCACTCTGGGAAAGACCGAACTAAAGTTTAATGCCACGACTCTGCCCATGGCCGCCTCGCCAAATGTTCATCCGCAAGCTTTTGCACCTTTTGGCTCGTTGCCAGGCAGCATGCCCTCTCCAGATTTGAAAAAAGCCAGACCGTCAAAGGCCAAGGTCTCCAAACGTCTCTATCTTTATGGTGCACTGGCCTTGATCGGCGTTT
>JAYQON010000014.1:0-39994 GCA_038144835.1 Bdellovibrionales bacterium
GATTTATATGAAGCGTCTTGTCTCAAAATTAAACAATCGCGTTCGGTAGCCACTATCCCCGCAGTCAGCGGCGACTGAGCTAGCACATTTTCACATAGGGTAAATAACGAGATAAAACCCGCCAGGGCCTTCGCTTGCAATTTCATGACGGAAGCTAAAGCAGATTGAATGCCATATAACTCGCTCGAAATTCGACCTGAGTGTCTCGAAATTAGACAGCTGTGCTCCGCTTTTTGCCAGTGAGTTCAAATATAACGGCTTTACCTAGGTCGCCATACAGCCTCAAGAAGATCGATACGACACCACCAGCCGGTTTCTGTGAGCACTCGTTGTACTACTGAACTCAACATGTATCCATACTCATCTACCATAGAACAAGACACGTCTATCCCAACTTTAAAATTTTGTATCTTGCCGTTGTTACGGACAAAAAGATGTATTCTGTGGCGTGTGTCCTCAGCTAAAAGAAGTCCTAAGTCTAAATACAACAAATCACTAGGCCTTAAACCTGCAGAGCTATCGGGTATGATGAGTTGATCTTGGAGGTTATTAAAATTCACTTGCATCCATTGCTGCGCAAGGATCGGCTTCGGCGGTAAAGTCAAAGGGAACACTTTTGCTTGCATTCTACCTCGAAAGACACCAAGCAAATGACTGCTTACCGACAAATTGATTCCATTAGGGTGAGTTGCATCCTCTAACTCCAAACCCAATTTTTTAAGGGCCTTTTCGTTCACGGCTGGATTTATGTAATAAATTTCACTGTCACTCAGATTTAAAAGGGCATCTACAAGCTTTTCTCTAGCCACCCGATCATCTGCAGGATGAGAAAGCAGAAATTCACAAGTAATAAGAACCTCTGGATAACCTCCAAACTCTCCTCCATGAACAACCCGAGGGAGCTGAGCCATGGACGTGGACGCAAACCCAAAAACAATCAAATTGAAGACTTTATATTTTTTTATAAGCCAAGATTTAAACACAGCCCCTCAATTCCGCTAATAAACGCCAAAACCTAAAAAATCGACCGCGACTGCAAGTCGCATACCGCGAATCAAATCTTTTTTCATCAGGTAGAGTTTACTTAACAACACGCTTAGTTCGAGTAGACTAAAAGAATGTTCATGCGCTTGCTCATACCCTCATGGAGATTTTTTGACATCACCGGGACCATCCCTGGGCTTTACGTGCGAGTTCTTGGCTCAAAAGATTTTCCTGACCAATGGATTGATATTCTTCATCCACCCGACTTACACTGGCATTCATTGCTATTCAACCCTTTGGGTAATCTCCATCACACTCTCTGCAACACACTAGACAACCTGATTCAGCACCCGGAAGATCAATACTCAATCGAAGTCATCGATCAATACGTGAGATATTATTTAGTGGCAAAACTACAATGCCAAGGTGGAAATTTATATCAATTCAAAGTCACCGGCTCAAATTTTGATGCCGACCAGAGAAACGAAGAGGACCTTATTATTTCACCCGAGACATTTTTATGAATTTGGTTACTGGGCTCATCAGTTTTGCTGTTTTTTTGCAAAATCTAGAAATGCTCTGGCTGCAAAAATATTTCAAGGCTTGCGATCCTTGGCAAAAAAATAAGCATGGCTTAAATCAGCAAATCTATACCCTCGTATTAATTTTTAGCTTAGTCGCCTCAATTTGCGTTCTCATAAGCCCGTCTGTCGCTGGCCTATCAATTATGCTCTTATCAACGTGCTGGATATCTGCACGCTTTGGTGGGAGTTTCAATGGAGGCAGCGACTTCATGACTTTTCATATCTTGGCGGCAGCGTTACTGGCCTTGCTATTTCCTAGCTATGAGCGGATTGCTTTAAGCTATGTTGCCGCACAATCTGTAATGTCTTATTTTATTGCAGGAATTGTAAAAATCAAATCGTCAGAATGGAGAAATGGAAGAGCTCTCCCATTTTTCTTACTTTATGCCAATGCCGCTCATGAAAGCAGTACCAAATACTGGCTCGCGAAATCACCGATTCTTTCGTTAATAGTTTCGTGGTGCGTGATTGTGTTTGAATTGCTTTTTCCTTTAAGCCTTCTATCCCCTACATCGGCTATAATCTTTGTGTCTTTAGGTGCAGTTTTTCATTTGGGTAACGTTTACTTTTTTGGACTGAATCGGTTTTTTTTCGCCTGGCTTTCCAGTTATCCAGCCATAATTCTCTTGGCCAATCCTCTCGTCACAGGCACTCAGTAGGATTGCTAGAGCACCTATAAACTGTATATTTTTACCTGAAATTTTTCCTATTTAAGCAACCTAAAGCTAAGGCCTTTTGACAACTCAACTCCGCTAAGACATTGCTGACGGTCCTTGTGAACATTACCTCGGGGGAATAAATTGAATTCTATTTTGACGGCCTTAATATTTCAGATTTTGTTGTGGTCTTTTTTCGCCCACGCAGCCATTCCTGAGGTCGAATATCAAGCCGCCGAGAAAATGGCTCTTGAAATTATTGATGGAGTGAACACCGAAGCTAGGCAAATGGGTATTCAAACCCGTAGTCAAGATCCAGCCTACCAAACCGCATCTCTGACCATCAATATTCCCTATGAGTTCATTCTTGATGTGCTACAAAATGGTGCCAAAACCTTACATGTTACCGGAGAGTCTAGTGGTGATCTTGAACCCGAACGTCGCCGACTCATTGAGGGCTTGATTGCTCAGCGCCACTTTAGCGAACGCTTCACCAAAATAAAGGGCAAACATCTTATGCCCAAATATGCGTTCGTGTTGTTTCCCAAAACCCCACGCAGCCAAATGGGTCAATATGGAAACGCGTTCATCGTACTCAAAAATCATGTTAAGGCGCGAACCACATGGACGCCCAAAGACTCATTTGCCTTGGAGGATTCAGAACCACGAAGTTTCTCGCTAAAAAAGGGACACCTCAATACCTTCGCGTACGGAGTAAACAATATCGAGCGTCTGGGTTCATATTTTGAAGCACAAGTCTGGGGGCCTATTGATGCGCGCGACGTGGCTGAAGTTGTTTTGCCCCGAGAACTTTGGGCCGAGGATTACCTCATTCCCTATGTTGAGCCGATTGCACGTGAGATAGCTAGACTGGGCATTCCAATTTCAATTCTGCACGACAAAGGTACGGGCTACGAACATAGGCTGCGCAAAAGACGAACTTATAAGCCATTTGAGTTTCCCCCCGAATTTAGAGTGCTGTCCTCTGAGGAGCGTAAGGCTTTGCATTGGCGCCTGTATGACATGGAGGAGCCCGAGTATGTTTTTAAAGATTTAGTGGCACGTCGCAACCGACGAATCATCAACAAACTGATTTTACCAAATTTGCCACAAAGTATTATTGCGCACTGCCAAAGCCTTTTAAGAAGCATGTGACTTGACGGGTAAGAACTGGCTTAGGCAGATGAAACCTGGTTTAATCTCGGGACTCTAGAGAACTAAGCTGACCAGGCTTGATAGCCGTCGGCGGGTGAAAGGATCGACATGCGTAATTTTCCCGAAGAGCTCAATGCCCCAGTAGAAGAATACACCACTCCAAATCCCTTGACGGCCCCCGAGACTGCAACCGTCGATGAGCTTACCCAGATCTTAAAAGATAACGGCGTTAGGCACCTTCCCATAACCAATGCCAAAGGTGACAAAATTGTGGGAGTTGTCAGCGATCGCGACTTACGGGTCGTTGCGGGCCTAGATTTTACAGAAAGAAACATGGTAAGAGCCATGGACATTATGGCTCCAAATCCCGTGACCGTGAGCAGCGATTCGCCCTTAGACGAAGTAGCCTTGCAAATGTCAGAAAAGAAAATCGGCAGTGTGATTGTTAACGAAGGCGATCAGCTTTTGGGAATCTTCACAGTCACGGATGCCCTTAACGCGCTGATCGAAATCACGCGTGCGGCTCGAGGCTAAAGTCCATGCATCCTTGGCATGAAGTCGACCCAGGCAAAAGTGCTCCTGATGTCGTCAACTCAATCATAGAAGTGCCCAAAGGTTCTAAAGCAAAATATGAATTAGACAAAGAAAGCGGTCTAATTATTTTGGATCGCATCTTATTTAGTTCGGTCCACTACCCTGCTAACTATGGATTTATACCGCAGACGTATTGTGAGGATCATGATCCGTTAGACATATTAGTTCTGGGGCAAGAACCTGCAGTTCCACTTTGTATTTTGCGAGCAAAGCCCATCGGCGTCATGAAAATGGTCGATCAAGGTGAAGCTGATGACAAAATCATCGCTGTGCACTTGGATGATCCTGGTTTCAACCATTACGAAACGATGTGCGATTTGCCACCTCACGTCCTGCGTGAGGTAAGGCGGTTTTTTGAGGACTACAAAGTCTTGGAAAATAAGATCGTAAAGGTCGAAGACTTCTTTGATCGCGAAGAAGCTTTAAAAATAATTACTTCGGCTTTGAATTTGTATCGAAGCAAATTTGGCAGCACAAAAAAACCTTGAAAAATGCTATCTCGGTCGTTCCCCAAAATGTATTAATTGCCCTTCTTGGACCGGGTATTTTTTTGTAAAAAGCCAACTATGCGCTATTCTTTTATCATTTTTTTACTATTTTTTTGTGGGTGCAGTAGCCCGTCCCCCAAGACTAACTTCTCAATTCTTTTTGTAGGCAATAGCTATACCTATTACCCTTCTGCTGCGGACTATGTAAAACCGTCATCTTCGAATGCCTATTTACCTAAAATCCTCAAACAAATTGTTGAGTCCAAACACCCTGACCTAACCGTGAAGTTCGAATACTCAACCCGTGGAGGTTTTTCTTTCCGAGACCACAACCATCACAAAGCAACAATGGATCTGCTCCAAAAAGAATATGACGCCGTCATTCTCCAAGGCCGAAGCAATGAATCTTTTCAGCTGCCAAGATGGTTTTCAGAGCAAGGCCAACCAGATCAATCTGACTTTTTTAA
Source organism: Bdellovibrionales bacterium (assembly GCA_038144835.1). Classification (GTDB taxonomy): domain Bacteria; phylum Bdellovibrionota; class Bdellovibrionia; order Bdellovibrionales; family UBA1609; genus JALHOQ01. The sequence goes on from JAYQON010000014.1 coordinate 4,929, forward strand.
ATACGGTTTAAAACTTATTAGGTCCTCCAAAACCCCACCTAACCGGATCATTCTCTACGCCAATTGGGCCTACCACCCCTCACATGATTACTTTAAAGACAGTTTTTCTGGTCTTCGGTTTTCTAACAATCATCAGCGAGCTGGCGAGAAGTGGTATGGAAAGCAATGGACAGACGCCACTGTAAACATCGAAAGCAACTACCAAAAACTTGCCAAGTCTACAGGTGCTCGGGTGGCTCGCGTGGGGCAAGCATGGTTACATATTTATAATCAGCACCAAGGGCCAGTCCAACATGATGATTTGTATTGGAACCTGAAAGACCTTTCGCACCCTTCGTACCTGGGAGCCTACCTCACGGCCTGCGTTCTTTACCGAGCCTTATTCTCTGAATCATGCGAGGGCGCCGCTTACGAAGTTGGTCGAATGGATCACACGCAAGCTCTTCACCTACAACGGACGTCAGACTTGAATTAATCATCTGTACGTTGATAGCTTTTACGCCCTACTTGATTTTGATAGGCCATTTTTCCAAAATATTTTTTTGCAGCTTTATTGTAAACCAGAGCGGCTTGAGTTTCTGTCTTGAAGTGCCCCAAATTGATCGATCGTCCGTTGACTTCAATGCCCGCCCTCCACTTGCCGTCGGATTTAGAAAAAGAAACTCCTCGATAGTGCGAACTGGTCCGACTCCGTTTTTTGGGTAATAAACGCTGACGTTCTTGGAGAGTACAGACCACGAGATTGCTTCGGCGATAGTCTAGACCTTCCTGGAATCGACGAGGATAGACCTGCATACCTTTGGGCGGCTTCATGATAAATTTTCCCAGGGTTATCTGCCGTGACCCAAGAGGCCCACGAATTGAAGTCACAACGCGAGGACGTCCAGTGGTTCCCTTCGTGATTCTCCAACTGTGCTGACTAACACGAACGAAATCGCGACGATCAATCTTTACTTTCACATTGGGATGAGCCGTCAGGTAGACCCAACTTCTGCTATGAGCCATATAGTACCTCTTGGAGGTGAAGCCTCTCTTCTTTGTTGTATCGGAAGTTCATACACGAAATTTTATTTTTGCTCGACCAACGTCTAACAAGAAAGCCAATTGTACTGATATCTAGCTAGTGAAGACTCTCACTCAATACCTTTAGCAGTACAAAGCGATCAATTGGCTTAGTCAAATAATCGCTGGCACCGCACGCCAAAGCTAAATCGCGATCTTCTTTGAGGGCATGCGCCGTCAGGGCGACAATGGGCTTATCAAAGCCCTCCTCACGCAAACGACGAGTCGCTTCGTGACCATCAATACCAGGCATTTGAATGTCCATGATTATGAGATCAAATTGAACTGAGCGAGATTTTTGTAATCCCTGCTGACCGTCAGAGGCAACATGGACCTCTGCACCAGCAAGAGACAAATAATGTTTAATCAAAAATTGATTATCCTCAGAATCTTCAACCAAGAGAATACGCCGTCCGATCAGAAGTGAAGAATTCAACCTAGAGGGACAATGAACTTCTCCTAGTTTTTTTTGCTTGTTACCCACCGGACACTCCTTTATTTCCCCTCCGCAAATATATAAATAACTTTTAATTATGTTTGTCATTCAAAATATGCGCCGATGATATTTTTCCGCCTACAGAGATCACGTTTCTATAAACACATATATTTTAGACTGAGACTCATTTATCTATTTTTAATGAGTCGTTCCCTCTATTCGAAATATAAGACGTACAGGAATTCTCTTTTATTATTTGCGCAAAAGCTGATCACAAAATTTTTCGAAGACGAGACCACGACTCTAGCTGCGTCAGTGGCCTATTACACAGCATTGTCGTTGGCACCCCTCCTAATTCTTTTTGTTACCCTATCGGCGCACCTCAACGAAGATCTGCGCCGCGGCTTAGTTCGCGAGGCACAAATTTTTATGGCTCCAGAGGCCGCTAACGCCATTGAATCGATTCTTTTGGCCATAAATGTCCGAGAGGATCTTCACACCATAGCCGGCATTGGAGGCATGATCACGCTGTTGATCTCAAGCAGTTTGATTTTTGGTGTGGTGAGACAAGCTTTAAATCGGATTTTCCAAGTCAAAATAGAGTCCAGGCACACTAAGGGATATTTAGATCAAATTATAAATTATTTAAAAGATCAGCTGTTGCACATCAGTTTGGCTATGCTTTTTGTGGCGGCATTGGCGACCTCTGTTGCCGCTTCCAGCTTTATTTCTACTTTAATTAGTACTCAAACGCGTTTTTCGGTAAGAACACTCAATATTGTCATCTCATACTTATTTTATTCGACCGCATTCACACTTATATTTCGCTACGTACCTGGCCGCTACCAAGTTTGGCGTCGAGCACTCCGTGGCGGACTCCTGACTGGATTTCTGTTCGTGATTGGACAAGAAGTTGTGGGCATATACCTAGGTCAAAGTGCATTGAGTTCGACCTATGGAGCGGCGGGTTCTTTGATCGTAATGTTAGTTTGGGTCTACTATTCAGCCCTAATTACATTTATAGGAGCTCAAGCGAGTACACTGATGCGTGAATTAAAAAACTAACACAAGACAACGGCTCATTGCCGACAGGATTTTTCCATCAAGCGCACAAACTCTTTAAAAGACCGTTGATCAAGATTGCGCGAACGCAACCACTCAAGTCTGAGCCTTAATTCCTCATCTAGTGGTCGCCATAGCTCGTCCTCTTTTTTAGCTCGATGAACAGCCAAAGGCAAAATTGTCCTCTCGATTTTAAGCGACTCACCAGCAACTCTAGATCCCGCAGGAGCCCGTACACCTCTGCGGTCGGAAATCCAAGTCTTTAGACCTTCTTCGCTGGCTTTCTCAGGATCGTAGTAGGCCGTGGCTTTCAAATCTGGGCGCGAAACGAACGCCCCTACAACTGGCAAAATAGACGCACCGAGAACAACGGGCCCGCCTCGAGGGGAAGTCTTGTCTGAGAAGCCCGGCAAAAAACGCACGGCCACTGTTTCCAAGCCTTTAGGCTGAGCTACAAGCACTAAAATACCACTTTCTAGCCCTTGAAGGTCCGAAATGGCGATCTTTGACGAACCTTTCTCTACCGCATCGTAATACCAAGCGCCCGTTGCATCATAAAAAAAGAAGCCCGAGACCCGCCCTTTGATAACCTCGGGAAACGCTACATAACTGCCGCCATTGATAATGAACGGAGCCTCAAATCCTTTTCGCTTTCTAATTAAAGAAGCATGTTCGGAAATGGGGAGCAAGTCGCGCAAACAACCAAACCGATCACTGGTTTTGGGTTGCGCTTCGGCAAGCAGCGAGTAAGAAAATAAAATACACGCTTGGACAAATTTAAGCCGACTCGTCTTCAAGATCATCATCTCCGATCGTACCCAGGCTATATTTTTCTACCCGGTAACGCATTGATCGAAAACTGATGTTTAACAACCTAGCCGCCTTCTTCTTCACGCCGCCAGCAGCGTGAATGGCTTTTATAAGAAGCTCTTTTTCGATCTGGTTCATAATTTTATCCAGATCCAGACCCTCACTAGTAATCTGAATTTCATGCGTGCTAGCCAATTTTCGACCCGAGGGAGTATTGACAAAAGGTGGCAAGCTCTCGGGAAGAATCGTCGCACCACCCTCGAGAGCCACGGTGCGCTCGATGATATTTTCAAGTTCACGCACGTTGCCAGGGTAGTCGTATTTTTTCAGCATATCCATAGCCTCAAGACTGATGCCACCGATCTGCTTAGTTAAGCGGTCATTGTACTTTTTTAGAAAGTGGTTTGCGAGCAAAGGTATGTCGTCGGGACGTTCGCGCAAAGAGGGGGTCTTGATATTAATCACGTTCAATCGATAAAAAAGATCCTGACGAAAGGTTCCCTTTTTGACCATATCTTCCAGGTCACGATTGGTGGCTGCGATGATACGCACCTCTACTTTGGTATCCTCGGTGCCTCCCACACGACGAATCACACGCTCTTGAATCGCTCGCAGAAGCTTGACCTGGATAGTCAGTGGCAATTCTCCAACTTCGTCCAGAAATAGCGACCCTCCATCAGCAACCTCAAACAAGCCGGACTTATCTGCAACAGCGCCAGTAAATGAACCCTTTTTATGACCGAACATTTCGGATTCCATGAGGGATTCAGGAATCGCTCCGCAGTTGACGGTAACAAAGGGCTCATCTTTTAACGGGCCATTAAAGTGGATGGCCTTTGCAACCATCTCCTTTCCTGTACCGCTTTCTCCTGTGACCAGAACATTTGTAGGCGTTTGCGACACCCTTTTAATGAGCTCGTAGATCCTATGCATAGCCTCAGAATTTCCAACGAGATTCTGAAAGCTATACTCCTTGTTGAGTTCTTTCTTAAGAACCCGGTTTTCAACTTCTAGATTCTTGGAGCGTAAGGCATTGGCAATAATTATGCGTACTTCGTCAATTTTAAAAGGCTTAGTAATATAATCATAAGCACCGAGCTTCATAGCCTCTACGGCTGTTTCAGTCGTGCCAAATGCCGTAATCATCATAAACAGCAAGTCTGGGTACTGGTCTTTTACGGATTTCAGCAGCTCGATTCCCGTCATGTGCGGCATCTGCAAATCCGAAATGACCAGATCAAAAGACTTCTTTTTGATAATGTCCATGGCCTGCTGTCCATCCTCTGCGCAGGTGACTTCATAACCCTCTTTGCGCAGCATGATTTCCAGAAATTCCCGGATTGACTCTTCGTCGTCCACGACCAGTACGCGTGATTTCATAGATGTACCTCGACTCTTACTTTAATTGTTCCAGACAATTCGGTTGAATCTCAACCTTCGGTTCCTTGTTTGATCGGAATCAAGTCTTCGGTATGGAAGCCCTTGTGAGCAGGAAACTCGATCAAAAATCGAGATCCCTGGCCTTCCACACTGTCAACCATCACTCGCGCGTCGTGCGCTTCAAGAATTTTGTGAGTCACTGCTAGACCTAAGCCCGTCCCTTGAGGTTTAGTTGTATGAAAAGGCTCAAAAATGCGATGAAGATTTTCCTTTTTTATGCCGCAACCATTGTCGCGAAAAATCAAAACAACAAGATCGCCTTGATCATGCGTCTCAACCTCAAGTACAGGTTGAGCGCTTTTGTCCATGGCCTGATAAGCATTTATCACAAAATTCAACAAGGCCTGTTTGAGTTTATCGCGATGCCCAAGAATCTGCGATTGAGCTTTAAGTCTCGACTCTTGCCGAACATCCTTTCTCAACTTCGGATTAAATTGAATACTTTCGAGAACTTCTCTTAAAACGGCATTAAGATCTACTGGAACGGACACCTTTTTTTCGGGCCGCACATATTCGAGAAATTCGCTGATCAAGCCGTTAAGCCGATCAATTTCTTTATCCACAATACGCATCAATTTGAGATCTTCATCTTGATGAGCCCCCGGATTTGCCAGCATCAATTGAATGCTACCGGATATGCTGGCTAATGGGTTACGGATTTCGTGCGCGATGCCAGCCGCTAACTGCCCAACAGCCGCAAGTTTCTCCTTTTGGCGCATGCTCTCTTCAAGCAGTTTTTGTTCTGTGCGATCATCAAACAAAAACAGCCAGCCCTTTAGCCTGCCATCAATATCTTTGAATCGAGCAGCAACCACTTCCAGCACGCGCATGGGCAAATCAGCTCTCTGAATACGAATCTCGCGCCGTTCAAACGCGCGCGATTCGTCGCTCGCAAACTCGGTCCAAGGCCAACCTATTTCAGGCAAAACCTCTTGAATTTTGAGCTGCAACAGCTTGTCTGCACCCAATGATTTTTCTGCATTTTGATTGAAGTATTGAATAAAGCCCGTTCGACTGGTGACGATAATGCCTGTCGTAATGTTTGATACGATCAATTCGTTCAAATTGCGCAAATTCGCCAAATCGAAATGCGCCTCTTGCAGTTGGGCTCCGGCAACATTTAATTGACCACTCAAACGTCCACTCAGATAAGTAACCGCGACAAATGCGATATTATTCACTGCCAATGAAAAATAAAGGCTTTGCCCAGAAACTTCGGGAGAGACAAGCAACAAGACACTAAAGCAAATAGAGGTCCAAAGAGCCAAAAGCCAGGCACCATCTTTTTCAAAAACTAAACCTGCAAGCAGAAGATTAACTAGGTAAAGGAACAAAAATAAGGACTGACTGGTTCCTGTAAAGTAGATCAGCAAAGTTACAGCCACCGTATCCAGGGCAAACAAAGCGGCATTGTAAGCAGATTGGGCTTTTAAGTGATCAAAGACAAAGAGATATATTGCGTTCAGAAAAAAATTGGCAAGGAGTACTGAGTACACCGGAATCCAAATGCCTATATTTAAAAAATTGCCCAAGCGTATTTGATACAAGACCGACACCAAAAGGATACAGACCAAAAAAAGTGTGCGCATTGAATGCACGAGCAGCCAAGGCTTTTCCACCGAACCAATTGGGCCGACCACGCGAAGATTTCTGATAGGCCAATCGTTAGTGTTCATCAATTCCCCACAGTATTGGCCATATTGAAGATTGGCAGGTACATTGCGACCACGATTACGGCAATGATCCCCCCCAAAACAACCATCAAGATCGGTTCCATGAGACTGGTCATCGCATCTGTGGCGTTTTCGACCTCATCTTCATAAAAATCAGCGACCTTCGATAACATTTGATCAATATTTCCGGTTTGCTCGCCGATCGATATCATCTGTGTCACCATGTTGGGGAAATAGGGAATTTTGGCCAAAGGCTCCGCCAAAGTTTTGCCACGAGACACAGCATCGCGAGTTTCAATCAAGGCCTTTTCAATCATCCAATTACCTGTGGTGCCAGAGGAAATCTCAAGGGCGTCGATAATGCGGACTCCCGAGGACAGAAGCGTTGACAGCGTTCGGCTAAAGCGAGCAATCGCACTCTTTTTGATTAAGTCTCCAAAAACAGGTATCTCGATAAAAATCGCATCCAGTACTTTACGACCTGGTTCGGTGTCGTAGTACATTTTGAGAGCGAGTGGAACGCCTACTAAAGTTGCGGCAATCAGGTACCAATAATGCTTTACAAAATTGGACCCGCCAATGACCATCTGAGTGAGAGCCGGCAATTCCTGACCCTGCTGAGCAAACATTTCTGACATCTTTGGAACAACAAAAATCATAATGAATGTGATCACCAAAATGGCGACAACGATAATTGCTGCCGGGTAAAAGAGCGCCGATTTGACCTTGCCACGCAACTTGACTGACTTCTCGATATAAAAAGCCAAACGGTTAAGCACAACTTCGAGAACACCGCCTTCTTCTCCCGCACGCACAAGATTCACATAGAGTCGATCAAACGCCGCTGGACGCGCAGCCAGAGCATCCGCCAAACGACGTCCACGTTCGACATCTGTAGACACCAAACGCAAAGTATTGGACATACCAACACTGCGAGCCCCTCTGGCCATAGCCTCAAGACTCTGAACGATGGGAACACCCGCACCCACCAAGACTGCGAATTGGCGCGTAAAAATTTGCAGATCTTTTATCGATACACTGTCGGCAAAAAAAGACAGATTTTTAAGTTGAAAGCTTCCACCTTGACCCTTTTTGGCCTCCAGGCGTAAAGGTGTGAGCCGCTGGGCGCGCATGCGGATTCGCGCTTCGGATTCATTACTTGCCTCGAGTTCACCCTTGATCAGGCGACCATCCTCGGCTTTGGCTTGGAACTCAAAAATTCCCAATTAGACTCCCGCTGCCTTTAGCATTTTATCTAGTTCATCAGGATCAGCACTGTACATGAAGGCCGAACGCATATCTATTTTACGCATCAAAACGAGCTGCATAAGACTTTGATTCAGGGTGATCATTCCCGTCTTGTCTTGCCCGACTTGCATCATGCCATAGACTTGATGCAATTTATTTTCGCGTACTAAATTTCGAATGCTTGGATTCATAATTAAGATCTCTAGAGCCACGCACATACCACCCTTTAAAGAAGGGATAAGTCGCTGACTGACCACTGCATTCAATGTCAGACTGAGCTGTGCACGCACGCGATCTTGTTGCTCAGAAGGGAACACATTGACAATGCGATTTATAGTCGAAACAGCAGAGTTTGTATGCAAAGTGGCTAGGACCAAATGGCCGGTCTCACAAATGTTCAAGGCCGCTTCTATCGTTTCAAGGTCTCGCAATTCGCCCAACATGCACACATCGGGATCCTGTCGCAATACATGTTTTAAGGCGGCTCGATAGCTGACCGTATCTACGCCCACTTCCCGTTGATTGACGACGCAGGATTTATGCGTGTGCACATACTCGATCGGATCTTCCATGGTAATGATATGCCCACGCCGCTCCTTATTCACTTTATCAATGAGTGCGGCAATGGTTGTCGACTTACCCGACCCTGTTGGACCCGTAATCAATACAAGCCCTGTCGGGTAATTCACCAGGTCACCAATAATTTTAGGCAACCCTAGCAAATCTATATCTGGTATTTCCATGGGAATACGACGAAATACGCCAGTCACAGCCCCCCGTTGAAAAAAGAGATTTGCTCGAAAGCGAGCCATTGCTTTGATGCCGAAGCTGAAGTCCAATTCCTTAGTGGCCTCAAATCGACTTTTTTGCGAGTCAGTGAGGATAGAATAACAAATCTGCCTGGTTTGTTCGGCGTTCATCTCTTCTGACTTCACGCGCACAATTCTACCCTCAACGCGCATAACCGGTGGACTTCCGGCGACAATATGAAGATCGGATGCACCCTGTTTTACGGCCGCTTTTAGTAACTGATGAAGAGTAATCATAATGTGTCAGACACCGTTGTATTTAGGACTTCTTCCAGAGTAGTCACTCCATTTTTCAGTTTTAAAAGTGCGGCCTGGCGTAGCGTTCTCATTCCGTCTATGATTCCCTGCCGCTTGATTTCTAAGGGCGAGCCACCCTTATAGATTGTTTCTTTAACCCCAGTGGTCATCGTCATGACTTCAAAAATTGCAATACGCCCCTTGAGACCACTACCATTGCATTTTTCGCAACCTTCGCCTCTGCGTACATTTTTGAATTCGTCTATTTTTTCTCTAGAAACTCCAATTTTGAGCAATACATCGGGGATTAGTTTATGTTCTACAGAACAGTCGCTACAAATTCTCCGCAAGAGCCGCTGGGCGACTACGATAGATGTGGCTTCAGCCACGATATAAGGCTCTACGCCTATTTCAACCAATCGTGCAATCGTCGAAGCTGCATCGTTCGTGTGCAAGGTACTCACCACCAAATGCCCTGTCGAGGCAGCTTTGAAGGCTACCTCCGCAGTTTCAAGATCACGAATTTCCCCGACCATAACGACTTCGGGGTCCTGACGCAAAAAAGAGCGCAAAGCCTCGGCAAAAGTAAATCCGATTTGGGGTTGAACTTGAACTTGATTAATACCATCTAAGTTGTACTCAACAGGATCTTCGGCCGTGGAGACATTGACATCGGGTTTGTTGAGCTCATTCAGTGCTGAGTAAATCGTTGTTGTTTTTCCTGAACCGGTTGGTCCAGTAATCAAAACCATGCCTTGTGGCTGATGTATAGCATCAACAAATTTCTCAAAATCGTCTCGTTCTAACCCAAGCTTGGTCATGTCCACCTGAAGATTACTTTTATCGAGCAGGCGCAAAACAATCTTTTCTCCAAAAATCGTGGGCAGACAGCTGACACGAAAGTCGACTTCGGTGCCATTACGCATGCGCACTTTCATGCGCCCATCTTGCGGCTTTCGCCGTTCTCCAATATCCAGCTTACTCAAAATTTTTATTCGACTCACAACCGCAGCGGCGGCGTTTTGTGGCGGACGCGTCTTTTCAACCAGCGCACCATCAATGCGATATCTTATGCGAAATCGTTTCTCATAGGGTTCGATGTGAATGTCGGATGTGCGCGAGCGAATGGCCTCAGCGAGCATTGCGTTCACAAAACGAACAATGGGATAGTCTTCCCCCGGCCCCTCTTGATCTATCACCTCAGTTTCGGAAGACTGAGGTCCTATTGCGGCTCCCAGATCTTCCATCTGCGAAACAATATTATCTATTTTTGAGTTGTCCGCGTAGTACCTGTCGATGGCTGCCATAATGCTTGATTCGGAGGCAATCACAACTTCGATTTTGTGGCGAGTGATCAACGCGATATCATCTTTTACGTAAACATTCGAGGGATCGGCAAAAGCAATCACTAAACTCTTACCAGCCTTAGAGATCGGCATCACCATGTGTCGTTCACAGACCTGTCTCGTCAATAAGCTTACGGCATCTGGCTCAATCTCAAAACTTGCCAAGTCAATGGTTGGTAACTCAAAAGCCTTACCCAGAAATTCGACAATCTGAGATTCCTTTAAAAAGCCCAAACGAACAATTGCGGTAGTTAAACGACCTCCCGCCGATTTTTGTTCTCGGCGCGCTTTTTCAAGCTGCTCTAGGTCCAGAAGATTGTTGGAGACTAAAAGCTCCGCCAGGGGCTTTTTATGCACAGCCATACACGTCCTTGCTGAATGCCGGCCTTACAATTAAAGGTTAAACTGTGGTGACGTTTTTTGTAACTAGACTTTGGTTTTGAATTTACACTTTTCCCTCATCCACCGTAGGCGAACCAACGGCTGATGTGCCCACGGCAAGTAGCCCTTTCATGTACTCTTGTAAGTCTAGATTCGCATTAAAGGCCCAATTGACCCATAAAATATCTGAGCGAGCGGCAATCTCGACTCCCGATACATACTTCACGCCAGCATCGTCGGCAGCCTCCCGTAAATCATTCCGATCACCAAATAGGCTCAAATCAAAAATAAAACCAGGGCGGCGAAGAAAATTAAGATACGCAAGTTCGGAGAGAAGATGATTTTCTGGCAATCGTGGGGTGCAATTAACTAAAACCGTTGTGTCACCGGGAAGCATAACGATAGCGTCTTTAGGGACATAGTCGATCTTTAAGCCAAAAAAATTACGCTTAACCTCGTTCACAATCTTTTCAGCCTCTTGTTGATTCAAAGCAGTAATTAGAAAATGATTAAAGCCCGCCTTAAAAAATGCGGCTAGCGCAACCCGCACGGAACCACCAGTGCCAGCAAGCAAAACATTGCTTCGATGATCCATATCAGGACCTAAAGTCACGAGGAGTTGATTAAAAGACTCATAAAGAGCGCATAAAGGCCACCAGCTGCCTTCACGCTTAAACATCCCATCCACCACGCCCAGCAGGGTAATCCAGGTGGATTGAACTTTCAGCTTTTTTAGAGCTTCGCCCCCCAGGCGTGTACTCATACGAACGTGATCAAAATCCTGTAGAGCTTCCGCTTGGAGCCAATCCTCTAATGGCGTTGTCCAGGGAACAAATTCGTTACTAACCCCAACCCGATTGAGATGTTCACTCATCAGCTTCCAACGTGCGTCTTCATTATCATGGGCAATCGCGGTCCAGCGCTTCATTTGCTTTCAGGATGTCGTTTGCTATCTGTTTCTTCAAGCCCTCAACATCAGAAAACTGCAACTCCGGACGTAAAAAAGCGATAAACTCAACATCCACACTTTGACCATAAAGGTCGATCGAAGCGTTCAAAAGGTGCGTTTCGAATTTAAGTTCCTGCCCGCCAAAGGTAGGGTTAATTCCAATATTGGTGACGCTGCGGTAGCGCTGTCTTTTATGTAGAGTGTAAGTGGCATAGACCCCACGAGCGGGATAACTCTCGTTGATCACCTGTTGGTTGAGGGTCGGAAATCCTAAAGACTCGCCGCGACCAGCGCCAGAGACAATCTGACCGCGCAGATAAAAGGGCCTCCCCAAGCACAGCCTAACATCCTCGACACGACCCGCGGCCAATGCTTCCCGAATTCGACGACTAGACACAATTTCACCACCCAGCATAAGAGGCTCAATCTGGTGGATATTTACTGCTTTTGTCCGTCCCCACTCGCGCAGCCCTTGCAACGTGCCCTCGCGCGACTTTCCAAAAGCAAAGTCATAACCAGCGACAATATGTTGAGGTGCAAACGGTCGCCACACACAATCTTGTAAAAATCTCTGCGCCGACCAGGATGCAAGTTCCCTGTCGAAGGGTAGCACGGCAAGCACGTCTACCCCAAAATCAGGCATCCGCTCATACAAGTCCTCACGGGGAAAAAGACACCTTAAGCCCCGTTCGGGATAAAGCACCTGGACGGGATGAGGGGCAAAAGTCAAAACTGCTAGAGGTTTACCGAGCGCGAGAGCTTTTTTAAGCAGCATTTGATGACCTAAGTGTAAGCCATCAAAATTGCCGATTGTGATGACTCCGCCATGAAATTTATGCCCGACAGAGCTCAAATCGTGAAGGATGTGCATAGCCGCTAAAATGGACCATTTTTCCTGGGGAACCAATTGAAATCTCAAGGGCTTTTTGATACACAGCGTCGTGATGTTTAATCAATTTTGGAACTCCAAAGGCCTCTGGTTACGGATTCTCTTTTGCTGGGCCCTGGGGAGCACATTTCCACTTTTTGACGAGGTCAATAACTACGATTTGCGCTTTAAGTTGCGGGGCAACCAAAAAGCTTCTTCGCAAATTGTACTTGTCTACTTTGATCAAGAAGACTGGACTGTTTGGCATGGCCCAAGGAGCAGCCTTTTACGCTCGCTCAAGGAGTTTTCTGAACCCACAGAGAGTTATTTTTGGCGCGGATCTACGTGGGAACTTCTTCTTGAAAGAATTCTTGAGCAACAACCCAATGTGATTGGAGTTACATTTTTCTTCAACGATTTGCTGCCCAAACACTATGGATTTACACGCTCCCTTCAGGACCCACGAGTCATTTGGGCGGGACAGCTGGATGGCGAAGGTCGACCGGTTATGCCCCTGATGGCCAACACTTACGGGCACAATGTCGCGCTGGTGGATTCACGCATTGATGAAGACCAGGTTCTCCGGCGCTTTGTCTCGCCTCTCGCTCCGATTTCACATATGGCTTTAAAGCTGAGTGAAGCCAATGTCGGAGGCTCTTCTCAAGAATTCAACACTCTCTGGGGAGACACGCGCCTGATTAACTTCCGCGGTCGCAAAGGTGTTTATCCTGCCATTTCTGCTCTCAGTATCCTTCAGGGCCGAGTCCCCCACGATTTCTTCAAAAACAAAACTGTCATCATAGGTAGCAACAGCGTCCAGGCGCACCAATACCAGACCCCTCTGGGTAGGATGAACAGAGCTGAAATTCTTGCTCAAGTTGTTGATAATATTGTGAACAAACTTTGGATTCACCGTATTCCCGTTACAATGGGTTCTCTTTATGTCCTCGCTGTGCTGGCCGTTGCAGTCTTGCTTTTAATTTCATATCCGCAGTCGGTGGCCTCAGTATTTATGATTTGGTTGAGCTTGGGAACGACGGCACTGTCCGTATGGATTTTCGATTCATTCAATTTTTGGATACCGGCCATGTCTTCACTCGCACTTATTCTTTTAAGTTATGTCATTTTCATTAGTTACCAACTCTCAGTAAAAGAAAATCAAACCTGGCTACTTGAACAAGAGAAAAAAATCTTGCGTGAGCTCGAACAGCTACGTAACAACTTCGTCAGCCTGATTAGCCACGACCTCAAGACTCCCATTGCAAAAATACAAGCTATATGTGATCGCCTTTTGGCCGATAACATGACGACCGAGGCACGTGATGGACTTCTAGCTCTGCGCAAAGAAAGCACAGAACTACACCGGTACATTCAAAGTATCTTACAAATCTCACGATTAGAATCTAGCCCAATACAGCTGCGCAAAGAACCTAGCGATTTTAATGAAATTGTAGAAAAGGTCACGGATCAGATCCGACCTCTTGCCGAGGATAAGCGCCAAGATCTTCTTTTACAGCTCGAACCCATGTTTTCCATCGAATTGGACGGTGTGCTTTTGCAAGAGGTCATTCTAAATCTGATTGAAAATGCCATAAAATACACACCTAACGACGGCCAAATAATAATAAAAACACGAGAAATTGAAGATAAGGTGATTTTTGAAGTCCGTGATAATGGCCCCGGAATACCGCGAATTGACCGCGACAGGCTATTTGAAAAATTCTTCCGTGGGCAAGCCCAACAAACAAATGTGAAAGGCACCGGTTTGGGACTCTTTTTGGTTAAATACTTCATAGAATTGCATGGCGGCGAAGTGTTCTTGGAAAGTGAAGTAGGAAAAGGTACAAGGGTGGGGTTCACCCTTCCCTTACAAGCATAAATGTTTAGGAGTGAAAAATGATTAATGAAATCCGAGTTCTCATCGTCGACGACGAAAGCGAACTTCGCAAATCCGTTGCCTCTGTGTTGGTCAACGCAATGCCTGAATTTGCTTTTAAAGTTAGCCACGCCGCCAACGGACGCGAAGCCATCTCCTTTATAGAAAAACAGGATTTCGATCTCGTTTTAATGGATGTGCGTATGCCGGAAATGGATGGCCTGGAGGCGTTGGCTAAAATTAAATCCATAGACCCACGCATTTTTGTGGTGATCATGACAGCTCACTCCAACTTACAGGACGCAGTAAGAGCGATTCGCGACGGCGCTTATGACTACATAGAAAAGCCTGTTCAGCCGCAAAAACTCACTCAAATAGTAAAAAAAGCCATCCAAACCCAAGAAATGGTCTCGACTCTGTCGCTCTCGGCTCCAGTCCTGGATGACGACATTGACAGTGAGTTTGTCGGCTCCTCCAAAAAGATGCGCGAGATTTTCGATTTGATCAGTCGTCTGAGCCACGTGGACACGACTGTCTTGATCCGTGGCGAAAATGGAACCGGCAAGGAGCTTGTGGCCCGCGCCATTCATTTTAGTTCTCCGCGCAAGCACGGAGAATTTGTAGCCATAAACTGCGGAGCCATCCCGGAGTCGCTCATGGAGAGCGAGCTTTTTGGTCACGAGAAAGGCGCGTTCACCGGTGCTGTTGAACGTAAGATTGGAAAATTTCAACTCGCCAACAAGGGCACTATCTTCCTTGACGAAGTGGCAGAGCTGAAGCCCGATATGCAGGTCAAACTTCTACGTGTTCTGCAAGAAAGACGCTTCACTCCAGTTGGTTCCAACCGCGAAGTGGCTTCAAATGCTCGCGTGATTGCGGCCACCAACCGCAACTTGGAAAAAATGATCGAAGAAGGCACCTTCAGAGAAGACCTTTTTTACCGACTGAATGTAATGCCGATTTTTCTTCCACCTCTCCGAGAACGCTTGGACGATTTGGAAAATTTAATTCATCACTTTGTTCGCCGTTTCAACCGCAAAATGAGTCGTCAGGTTCAGGGCTTTGCGCCAGAAGCTTTGGCAATCCTCAGTAAATACCGTTGGCCCGGCAATATTCGCGAATTAGAAAACTTGATTGAGCGTTGCTTTATTTTAGATAGCGGTCCTCTTTTACAAACAGAATCTTTACCAGAAGCGCTCAAAAATGCCGCCCAAGCCGAAATAGCCTTTGACCTACCTGGCTCGTACTCAGGTCCGCTCGACTTTGACCGTTTTAAAGAAGAAACAGAAAAAGAATTTATCATGCAAGCGTTGCGAGCAAATAGAGGTCGAATCAATCAAACCGTGGCGCATGCCAATATTCCCAAGAATACGCTTCTGCGTAAAATCAAAAAATATCAGATCAACGTACGTGAATTGAGCGAGTAACTTAAATGAGAATCGGCCTATTGACGGGAGGCGGAGACGCCCCCGGTCTGAACGGCATAATTGAATCCGCCAGCCGAGTCCTGTTACGCCAAGGGCATGAGGTGATTGGCATCATCGATGGTTTCGAAGGTATCTTTGAGAACCAAACGATCGCTTTGACCCTCGAAAAAATTCAAAATGCCCACGCCCTTGCGGGAACTCTTCTGGGTAGTTCGAACAAATCACCAATAACTGGAAGAGAAGCAGAGTTTGCTCGCAAATTTGCAGCTCTAGGGCTTGATGGGCTGATTGCTTGCGGCGGCGACGGAACCTTCGCTGGTCTGTGCGGGGTACACCAAAATCTGAAAATCATCGGAGTGCCTAAAACGATCGATAATGATCTGGCGGGAACTGAGGCCACTTTTGGATTTGATACGGCCTGTGCCTGTGTGGCCGAAAATGTCGATGCTTTGCGCTTTACAGCACAAGCTCACAAACGCATTTTTGTAGTCGAAACCATGGGACGCAATGCGGGCTGGATCGCTCTGGGCGGAGGTCTTGCGTCTTATGCCGATGTTATACTTATCCCTGAACGCCCCTTTCACCGCCACGAGCTTCTCAATTTCATTTCAGAAAAACAACTGGAAGGACGCCGAGATCTGATGATTGTTGTGGCCGAAGGGTCAACAGCTAACCAAGAACAAGCAACCATGGCGTTTGAGGTTAAGCATTCGGCAATAAAAGAGCGTTTTGGAGGCGTGTCTTTTGAGTTGGCTCGTTGGCTCGAAGATCAAACGGGCTGGGAAGCCAGACACGTTGTTCTGGGTCACTTGCAGAGAGCACGGTCACCAACAACCACAGATCGCTTTTTGACCTCTTTCATGGGTGTTCGAGCAGCTCGTCTCGCTATGGAAAATCAGTGGGGACGAGCCGTCGTCTATCGTGAGGGACGCGTTACCCACGCTCCAATCACCGATCTTATGCAACCGCCAAGAATGGTCTCCCGAGATCATAAGTGGGTGAAGCAAGCCCAAACTCTCGGCATTTTTATTTAAAAAAAGCAAATCTATGATCAAAGGCTCACTTCGGATGAGACTTGATGATTTTTTAGCGGCTCTATAACAGTAGGTGTTTCGAACTCTTCATACAGTTTGTTGACCACAACGCCCTTTTTAGTCGAATCTGTTCGCCATTTTGGGTTCCACTCGGACCAAAGATTTCGCATATAAACCCACTGATCTCGGTGTCGGTCCATAAATCTTTCAGCTGATGCCACACAGCGGACAGCGAGCTCCTTCGCCCGTAATTCTTCCGGCATGTGCAAGTCCAGATTGGTCGTTTCAGGCTTAGTTATGTGAATTTCATATTTCATTTCACTCACCTTTAAAACGTACAGCTGACTCAAACGACGTCGAGAGCGCGCTAAGCTCTTAAAAATTTGTGTATCTACAGGCACCAATTTTCCTTTAACGGGAATCAACTCAGGGTCGTGAATTTCAGAAGGAGACCTGAATAGGTCATGACAACGACCAAAGCCATTTTTACCAATCATCGGCACGACGAGTTTACAAGATCCAGTATTGGAGTTAGCGATCAGCGATACAGATTCGTCTTTTAGAAATTCGAAACCGTGTCCCTGCCACGAGAAAACAGGTTCATCAAAAGATTCCTGGTAGATTTGATCGGTAAGTCCCTTTTGATACCCTAACCAATGTTGGTAGACCCGACGCCGAAGTTGCCAACTTTTTAATTTAGGATCAGATAACCGGTAATAATCTCTTAAAGCTCTCCTGGCTCTGCCAGAAAATAAAAAGATCACTGGCCCTGATATTTTTAGAAATACGTAAGCCACCCTTAAACCCGTTAGCGGCAAAAGCATTTTCAACCCAGCCCGAAGCATAATTTCTATCCGCGAACCCAAAGACATGTTTGACAAAAATGGAGTTGAATCGGAATAGGGCTTTTTGAATAGCAACAATATTCTCAGCAACAAAAACAGAAATAATAATCGCAGATATAGAAAAATTCTTCGCCAGATGGAGAGATTCTCAGACTTCACTGGTGCCGGCATTTCGAGTTTGACAGTCTTTATTTTTACTCCTTGCCTAATGAGCCGGACAAGTATCTCAATTTCAAAATCGTCAGCTCGCGCTTGCAGGTTTAGATTCTGCACTAAAAAAAGAGGGTAAATTCTAAAGTCGCTGCGCCAGCAAGAAACCTTGGTCCCATACCCTAGAATGACATCCCAAGGACTTAATCTTGCAGCTTCGACAAGTTTATGTGCCTCGCTCACCAGCTGCGCACCTCGCCCATTGACAGTAAGAATGTGCGTGAAACCCTCAGAGGCAAGCGTTTGAATTGCCGTTTGAAGTGCAGGCCCCTTACCCTTCTCAAAATCCGAGCGAAGTAAACGAACACGGCCTAGCTCTAGGGCTTGGCGAACTTCGAAGGAATAAAGAAAATCAGCAACCCGCCCTGTCGAGCCATCATCGACAACTAACACTGGAAAAGGAGTATTTAGGACGATGTCCCTCACCACTTCTGAGATTGTGCGCAAATCATCATGTGTGTACACGACAGCACAAATTTTTAGAACCATCCCATGCCCCCAAATCGCACATACACGAATGATGAGCATAAGATGTCACCGAAGCTTTGGCAAAGCAGCGACCGAGAAAAACTAAAGCGTCAATGAAGCAGCTGATCTAAAGCTGAAAGGACATCGGCAGCAGATATCGTCTGCATACACTCGTGAGTCCCAATCGGGCAAATTTTAGCGCCATGCTTACCACAAGGACGACAAGCAAGCCTGCGTTGAACCACAATCGCGCGTTCCTGCCATGGACGAAATCCAAGTGACAATACTGTGGGCCCAAAGATAGCTACGGTCGGCAAGCCGGCAGCGGCTGCCGCGTGCATAGCACCGCTATCGTTACAAATCAAAGCGGTGCCTTCAGCAAGAAGATCTACCAAAGTGGATAGAGTCGTCTGTCCAGCTCTATTAACCACACCAGCCACTTGACGCTCGACTTCGTCGCAAAGGTTTTTCTCTTGGACACTACCAATGAGCTCAACCGTAAAGCCACGCGACACAAGGTTTTGGGCCAATTCGACATAGCCACTGATTTTCCAACGTTTGGTGGGCCACACGCTTCCCGGGGCTAGAAAAATTTTGTTTCCAACCACATTGTGATTTTTGACTCGCATTCCTGCCCAATCTGGAATTTTTATCTTCCAAAGTGGTAGAGGAGAAGATTGATCCATAGGGTTCATCAAAGCGTCAACCTGTGTATCGGCAAGAGCCTCCGCCACTCTGTAATTGAGAGGAGCCAGTAAACTCATCTGGCGCAGAGCATCGGGCAAATGTTTTGGTTTAGTAACCCGATAATCAAAAATTCCTCGATTCCACCATTTGCTAAACCCCACTTTTTCTTTTGCCTTAAGCTGTAACATCCATAGTGCGGTACGAGGACTTTCATGCGGACAAAAAATTACATCCCAAACCTCACTGCGCAGACGTCGCAGGGCCGCCGCTCTGCCGTTAGCTCCTCGTTTGTCGATCTCGATAATTTCATCAACCAATGCATTTTTGAGAAAAAATTCGCCTAATCCCGGCCGACACGCCAAAACCAAACGCTGGGCCGGATCCCATTCGCGAATTTTTCTGATCAGAGGGATGGAGAGAAAGAGGTCCCCTGGAAATGCAGTTTGGAAAACGAGGTGCGCCACTCAAATCCTTCAGCCAATGCTTGAACCACTTGTTCAAAATCGACCTGATCGTAGCACATTACCTTCATGTCGCAAGCCTTCTTCCAACATGGTGAACACGAAGCCTTGGCGATGATTTTTCTACCTCGACCGTACAAGTCGATTTCTTGTGGGCAAGTGGGACCAAACCAAGCCACGACCCACTTTTTAAGGGCAATTGCCATGTGCATGCCGAGGCTATCGCCACTGAATATTAAATCACAAGCCTGAACACTGACGAGACCGTCGCGCAGTCCTCCCTGAGTGGGAGAAACAATAACTGGAAAATCCCGCGCTATCGCAATATTGCGCTCCATATCCTCTGGCCCACCCAGCAATACAATAGGTAGATCTTGCAATCTTTCGTCGCTTAAAATCTTTGCAATCAAGACCTTATGTCCTTCAACCGACAGTTTCTTAGCCGGCAAATTCAAGCTGCATCCCGTATTGATACCAATCACAGGACGCCCATCAGGAGACCAAATTTTGCGGCGAGCATTGGCCAAAGAAGATTCCTCCGCATCCAAATTGACTTGATATTCATCATGCCTATATTCACCAAGTCCCAGGGATTCATGACAGAGACGCTGTTCACTTTTCTGATTTACAAAAAATTTCTTGTGATTGGATAGGCCCAATTCCCACAATTCTTGAGCCTCGGGGTTGGCCGGTAAGATCGCCCCTGTTGAATTAGGAAGAAAGCCGCGAACTTCATCCACCTGACACTGCTTTAAAACTCCGCCAGCCAGAAGAGATTTGTCGAGCACGAAGGCAAGTTCAAAGCGAAGGTTCGAAAGGGCCAAAAGGTCTTCGGCACTCACGGTCAAGATTCGATCAATCGAAGGAATATTGTGTAGCAGTCGATGAGCGGGGGCTTTTGTGACCCAAGTCAGGTGCGAATACGGAAACATACGCTTGATAGCTACTAGAAGACTCGTTGATCTAAGCACAGCTCCCAAGGCTTCAAGATGAACAAACAAAATATGTTTGTCGACCGGATGATAAAACTGACATTGAGAACGTTCACACAAATCGCTTTTCGAACAGGGCTTGTAACCGCTAAAATTTCGACATTTGATCTCAGCCATAATCCAAGTATAACGCGAGGTTTGTCGCGTTTCCCGAGACCAGGCCTATTCTCGACCTTTTTCTAGCGACCTGAGTTTGGCTACGATTGTACCGATTTTGATTTTTGATTCTAGGCGAACTAAGAACTTACGATCATCGTCGGTTAACCAAACCAGAATCTCACCTATTGGCTTAAACACACCATCTGCCGTCACCTGGGGACGAACAACCACAGTATTCAGCTCACCAATCACGGTTTTTATTTTTTCGCGACGCAGGACTTCGCCAGTAAAAATAATATTTTTGCCTTCATCAGCAACGCGAAAAGCTAGTTTTTTTCCAGGCTCAAGTTGAAATGCGCGCAAATAAAAGGGGGCGGTCATCACATTTTGTGAATAGGGCAAGAGATCCCATTCAAGTTTTTTACTCTGCTCACCTTTTTCCTTGGTTATGCGCTTTTGCCAATAATTGGCGCGCATGTTTTTCCAGTCATAAAATGTTCGAGTCTCGGCCAATTGATTGGACTCTTTGATTGAAATTTGCAGAGAGAGAGGCACTAGAGTCTCGTAATCAACATAAGTGGTCACTCGATCATCAACCGTATAGATTTTAGAAAAAAACTTATTGGTCTGTCCGGAAAGTTCGAAATGGTATGCCTTTTGACCGTTGACCGTAACCGGCGATTTCACTTCCATGCTTAGGGTACCGGCAGAAACATTAAAATAAGAAATATCAAAGACGACTTTTTCACCTGCCCTATAGGGATCCTTCAACGGTCGGCGCCCTTCAAATCCGAGACTATCTTCAAGGTCTGGTTGTCGCGGACCTTTTAATTTCACCTTTGCTTTGTCCGATTCTTTTGTCTTGCTTGCGGCTCTTTGTTTTTTCTTAACTATTTTTGATCCATCGACAGGTGGCTGATCTTTAGCTTCAACCACTACAGATACCTGAGCCGGTTGAGAAGCATCATTAACTTGCAGTCTTTTTTCAAATTCGTCCACTTTCAAAACCTCTTCGGCTTTTTCATGTTGAAGAATGCGGCCTGCACACGCCATTAGCGAGAATATAAGAAAGCCAATTGCAAGGCGAAGGGTCAAATTCGAACGCATGACCTATCATACCAAAGGGTGGTACCCAGGCCATCAATATTTGAATTTCTTCCAACGTTTATGGATCCACATCCACTGGTCTGGATGTGCCCGGACGAAGTGCTCCAATTCATCATTAAATTTTTGGGTAGTGACCTCTGAAGGTTCTCCCTCCGGCACAGGAATTTGACGCATAAAATGAACAGACTGCAAGCCCCTGCTATTGCGGTAAGTGAATACCGACACCACGGGGGCTTTTGATCTCTGAGCCATAACTGCAAGTCCGGCAGCAGTGCCGGTTTCACGCCCAAAAAAGGTGGTCCGCACCCCAATGGGCGGACCAGTAAATTGATCTAAAGGTATAATGACCGCAGATCCAGATTTTAGAGCCTTCAGTAGAGCATAGGAGGAGTTGCGAGGAGCCACGAATTTAGTCCCCATTTTTTCACGCATACCAAACCACAAGTCGTTCAAACTCTGCCATTTGAAAAACTTTGACACCATGACCATGGGATAACCACGTAACGACAGACCGGCCACCGCCAAATCTCCGTGCCCCAGATGACAGGTCAAAAGCAAAACCCCTTTTTTTTGCTGAAGGGCTTTCTCAAAAATGTCTAAACCATGGAATTCTACATAATCTGCAAAATTGGCTTTATTCAAATAGGGCCAAAGAGAATACTCTACAAAATTTAGACCCAAATGCCTCAGACTGCGACGTCCGAGATTCACGCGCTCTCGCCTTGACATCAAAGGGAAGGCGATAGCCAAATTGTCGAGAACGACCCTTCTTCGAATGCGAAACAAATCAAACCACAAAAACGCCAATACGCCGGCCAGTCCCCGGCGAATGCACGCTGGCGAGAAGAATAAACTAAAACTAATGGCCCTGCCGGCCCAACTCATCAATCGCTTCATAAAGTGCATTTACATCGCCATTAAGCTTTATTGCAACTTCGGCTGTCCAAAGTCTTTCACGTAAGCGATGGAAAGCTCTCAATTTCATACTGTCTTTACCTGTGGTCAAGATCCAGCGCGCCTGAAGATGTCCAGCCTCATCAAGAATGGCTTCAACATCAAGATCGGAGTAACGATGGTGATCTGGAAACGTTTTGTGCTTCACCACGTCCACCCGGTTTTCTAATGTACGTTCGAACGCCTCGGGCTTCGCAATACCAGATACCATATAGACTTTGTCTTTGAAGGACTGAACAACTTGTCCTTTCAATGAACGCATGCCCTTAAAGACATAATCAGCCAAAAGAATTGGTTTATCACCGCTTCTAGCTTTTAGCCATTCACGCACTTCATCTAATTTTTGCGACTCAACAAGATTAGATTTAGTCAAAATGAGAAAATCCGCGCGCTTCAATGCCGGCACCAACGATTCTCGCGCTCGGCCAACTGGTAAAACCTTATAATTTCTTATGGGCTCAGAGACATCCAAAAGGAGTAAATTTAAATCGCGATACAAAGAGCGATGCTGAAAAGCATCATCACAAATTATAAAGTCCACCTTGTGAGCCGCAAGCAAGGCTTTAGCGGCAGAAACGCGCTTTTCTCCCACAAACACTGGAACATCATTAAAATTTGCTTTTATCAAAGCGGGTTCATCACCAAAGGAATGTGCGGCAAGTGGCGAGAGATCCACTTCCAACACACCCGAACGACCACGCTTATAACCGCGACTAATAACGCCACAGGTATAACCTCGCGCCTTAAGTCCTTCGATCAACGCCAACGTCACGGGAGTTTTTCCAGTCCCACCAACAGTAAGATTACCAATGGAGATTATTTTGGTTTCCACCTGACTTGAACGAAAAATGCGGCGGTCATAAAGCCAGTTACGGCAACCCGTAGCTCCTCGGTACGCCAACGATAAAGGAAACAAAAGATCCTTCAAGTTCAACGCTCCATTCTCCAATAATTTTCAAGAGCCGAAGCTACCCTTTGTGTCGCTCCTGAAGATCCCAAACGATGTCTCGCAGGTCGTAATTTTGACGCCATTATCATCCTTTGGTTGACGTCTCTGACCAAAGGATCGAGTACCTCTACAAGCTTTGAGGGCTCAGCTTCTTCTTGAAACAGCTCGGGCACAACGCGTTCATCCAAAACTAAGTTAATCAAACCAAAATGGCTTGTATGCTTAACAAACCTCTTAGCCAAAAAAGCTGAGAAACGATTCATCTTATACATGATCACCATGGGCTTTTCTAATAGCCCTACCATCAGCGTCGCGGTTCCCGAAGCGCAAAGCACGATGTCCGCTAGATCAATCATGGAGAAGGGCTCGTCCTTAATCAACATCAAAGGAACTTTCAGGTCCGCAAGCCATTCCTGGGCCATCTCCTGACTAAAATTTGGCGCCACAAAGAGCGCGACTTTTAGCTTTGGGTGAATGGTTAATAATTGTTGAGCTGCCTGCAACTGGGTGACCAAATGATGCTTGATTTCCGATCGACGAGACCCTGGCATAAGAGCTAAAACCACGTCATCGGTTGCTATTGCGTACTTCGCCCGATGAACTTCACGGGCAATAGGATCAAAGTGCTTAGGATTCAATTCGTCTAAAAGCGGATGTCCTACAAACTCGACTTGCACCCCATAACGACTATAAAAGTCAGTTTCAAAGGGAAAGACTACCAACATTTTATCAACGTACTTCTGAATGATTTTTACTCTTCCCGTACGCCAAGCCCAAACTTGTGGCGAAATATAGTAAACGACAGGGATGCCAATAGCTTTGAGCTTTTTAGCCAATCGAAGATTAAAGTCCGGGTAATCGAGCAAAAGTACCACTTGAGGGCGACGTTCGCGAGCCGCATCCAAAAGATCGTAAAATGCCTTTTTGATCACTGGCCAATGCGCCAAGACCTCTTGAACTCCCACGACAGCTAAATCTTCGGCCTTAGCCAAACAGTCAAAACCTTCGTCAATCATAGCCCTATTGCCAATACCGAAGGCTTCGACTGAAATATTATGTTTCTTCCAGTACTGCAGTAGGCGCTGAGCATAGAGACAACTCGAAGCCTCCGCCGCGACAATTAAAATTTTACGAGAGTCGCCGGTTTGCATCGCCGATGATCTTTTCCGCCAACCTCAGGGCCCTCAAGCCATCACGGCCAGAGACTTGCACCGGCTCATCTTGTGCGATGGCATTAAAAAATGCTTGAGTTTCTGCGAGCAAGGCATCGCCTTTTTCGAGGCTAAAAGTTTCATGACTTAAAGGCAGCTCACCCTCATCCCATTCTCCGGTCTTGGTGAGAAGATTGACCTCGCCTCCTTGAAAGTCGATAGAAACATATTGATCGGGTTGGAAAACACGGAATTTTCTTTGCGCATTCTGAGAAATTCGAGAAGCCGTCAAATTGGCCACGGCACCATTGGCAAACTCAATCCGCGCGTTCGCGATGTCTAATTTTTTAGTGAGCACCGGAGTCCCCACCGCAGAAACCTGCAGGGGCTCGCTATCAACGAGCGACAATACGACATCCAAATCGTGGATCATCAAATCCAGAACAACATCAGTTTCAGTGCTTCGCACTTTAAATGGCGCAAGACGATGGCACTCGATAAACAAAGGCTTTTTTAATTTTTCGCGCGCGGATTGAAAAGCAGGATTAAATCGCTCTACGTGACCAACTTGCAACTTGACACCCATACGCTCAGCAAGAGCGCAAAGTTCTTCGGCCTCATCCGAGGTTGAAGCAATCGGCTTTTCCACCAAAACATGAATTTTGTTAGTTAAAAAAAACTTTACGAGTTCATAATGAGCCGGCGTCGAGGCTGCAATGGTCACGGCATCAACCTTGTCGGCAAGTAACATCTTAGGATCTGCATAGGCCCGAACCCCAAGCTCAGCAGCTACCTTTTCCGCTTGTTCAGAGTTCACGTCACACACACCCAGAAGCTCTACATTTTCAATAAGCTTATGTTTGAGAGCATGCCAACGTCCAAGATGCCCAACGCCAACCACTGCCGTCTTTAATTTCATCGTGCGATTCCTCGCTCCGATTTGCGAATGAAGTCTACTAGATATTGAATATGCTCACTTGGCTTACACTCAACGGTGATATCATTTAAGGCCTCTTCAATTGTACGACCACCTTTGGTCACAATGCGAACTGCCCGCCAAACATTCTCGATGTCTTCCTTTGAAAAACCGGCGCGCTGCATACCGATTTCGTTTGGCGCCCTTGAAACCGCGTATTTACCTTGCGCGATCGTGTAGGGCATCACATCCTTATTTACAGCGCTGTCACCGGCTATAAATGAATAACGTCCGATTGTAATGAACTGATTAAAACTGCAAACGCCACCTATACGCACGTGATCTTCGACCGTGACGTGCCCCGCAAAGTTCGTCGTATTGGCAATGGCTATATTGTTGCCTATGCGGCAGTCATGCGCCACATGGACATAAGCCATAAGCAAGTTATTATTACCAATCTTTGTCAAACCCGTTCCTGTCACAGTGCCGACATTAATCGTAACAAACTCGCGAATGACATTAGCATCACCAATTTCAAGACGAGTCTCTTCATTATTAAATTTCAAGTCTTGCGGTGGACCACCAACCATCGCACCGGGCAAAATGTGATTATTCTTGCCCAGAATAACGACACCAGAGTCAGAACCAATCACCGTGTGGCTATCGATGCGGGTTCCTTGCCCAACAAAGACTTTGCCTTTAATAACCGAATAAGGACCCACCTTGACCCCTTCAGCCAACTCGACTTTCTTGTCGATGATCGCTGTGGGATGGATGTCTACACTGGTCTCATTCATGCTTGAACTCCCGCCAACCGCGGCGTCACCTTTGCTAATAGCTCAGCCTCTGCCACGACTTGGCCATCCACCTCGGCGCGAGTCTTGATGACGATCATCTGACCACGATCTTTAATAATCTCGGCGGACATCACCAACGTATCGCCCGGTACTACCGGCTTACGAAACTTGGCATCGTGAACCGATCCAATAAAAAAATCCATTTTTGGATCACCCTTGCGGGCATAGGCCAAACAGGCGGCTTGAGCCATTGCTTCGACCTGCAACACTCCCGGCATTATGGGCATCTCAGGGAAATGACCAGGAAAAAAAGGTTCGTTAAAGGTGACGTTCTTCACAGCTGTGCAGGTTTGCCCTGCGCGGCTTTCACCATGGTCATTCTCACTTTTGGCTAATACCTTATCTACTAGCAAGAAAGGAAAACGATGAGGAAGAATACGTAAAATATCTTGCGGACCAAGAAGCGTTTCCAAGTTAGTACCTTACTTCCTGTCGTGTTCTTTAATAACACGGTCCGTGAGATCCAGATCTTTCTTGGCCCACATTACGCTTTGCTCAGAACGCTCAAGGATCATAGTAAAACCTTCCTTTTCAGCAATTTGATCAATAATTTTTTTGAGTTTATCAACGATGGGCTGAGTCAAATCACGCTCACGTTTTTGAATTTCCATTTGTGACTTAGCAGCAACTTCTTGGTACTTGCGCATCTCGATTTGAATTTCCTGTTGACGCTTAGAACGTGCGTCTTCATTCATCGCCATAGAACGCTTTTCAAAATCCTCGCCCATCTTCTTTATATCCGCTTCCCGTTTTTCGAGCTCTTTTTTCTTTTTATTGAACTCGTCTTCCAGTTCCTTCTTGGCTTTCTTACCAGCGGCGGTATTTTGAATTGCCTTCTGCATATCCACATAGCCAATTTTCAAATCCTGCGCGTTTACCGCGAGGGAAGTGAATGCCAAAACCAAAAGCCCCAAAAGAGTATTGTTGCGCGTCATAAGATAGAATTCTCCTCTAATATTTCAGATATATATGGCCCGTTCAGATTTTCAACAACTAAGTCGCTTGGCAATATAAAGAGGTAAAGCCCTACTATTTTTAAACTATTGCGACAAAAAGTCGTTAAAAGGGCGCCCCAATTGCGAATTCAAAATTCACACTATCTTCGTTGTAACGCTTTTCAATCTTAAGAGGAAATCCCCACTCAAAACGCAATGGGCCAATTGGTGAAAACCAACGAAATCCAAAACCCACATCTTGACGAAGCTCGCTGAGCACAATCGAGTCTTCAGCATTACCTACGTCGTAAAAAACAACACCGTTGATGCCAGCTTCAGCTATTAAGGGGAATTGAAATTCCAAATTGTAAAATAACTGCTGGGAGCCCCCGAATGGCCGCATTGCCTGATTTTCGGCCTCAGCCGATGAAAGCCCAGCGCCAATGGCACGATCGTATTCCTTTTGAGACCGTTTACGCTTACCAATTGTAAACCAGTTAAATCCGCGCAAACTGTTGGCGCCGCCAAGCAGGAATAACTCGTTGAACGGCGCGGGCTTACTTGAATCATTAGAAGAAATAAAGCCGTAGGTCAGATTATTACGCCAAACCAGATCCCAAAATATTTTACGATAGTAGCGAAAGGTTCCGAAGCCCTTCGTGTAGCTTTTCGTACCACCTACGCCCGCGTACTCAAGGGCGACTGAGCTAAAGATACCCTTACTGGGCGCAAAACGATCGTCCCGTCTGTCATATTCCAAGGTAAAAGTCACTGAGCTCGTCGTGCCGTTTGCGGTGGCCACGGGGAAGAGATCCGGGTCACCTTTATCGGCATCTACCTTGAGTTCCGTCTCGTCAAGTTTGTAACGAATAAACCCATCAAGATAGGGAGCCAAAGGATGACCTACACGAACAGCTCCGCCGGTCTTCAATTCTGAATATTCAGTTAAAATCCTCTGTGATCTTTGCAGATCAAAACCTGTCGACCACTCCGAATCCATAAAATAGGGTTCGGTGAAGCTCAATTTATACAAAGATTGTCGCTTACTAAGGTCAATCGAAACCCCAAGCTTCTGACCTTTACCCAAAAAATTGATTTGGTTGACCTGACCGTTCAACACAAAACCATTGAAGTTAGAATAGCCAGCGCCCACCTGAATAGTACCCGTATTGCGCTCTTTCACCACGACATCGATATCCATGATGTCGTTGCGACCCCTTGGTGTTTTTGTATTAAAATTCACTTCTTCAAAGTAACCAAGACGTTTGATATTCTCCTCAGATTCACGCCGGCGGGTTTCATTGTATAGTTCACCCTCAACAACCCGCATTTCACGTCGAATCACTTTATCGCGAGTCTTGCTGTTACCAATCGTGCTTATACGACCGATATAAACTTTCTGTCCTTTATCAATCTCAAAGGTGACATCAACTTCTCTTTCCGCTTCACGAATACGCGTGCGCGGAATGGGATTCGCATAAGCGTAGCCAAGGTCTCCGTACTTGGCCTGAAGGGCACGCAAGTCTTCCTGCAAAGTTTGATAGCGAAAAATGTCTTGATCCTGAATTTTTGTGCTTTCGAAAAGTTCACTGCGAGAGAAAAGAAGGTCGCCAGTAAAGTCGACCGTTCCGACTTTGAATTGTTCACCTTCTTCGACACGAATTGAAATGAAAATACCTTTTTTATCGGGCGTGACGTAAACCTGAGGCCGATCAATTTTTACCTGCACATAACCTTCATTAAAATACAGAAGATTGAGTACCTGCATATCACGGTCAAAGGCCTCTTGCTTATAGGCTCCAGACCCCGAAACAAAACTGAAGAACCCACCTTCCTTAGTGAGCATGGCGCCCTTTAATTTGCCACTGGGTAACCGTTTGTTGCCAATAAAGCTCACCCGCTTAACCCGGACTTTATCGTTTTCCTTAACGTTAAAAGTGAGTTTAACATTGTCGCCCTCACCCGACGGCGTCAGCTGAGTTGTTACGCGCGCTAGAAAAAAACCTTTCTCTTCATAAAGCTTTTCTATCTTCTCACTCGCCTCTCGAATCTTCGACATGCTCAAAATTTCGAAGGGCTTTATACCGCTGATCTCGCGTAACTCCTGATCTTCAATCTCGTCGTTCCCAACATAGTCAATTTCAACAATGGAAGGCTTCTCGGTAACTATATATGTGACCACAACATTCGGCCCATCGCTGCGATCAACTTCAATGTTATAAAAATAGCCAGTGCTAAAGGTCTCTTGAATATCGCGACGCACCTTCTCATCGCTGTAAACTTCGCCCACTTTGCTGATTAATTTTGCACGAATTGCGTCAGCCTCAATTTTTTTATTACCTTTAATGACGATCTTATCGATCACTCCACCAGAGTTCTCCACCATCGGATGAGACGCTGTTTTGGTCGCCTTGCCTCCCCGTGAGGGCACCGAAGAACGACCTTTTGGTTGGTTGTTTACGACCGACTGCCCCTCAGAGAGGAATCCCCACAAGAGAATGGGCAACAATATTGCGATGAGTTTGCTATGAGCTCTCGTCAAAAACGGCGCTTCCTATTGGAATTTCCTAAGTCGTTTTAAACACTTATTTTGCCAATTCGGCAACGTTAACGCGACAGCCGCAGTCTTGTCAAAGACACTGTTGCATACAAAAAATTAAAGAAGTTTTAGAAAACCCACTGACCATCAGCCATTCGCACGGAGCGGCGAAAACGTGCCGAGAAACGAGTGTCATGAGTGACGACCACTAGGGTCAGCCCCATTTCTTCTTTAAGCTGAAAAAAAAGATCCTGAATTTTCTGCGAATTTTCACTATCCAAATTGCCTGTAGGCTCATCCGCCAACAATAATACCGGGTTGTGAAAAAGGGCTCGCGCGATCGCGACCCGCTGCTGTTCACCACCCGACAGCTGGGAAGGATAATGTTTCAAGCGGTGCGCTAATCCCAAGTATTCCAATAAGGTCTTGGC
Organism: Bdellovibrionales bacterium; assembly: GCA_038144835.1. GTDB lineage: Bacteria > Bdellovibrionota > Bdellovibrionia > Bdellovibrionales > UBA1609 > JALHOQ01. The sequence continues at coordinate 35,188 of JAYQON010000014.1, forward strand.
ACGTTGCCTGCAGTCATGCGTCGATAGGCCTGCAATCCGACCTGGCAGCATGACGTTTTCAAGAGCATCAAATTCACTCAAAAGATGATGAAACTGAAAAACAAAACCTAACTTTTGCGAACGAAACGCAGATAACTCTCCATCAGATTTCGAGAACAGATCAGACCCTTGAAAATAAACCGTACCCCGAGTGGGACGATCTAATGTTCCCAAAATGTGCAAAAAAGTACTTTTGCCTGCTCCGGATGCACCCAAAATACAAACGGCTTCTCCGGCAACAACCTCAAAATCCAGTCCATTAAGAATTTTTAAGTTTCCGTAACTTTTCTCGATTTTTGAAGCGCGGATCATTCGTACCTCAATCCTTCGACCGGGGAAATTCTGGCACCGCGCCGGGAGGGCACGACCGTGGCAATAAAGCAGATAAAAAGCGATACACCTACAATAGCCAGAAGGTCCACCGATCGCACCTCAAGCCGGATGTAATCAAGCTTATAGACTTCCTTTGGAATAATCTTGAAGTGCGCCTGTCCCCATTCAAACAGCTCACACAGCAACAAACCAATTCCAATCCCAAAGCCTGATCCAACTGCACCAACAATGAGGCCTTGAGCAGTAAAGATATGGCGCACCATGGAGTCGGGGGCGCCCAAAGTTTTAAGTACGCTGATGTCTCGATAGCGCTGCACAACACTAACAAAAAGAGTATTGGCTACATTAAAAGCAGCCGCCACAACCAAAATCATCAGCACAAAGAATAGGACCAACTTTTCGATACGAGCGGCCTCAAAAAGGTTGCGATTTACATCTTGCCAATCACGCGCCCAATAAGTAGGCCCAAACCTTACTGCAATTTCTTGGGCGATTGCACGCGCCTGGGAGGGGTCTTTGATTCGCATACGATAACCAGTCACTCGTTTGCCGATTTCCACAAATTGCTGAACCTGGTCAATCGTCATGACTACATAACGGCTATCAAAGTCATGCCGACCGAAGTTTATGATACCGCCAACCTCAAATTTGCCCAATTTTGGACGAAATTGAGCAGCTTGAAATCCGGTAGTCAAAGGCACTACAATTTTAATTGAATCTCCGACTTTGAGACCAAATTTTTCCGCGATACCCTTGCCTATCAAAACACGCGGACTCGCTTGCGCAGTTTTTGGTACAAGATTTAAATCACCTTCAACCAACCGAGATTCTAAATTCAGAACTTGATGGACCGTAGCCTCATCAACACCTTCAATTAAGATACCGTTAATTGTACCCTTATGCGCAAGAATTGCCTCTGCATAAACAAAGGGTGTTTCTGCAACCAAACCGGGAACGAATGGACGTATGTCCTCGAGCATTTCAGCTTGTTCGCCGTTGCCACGTTTAAGAATCAGGATATGTCCTACGGCGTCTTGCACCGTTTTTTCAAGGGTCGATACATAACCACTGAAGACAGCCATGGATACGACCAAAGAGGCCACCCCTATGGCCATCCCCACTACAGCCAACGACGTAGATAAATTAAAGAATGTGCGCACGGACCCAAGATATCTATAGGCCAGCCACCATGCCGTCACGGATGACTTTTCCCCGCTAGAGCCTTCTCCCTTAGGTAAGCATGTATGAACCCATTCAATTCACCATCCAAAACAGCTGAGGGGTTGGAAGTTTCAAAATCAGTACGATGATCCTTCGCCAATTGGTAGGGATGCAAAACGTATGAACGGATCTGACTTCCCCACTCATTGGCCTTGCGCTCACCAGCAATGGCATCTAACTCCTGCTGCCTTCGTTCCATTTCTTTTTCATAAAGTGCGGCACGCAACATCTTGAAAGCTTTGTCACGGTTGGCATGCTGGCTACGTTGCGACTGACATTGAACAATAATTCCAGTTGGAATATGGGTTATGCGAACAGCAGAATCCGTGCGGTTCACATGCTGTCCTCCCGCACCGCTCGCTCGATATGTGTCTAAGCGTATGTCCTCGTCGCGAATCTCAATATTGATGGCGTCATCAATTTCTGGCCACGCATAAACCGAAGCAAAAGAAGTGTGCCTCCGGGCATTCGAGTCAAATGGCGAGATTCGAACTAACCGGTGCACACCGGATTCGCACTTCAGATTTCCGTAGGCGAACGGCCCTTCAATCAACAAAGTGGCTGATTTTATCCCCGCCTCTTCACCTTCATTCATACTCAAAATTTCGACATTAAATCCCTGACGCTCAGCCCAACGGGTGTACATACGCAAAAGCATTGCAGCCCAATCTTGGGCTTCGGTGCCCCCCGCTCCAGAATTGATGGAAATATAAGAATTATTTCCATCCACTTCTCCACTCAACAAGCTGGCCAATTCCAAATCACCAATGCGGGTGCGAATTTCTGTAAGCTCGTTTTTTACCTCGGCGAATGAAGCCTCATCTTGAGCATCAACCGCCATGTCTAATAAGACCAGACCATCTTCGACCTTTTGATTTAGTTCATGATAATCTTTTACGGATTTTTCCAGGAATACTTTTTCCTGGTTTATTTTCTGCATTTCCTGGTGATTGTTCCAAACTGCAGGGTTTTGAGCTTTTTGCTCCAGTTCTTCGAGACGTTTTGACTTCGCCTCTATGTCAAAGATACCTCCGCAATTCGGCTATCTTATCTCTTAAACTGAGAAGCTCGGATTTGACTTCCGAGGAGTGTGTAATAACGGACATGTTTTCTCCTACAGCACGGAATAATAATGATTTGCGGTGCCGGGTGGCAACTAAAACCTGACTTTTAGGTACTCAGCTCTTGCGACTGATCGCCATTATTTATTTTGTAGTCACCTCACGTGACCTCACCAACGGTCAAATTTTTCTAAATCAGGCCCTCATGCCAGTGCGCTAGCCAATCTAAGTGTCAAAATGGTAGCCCCCTTCAGCTGGAAAAAAATTTCCAGCCCAGAAGGGGGTAAAATGAAACGTCTATTGGTTGTACTCGGGACACGACCCGAAGCTATCAAACTTGCACCTTTGATTATAAAAGCTCGCCAAAACCCCAGCTTTGTACTGAGGGTCGTTTCTACTGGCCAACACAGAGAAATGCTCGATCAAGTCTTTACGTTCTTCGAACTTAAAGCCGACGCCGATTTGCAGCTTATGCGCCCAGGCCAAACACCAGCCGATATTCTAGAAAGCTCTCTGCGCGGAATTCGCCGAGAAATAAGGGCATTTATGCCGGACTGGGTGATCACGCAAGGAGACACAACAACCGCAGCATCGGCTGGACTTATCGCCTTTTACGAGCGCATACCCGCAGCTCACATAGAAGCCGGCCTACGCACTTACGATTTAAACGCCCCTTGGCCAGAAGAATTTAATCGTCGAATCTTGGCCCTTGCCTCCAATCTGCACTTCGCGCCTACAGAACATGCCAGAGCGGCATTAATCTCTGAGAAGATTGAGGCTCATCGGGTGGAGGTCACCGGAAATACAGGTATCGATGCCTTGCTCATGGCCCGTGATAGATTGCGAGACTTCAATCCCGAATTGCGCAAGCGGTGGGCCGATTTGCTCACAGCCCCATTTATACTTTGTACTCTCCACCGCCGCGAAACCTTTGGAACCCCTCTGTGCGAAGTTTTAAGAGGACTTCTGAAGCTCTCACAAAAAACCGGCTTAAAAGTTTTATTCCCTGTGCACCCCAACCCGGAAGTCCGCCGGGCCGTGGAGGAAGTACTCAACGCAAGTAGCGAGGCCGCAAAACTCATTCTCTGCGATCCGTTGAATTACTCCGATTTTGTTTATTTAATGAACCAGGCCTATTTTATTATTACCGATTCCGGAGGCGTTCAAGAAGAGGGTCCCAGCCTCGGCAAGCCTGTTCTCGTTGCCAGAAATAGCACCGAACGTCCAGAGGCCATGCTGGGCGGCTCTTCAATATGCGTGGGCACTCGCGAAGAGACTATTTTTAGTGAAGCGTTGCGCTTGATTGAAGATCACACACACTACAAGAATATGTCTCAACCACGTTTTCTTTTTGGCGACGGTAAGGCTACGGATCGCATACTTGAGCGTCTCATGTAATTTTGAGTCTACAAGTTATCGAGTGCTTTTGGGTTCGTCTTCAATGATTTGAAAATCACCCGGCATTCGACGACGTGCCGTAGATTGGTTCTGAGGAGTTTTATTAAGAATCGAAGCCAACGTCTGATTTGGAGCCAAAGTATGTCCTCCCGGAGTAACAATGGTTTCAGCCGATCCACCGGCCTTTTCCACGGTTGACTTCATTCGCTGAGCCATTTCCTTAAAACTCACACAGCCACCTCCCTTGGTGCATTTCTTGGTGGAGTCATCCTTTGCACCACTCATGGAGTAGATATTGGGACAACCAGAAAAATCTTTGGAGGAAGTCGCAGGCAATGGGATGGCACCCATGACTAAAATCTTGGAATAATGCGTTTTTAAATAATTATCACAAGCCAAAGCGATATTGCGAGCGGCAAAACCACCGTTAGAAAAACCTAATAAAGACCGGGGCGAGGCTAGCTTGCTACCACATATCCTCTCGCTCGCAGACTCGATATTTTTCAGCGATTCAATAGCCGCCGCTCCCCTTCCTCCTGGCCACTGCTTGAAGCCATTTTGGCTGTTCACTCCTGGGCCGAGAGGAATGGCAATGCGAATTCCAAGCTGATTCGCCAATTTTCGAAGCTGATCTCGATTACTGATTTCAAGCTTGGTGAAATCATGCTTCGCAGAGTTCTTGTTGTTTGGAAACCAACCATGCAGATAGATAGCGGCAACCGGAGCTCCCGCCGGACCCACGCACTCTGGAGTGT
>JAYQON010000015.1:0-37672 GCA_038144835.1 Bdellovibrionales bacterium
CGTCTCAACACCAAAATGCATAAGATCATCGCCATTGACAAAAGGTTCGGGTAAACAGCCGGTGCGTTCGGCAACTGTTAAATATTCACCGATATAACCGTCAATGCGATGCTGATTTTTACTCAAGCCCGAGGCCAAAACCAAAACATCGGCAAATGAATCCGCACCTAAAATTCGGGCACGTTCAGCCCGGCGAGCGTCTGGCGCTAAAAGCCTGGTCACACCACGAATCTGTTCATGCACCTTTCGTAAACTCTCTCGAGAGGCCTTCCATGCGCGCAGACGGGGCTCAGGGTCGGCACTAACATGGATCATCAGAGCGGCAAAAGCATTTTCCCAACCAGTAAATTTAGGAAAGCGATTGACGATCTCTATATCCACACCCGCAATCTCTGGCCAGAAGACTTCATACAAATGCGTATTTAAAAGACAGCGCAACCCATCTCTCAAATGCGGCGCTATCAAAAGTTTTTTTACCTCGTTCAAAATGCGCTCCGCAGAGACCGAGCGCATTTCCAAATGTAAATTCTTAATAGCTGCAAGAGCTGAAGAATCTAGACTAAACCCAAGCTGTGCAACAAAACGAACAGCTCGCAGCATACGCAAACGATCCTCATGAAAACGATCTTGCGCACACCCCACCGTGCGCAAGACGCGCGCGTGTAAATCTTTAACTCCGCCCACGTAGTCAAAAATTTCGCCTTTTAGAGGGCAATAATAAAGAGCGTTGATCGTAAAATCTCTACGTTTGGCGTCTTCTTCGATCCCAGAAAACTTCACGTGTGAGGGATGGCGGCCGTTCGTGTAGGGGCCATCAATACGGTATGTCGTCACCTCAATATTTTCCTCATCCTCCACCACTATTATGGTTCCAAAGTCGCGACCCACGCCGAGCGTATGCGAGAAGGTCTTTTCCACCACTGCGGGCGTGGCTGACGTAGCAATATCAATATCCTTCGGTTGAAAACCAAGAAGACTGTCGCGCACACATCCGCCAGCAAAGACAGCTTCAAACCCCTGCTCGCGCAACCTCTGAATGATAGACAAAGAAGCCTTAAATGCCTTGTGGTCATGAATACGAGCGAGTCTTTGACGGCAGATCATGAAAGCATTATGCCAGTGAGCCATGGATTTTGTCTCTAAATGCGGGGAAATACTGAGGCGTCACGCACTGGATCAGTTTGGCTTTTCAACTTTACAACGCCCGCTAACCATAGATCTTTATCGTGACTGGATTGCTAAGGGTTATCACGCCGGCATGAACTATCTTTCTGACCACGCCTCAGTTAAAGAAGACCCTCAACGCTTAGCTCCAAAAGCTCGGTCGGCAATTATGGTGGCAAAAAATTATCTCCCTCACCCCTATCCGGCGCAGACTCAACTCAAGCTGCGCACGGCTCTTTATGCGCACGGTTCTGATTATCATTCTAGCTTTCGAAGAGAATTAGAATCCGTTGCTCACGAGTTAAGAAGTTTGTTTCCTGAGGATGAATTCTTATGTTTCACTGACTCGGCACCCATACTTGAACGAGATTTGGCGTATCGCGCAGGTCTTGGCTGGGTCGGCAAAAACACGTGTCTTATCAATCCTCAGCGAGGAAGTTTGTTTTTCATTGGAGAAATTTTAACTTCGCGATTAATCGATACAAACCTACCCCCAGTTCCCGATATGTGTGGATCATGTGACCGGTGTTTACGCGCGTGCCCGACACAAGCTTTGGAACCGGGACGTTTACTCAATGCCAACAAATGCATTGCCTATTGGACCATCGAAGCCAGATCTTCGGCGCCCCCGGAAATGCTTGTGCAATTTAATGATTGGTTTTTTGGTTGTGACATTTGTCAAACTGTCTGCCCGTGGAATGAAAAAACATTCGGACGCACGCAGATGCAACAACTTTCACAAAAAACTCAAGATCAGGATCTGACTGACGATTTACGCTGGATACTCTCGAGTTCACGCAAACAACTCGCTCGCGCTTTCGCCGATTCTCCACTCTCTCGGGCTCGACCCTATGGCTTAAAACGCAACGCTATTGTGGTCATTGGCAATCTTAAACTCAAAGAACTTAGACCTGAGGTTGCCAAATGCCGTGAAGAACCCGACCTCAAAGAAGTTGCGGACTGGACTCTTGCTCAGTTACTCTGATGGGAGATGCCCGATGACGAAAAATTTTCCCCCATTCGAGTGAGCACTTTGCGTGGAGACTTGGAAATTCCCTTCGACGTCTATGTTAAAGTCGCGGGCAAATACATACACTATTGCCGACGCGGCGATTCTTTTGAGGGCAAAAGACTCGAACGTCTAAGATCTAAGCAGCTGACAACTCTCTTTGTTAAACCTGACGACGAACCCGCTTACAAGCAGTACGTGGAATTAAATATCGACTCGGCCTTTAAGGATTTAAACAAGCCTCTGAGTATTCGAGCCGAGGTGATCCAGGGGTACCAAGAAGCTGCGATCTCTGATTTTTTAGAAAACCCTCTGGATGAATTGACCTACCGCCATGTGCGCGCGTCCGTCGAAAAATTCGTAGCATTTATCATGAATGAACCCAATGCAGCCGCGCTGCTGCTGAGTAGAAGCAACAACGACGGAAGCATCACTCACCACGGCGTAAACGTAGCCACTTTAGCCGTCCTCATAGCCATGCAGTCGGGAGTCCGCGCCGGCTCGACGCTTGACTTACTGGCTCTCGGATGTGTTTTACACGATCTGGATCACTATCATAATCATCTAGATCTTTCGCAATCGATAGACGCTATGAATGATGAGCAGTTGAAAGTTTACAGAGCGCACCCCTTATCAGGAGCGCAACGTTTACAATCGGCGACTTTCGTCGATCAACTGGTGCTTACGATCATCTTGCAACATGAAGAAAACGCCAAGGGCACAGGCTTTCCAAAAGGGTTAACTGAAAATGCGATGGATCCTAATGTTTTGATCGCCGCTACAGCTAATGCCTTTGATCGAATGGTTTCTTTTGAACGAATTCCAGCCAAAGACGCAATGAAGACTTTGTTCATAGATAAATTGGGACTCTATCCTTTACACTTGCTACAAAACCTTCAGCAGTTACTTAAGGCTCACGGTTTAATTTAGTTCAAAGAAATTTCCGATTCGGCCGACTCATTAGTTTGAAAGTATTCTTTGGCCTTTTGCAAACGTCCGCCCAACAGGCGCGACATATCCCCTTTAATCAAAAGGTCATCGGTTAAAAAACCAAGAAAGCCAAACGGCAGCTGGTAGTCCACGATATCTGTTACCAAAGTCGCACGTTCACCATGTTCATCAAACTTCATGGTGTGCATCCAATTACTGAACAAACCCTCAGACTGGCGATAACTAAGACGTGAGCCACGCAATACGTCTTCAATTTTAAGACGCACACTTTGCGTCAAACCAAAGCGAGTCATGTTGAGATGCACTTCGTAACCGCGTCTCAATTCCACCTCTCCCGAAAGCACTTCCGTGTGAATCACGGGATCCAATAAAAAGATCAAATTTTTCGGTTCTGTAAGGTAATCAAAGACTTCTTTGCGTGGGGCGGGAATCAATTCAGAAATTTGCAAGTGTGCCATAATGAGTGAATTGTACTATAACACATCTTTTGTCACCGATCGTGCGCTGCGGCGTCAGCGTTTTTCTGGACTTAAAAGGAGGATTTGGTCATTTTTTCGAAATGCAAAACTTTGACCCAATTGATCACAGCCTTCACTTTTCACGTCAAGACATTAACGACCCTCGGTTGGGAGATCTCGTCGGACAGCAACCCGATACCGAGATCACGATTTTGGGTTATCCCGATGATGAAGGTGTGCGCATCAATGGAGGACGCGAGGGCGCTCACCTTGGCCCCCAAGAGATCCGTCGTCAACTTTATCGCATGACCCCTCACCCGAAGCGAAAACTCAAAGCCTTTGCTGATATGGGAAACCTGAGGCAAACCGGTACGCTTGATTCGCGTCATGCAAAAGCCGCACAGGCCGTGAGTGAATGTTTGAGTCAAGGCGCAAAAATTTTAAGTTTAGGCGGCGGAAACGATTACGCCTTTGCTGACGGTGAAGGTTTTTTATCCCAGAACACAGAAAAGCCTTTGATAATTAATGTCGACGCACACTTTGACGTGCGCGATGTATCCCGAGGTTTGAGTAGCGGAACTCCCTTTTATAGACTCTTGGAGAGCGGCGCTGACTTTGATTTTATTGAACTTGGCATCCAGACTCACTGCAATTCTCGGTTGCATTGGGACTATGTCGAACAAAAAGGTGGGCGCATACTCACCATGGATGAAGTTCTTGAATCAGGTGATGACTTTAGCGAAAGTGCCCTGCGAAAGCTCGGCGACTGGGTCTTGCGACGGCGTCCTACCTTTATTGCCATAGACATGGATGCGTTTGCTTACCCTTTTGCTCCCGGCACGAGCGCCTCCTGGCCACTCGGCATTCTACCTCACGACTTTATTGTCTTTTTGCATGTCTTATTAAGCCGGCTGGATGTGCGCGTAATGGGGCTTTACGAAGTGGCTCCACAGCTGGAGACAGGACAAGCCACCGCCAAGCTGGCTGCCCAGTTTGCCCACAGGTACTTGCACAATGATTGAGGATTTACTTTTTCCGATGAGTCTTGGTAGCGACAATCATGCGGGTGTACATCCAAAAATATTGCAAGCCATAGAACGTGCCAATCGCGGACACGCTCACGCCTACGGCAAAGATGAACTCTGTGAACAAACCCATAAAGAGTTCTGTCGCCTTTTTGGAGACGCTGTTCAAGCTGAATATGTATTTACGGGAACGGCTGCCAACGTTCTCAGTTTGGCGACTTCCGTAAGGTCCTACCAAGCTGTGATCGCCTCGCAAGAGTCGCACTTACATAACGATGAGTGCGGGGCGCCGGAAAAATTTCTGGGTTCAAAACTCTATTTACTTTCTGGACGCGATGGAAAAATTCATCCCCATCAATGTGCAAGTCTTTTTGAACGGATGGGTGATCAGCATTTTTCTCAACCACGAGCGCTCAGCTTAACCCAACCAACAGAATTAGGAACTTGTTATACAGTGACTGAGATGCGTGAATGGCGAGATTTTTGTAAAGAAAAAAATCTTATGTTTCACATAGACGGCGCTCGACTGGCCAACGCAGCGGTGACCTTGGGACAAACTCTTCACCAATTAACGGCCGGAGTTGGTGCTGATGTGGTTTCTTTTGGAGGCACCAAAAATGGGCTCTTAGGTGCGGAGACAGTGCTTTTGTTTTCTGAGACCGCCAAAAAGGAATTTAAGTTTTATCGCAAGCAAGCCATGCAACTTTCATCAAAAACTCGCTTTCTTGCCGCGCAATTTTACGCTTATCTGCAAGATGATCTTTGGGCTCAAATCGCTAAGCACACCACTCAACTGGCTAAAGATCTTGAAACCTCCTTAGAGGCTTTTCCCGAAATTCGCGTCGTTTACCCAGTACAAAGTAACGCCTTATTTGTGCAGTTGCCTAAGGCATGGATTCGCCCGTTGCGAGACAAATTCTTTTTTTATATTTGGGATTCTGAATCTCGAATTTGCCGTTGGATGATCAGCTGGGATTGGAACCCGCATCTCAATCAAAAATTAATCGAAGCGATAGAAGAGGTTAGGATATGTCACCCGATAAAAAGATGAACTACCATGATTACCTACAACTCGATCGTTTACTGAGCTGTCAAAGCCCTGAAAGTTTGAAGCGCGGTCAACATGCACACGATGAGATGTTATTCATCATTGTTCACCAAACCTACGAACTTTGGTTTAAACAAGTTCTTACAGAAATCGACTCCGTGCTGGCTATTTTTAACCGTGACCAAGTCGACGAAAAACTCATGGATCTTGTTGTCTCAAGGCTTCATCGGGTGAATGAAATACTCAAACTACTCATTGATCAAGTGGGTGTTCTTGAAACAATGACGCCACTCGATTTTCTAGAGTTTCGTGATCTCTTGATTCCCTCGAGTGGATTTCAAAGCCTTCAGTTTCGCACACTTGAGAATCGGTTGGGATTGCGACGGGAATCACGCCTACAATATAATCAGGGCGATTATGACTCCTTATTAAAGCCAGAACAACGCTCACGGATAACTCATGTAGAAAATGAACCCAGCCTTTTTGATCGCGTCGAAAAATGGCTCGAGCGCACACCTTTTTTACGTATGCAGGGGTTCAACTTCTGGCAACTGTATAAATCAGCCGTAGAACAGACTTTAACTCGTGACTTAAGCATTATTGAGAAAAATCCAGCTCTGAGCGAAACGGATCGAACGCGCAATCGCTCGATTCTTGAGGCCTCCTTAGCTAGCTTCCACGCGCTCTTTGATGAAACCTCATACCTGGAAGCTCGGGCCCGTGGCGAGTGGCGTCTTTCTTATCAAGCCGTGCATGCCGTCTTGCTGATTCAACTTTATCGCGACCAACCTGTTTTACAGCTCCCCTTTAGGCTACTCACGGCACTGGCTGACCTGGATGAATGGATGACCACTTGGCGGCAAAGGCACGCTCTACTGGCGCGCCGAATGCTAGGATCAAAAGTCGGTACGGGTGGCTCAAGCGGTTATCAGTATCTGCGCGAGGCGGCTGAGCGGCATAAGGTATTTCAGGATCTTTTTCAGTTGACCACATTCTTTGTTCCGCGCTCCAAACTGCCACCCTTGCCGCCAGAAATTGAACGGGAGCTTGGCTTTCACTATGCTAATTCGGGAAACGCAGACAAATAAGGCAATAATACCGCACGCACAGGCGAGGCCTCGCCTGACACTATAGGTAGAGGCAACGCCAAAAGAGTGTAAATTCCTTCGGGAACTTCTTGCAGCACCAACCCCTCCAAGACCGCCAAGTCTCTCTGATAAAGGACTTGATGCGCTTCCAAGGCTTTAGATGCTTCGGGATCAACAGAAGGCGTGTCGATCCCGACCAGACGCACACCTTGATCCGCCAGAAACTCTAGGAGTTGAGGAGAAAATGAATTGAAGTTTGAACACCATTGTTCTGGATTAGGAAAAGACTGAGTATCGATCAGAACACGAGGCGCAGAGATAGCGGTCGACAAGTCCTCAGGCAAAACACGCGCACCAGAGGCTAATCCCGATAACCGAATCACTTGCGCCTTACCCATATAAAGCCCCAAAGAGCGTTGATCTATGGAATCCCCTTCGGGATGATAGTGACTTGGAGCGTCGGCATGCGCCCCTAAATGGGCTGTCGTTAGAAGGCTCGACAGCTCTAAGTGACTCCCCTGACTAAATGACATGCTCACTTTGCGCTGAAAGGGTTGATCGCCAGGAAATACGGCCAATCTGTCAGAAATCTTGGGAGTGATGTCAAAAATCTTTTCTGCCATTTTCTTTCGCCTTATTTTAAACTGTCGCGCATGTCACTTCAAAGCGTACGTGGAACTCATGATCTATTGCCCGAACTTCAGGCTAAGCACAATTTAATCACTCATGCGGCCCGAGAAGTAGCCCAAAGGTTCGGATTCCAAGAAATGTCGACTCCCATTTTTGAGTTCTCAGACGTATTCAAAAGAACTTTGGGCGAAGCTTCAGATATCGTCAACAAAGAGATGTATACCTTTTTAGATCGTAATGGCGAAGAAATCACCCTTAGACCCGAAGGCACAGCGGGAGTCGCGCGAGCTTTTATTTCAGAGGGACTAAGTCAGCGAACACCTCTTAAGATTTTTTACAGTGGTCCCATGTTTCGCTATGAACGTCCGCAAAAAGGAAGGCAGCGGCAATTTCATCAGTGCGGTGTCGAGCTCTTGGGAGCTGCCTCGCCATACGCTGATGTCGAATGTTTAGCTGTCGCTTACCAGTTCTTGAAAAAACTCAAAGTGGATACGCTATCGACCTTACAGATTAATTCTATTGGCGACGATGAAAGTCGGGGTAACTATGTCAAAGCCCTGGTTTCCTTTCTAAAGACGAAGGAGAGTTCTCTTTCGTCAGACAGTCAAAGACGGCTCGCGGCCAACCCCTTGCGCATCCTTGATTCCAAAGACCCCAGCGACCAAGAAATTCTAAAAGAGGCTCCCCTCATTTCTGACTTTTATAATGCTTCCTCACGAACTTTTTTTACTACTGTCACTGACAGCCTGAAAGATTTAGGTATTCAATTTGAAATCAATCCGTTTCTGGTTCGTGGTTTAGACTATTACACTCACTGTGTTTTTGAGTTCAAAACCAACCAACTTGGAGCACAGGATGCAATTCTTTCGGGCGGTAGGTACGACCAATTGATTAAAACTATGGGTGGCCCCGAAACCCCAGGTGTAGGATGGGCTGCGGGAATTGAGCGGCTTGCGATGTTAACTCCCATTGAACCGCCTAAAGCAAGACCACTTGCAATTATTCCCGTTCACCAGTCCGTAGAGAGGGAGGCTTTTAAAACTGCTTACCACCTTCGCGAGCTTGGCTTTTATTGTGAAGTTGGTTTTTCAGGTAACCTTTCTAAGCGAATGAAAAAAGCAGCTTCATTGGGATGTTGGGGGACTCTTCTCATAGGTCCAGATGAATTGGCCAAAGGCGAAGTTATGTTTAAAAACATGGACAATGGTGAGCAAAAAACACTCCGCCTTGAGAAACTGGCTCAGGAGTTATCTCAGGGGATTCCACTGCCCATCCTCGGCTGAAAGACAACTGGCCGAATCTGGAATCTCTGATTTTTTATCATAGGACCAAGCCACAAGTAGGGTGTCTTGCCCAGCCATCAATTCGCCAACAGAAATGGGGCTTTTATCAAATGCCAAACGCCAGCCATTAAATAATAGCGCATTCGATTTCTCTATTCCCTTTGAATCTTTCAGGGCGACGGGCAAAAGGTTTTGTTCAAATTGAAAGTCCGCCAGAACCAACCAGCCGCGAATAAAGGCCGTGCTCAGGAGCTGCTGTAAACTTGCTCCTGGCTTAACGTAAGAGCACATAAAATTATTGAGAACAGCTTTATCAATGGTTGATTTAGGAACTTCCTGAACCATCACTTTGGAAGACTGAGAGCTGTCAAGTTCACGCGCTGCGACCTCCAACTTACATTTCTCAATTTGGTCCTCATACTGATCCGCGCGTTTCTGCAAAATCGTTCTATAATTCTGATACCTCTGCAGGCGATTTTTTAAAAACTCTTCATTGATCGCAACAAGATTGTTTTTTTCATCAACGCCAAGTTTCAACTCTTCTTCCTTGTCGGTAACTCTGTCTAAAGTCTCAGCCCAAAGCAAAGTGCCGTTACCGCCATACTGGCGCGACGCTAATTTGCGCTCGCAAGACTTTAGCTCACCGTATAGTCCAAGCGTTCCCAACTTTCGCGTGCCATAAACGCGATCTTCGATCTCAAAGACAGAATTCTGCAATTCACGTAATTTTTCTGAAGCCTGAACTTTGTCCATGACAACCATGTCGCCCTCTTTTAACCCCAGAGTTTGCGAGCCACCGACGGCTTGCGGTTGAGCCAGCTCGGTCACTAGGGGTTGAGCTTTGTGAGATTGAGAGGAGCAGGCTCCTAGACCAAAGATAAGATATGTGCAAAAAATTTTATGTTTCATAAAGATCGCCCCATTGAAGACCTTAAGAATTGTGAATTCCCAGTTTTCGGTCAACATTAGCTGAGGCGTCCCAGACTTTTCTCCGTTCATAACGGTCAAGATTTTCCGATGAATATAATGTGAACTCGACAGCATTCAAAAAGCCACTCATTGCGGGGGCTTTCACATCGCTCTTAGCTCTAGCGTTGGTACAATCGCGCACCTATGCTCCAGAAAAGCTCAGCTTGACGGAAGTTCCTCCGACTTCGCTGAACGAATCAAAATGTGATGATCTTCTGCCTGGGCAAATATGCACTTTTGTGGGCAACCCGGCCATTGGCAATGGAGTAGATCCCCTCTTAAATCGGCACGATTTAAGAATCGGGGCCGTGGCCCATACGCCCGACAAAAACGGATTTTTTATTGCCGACCAATCCCACCATGTCATCTGGTACTGGAACCGTAGCGCTGAAAACGTCGTTCGCTTGGGAAGCAAAATCGAAGCTCGCACAATTCGCATTATTGCCGGTAGTGGTACATCCTCCGGGCAAGAATTAGAGACATCGGCTCTTCGCGCCCAACTCAGCGGTGTCAGTCATTTGCTTTACGATGAAGCTCATGACAGACTCTTTTTCACAGAACCTACACACAATCGCATTCGCTTTATCAATACGGAAGGGGTTGTAAAACTCCTGATGGACTCCAAGCACCAAACAGCCCATCGGTGTTTGCAGCCCCGCGCCCTCGCCTCTAACCATGGGGTGATCTACGCCGCTTGCTCCGGCAACCAAGTTTTACTGACTTGGAAGAGCTCCTCCCTTGAACCATTACAGACCATACCCGCCCCTGGAATCATACACTTAGCCACTGATCGACAACGAATTTATGGTCTGCAAGCAGAGACCAACAAAATTTTTCAGATAAAAGCAAGACAATGGAAAACCATCGCCTCTTTGCCTCTTTCGCTCGGACATATCAAGGCAATGGCAGCTCGCAAGCAGATGATATTTATGGCAACAGCCAAACACCGACTGGTGTCGCTTGATGCTTTTAATCAAGAACTTCGCGATCACGGACCTCTGGCCGCATCAGATCTCTCGGTGACTCACTCCAGTGATAAATTTTTGGCTTTCAGCAGCCCACAGTCGGGAACCTTCGGACTCTATGATCCCGGACAAAAATGGGTTGTTCAACGCATCGGAACTGGTAAGTTCCTGCACGGCTTTACCGGCGACCATGATCTCTTGAGACATGAACAAAGATTACGCTTCGTCACCGGACTTGCATTTGACAGAGACAACTCGGAGCTTTTAGTGGTCGATGCCGGTAACTGCCGCATACGCCGCATTGGTCGAAATGGCCTAATGAATACGGCTGTTTCTAGAGGCTGTGGTAGCCCCATGACTCAAAACAACGAACCATTGAATGCCTTTTTAGATTTCTTAGGCACTGAGGCCTCGTTAGGATTTAACGGCTTATCCTTACTGAAGGATAATTCCGTTCTTATAGCCAACACGGGCGCAAAATCGCTCGCTCTTTGGAATCGATCTAAAACACAAAGCTCATTTTTTGGAAAAACCATCGGTGCCGACCGAATAACAACTTTGGCTGGAGACCCCATAGACCACAGTGGGCCCCTTAAACACCCAACGCACGCCATACTCGACCCTACAACTCAGGAAATCATTATTGTCGACCCAGATAACCACTGTCTTCGCCGCTTAGACCGCAACGGAATCGTTCACACATGGTTGGGGAAATGTGGACAGAGGGGCACTGCACTTGGGGCTAGCTCAAACCCTTATTTGAGCCAACCGACTTCGATCGCGTTTGACTCGATTAACAATGTGATCATTGCAGACCGAGGAGCTGAGGCCATTCTTTACTATAACCGAGCCGAAAAATCCGTGACCATCGGAGAAGTTCAGATAAACCCCGGAGAAACCGCTCGTATTGCTTGCCGAGCTGGTGGCAGCAAGCAAGAAAACATTCTCGCTATGGAAAGCCAATGCTCAGCTCCAGTGAGTGTGGCCATTTACAAAAATAGGCTGTGCTTCACAAACCAAACAGCACATAATGTCCGGTGCATGCAAATTGATGGTCCAGCTTCAGGGAAAATTTATACGGTTGCTGGTCAACCTCAAGCCTTTGCACGCGGCGCAAGCCCTTTGGGTCGAGAGCAGGAAGGTATCTTAGGCACAAAAGCCACACTCAATTACCCGAGTGCACTCACCTTCGATGATCAGGGTAATCTGTTTATCGCCGACACTTACAATCATATTGTACGCAAATTGAAAATGGCTCAATAAAGCTCGTCAGCCTTATCTCGAGACTGACAAAAAAGGCAAACTCTCTTGGATTTTGCTCTCGATTAACGATCGGGCTTCTGTGGCCGAAATCCACGAGCGCTCAATCAATTTACTTTCGCGAAAGTAAAATAACTCATTTTTATTTTGCTCGCCAACAATGAACAATAACGTGGGCACATCTTGCTCCAGGTATGCTAAAAGGGAGGACGTGCAACCGTCCGGATGTTTTATTTCATAATGAAGAAGGTCGTAACCAAATTCCCCTTTATAGGTCGGGCTCCGAAAGGCTTGTCGGGCAAAGTTGCTGACACCCTTTTCAAGGAGGTGCGCGATGGGCTCGAGAACCGACTGATCTTCAAAAAGACTCACTCCTTTGAGCTCATCAAGGCCTAGGGACTCTTTGAGTTTTACAATGGCGCTTTCATAAGACGGATTTACCGCCGCACGGTCAGCGGAATTTGCATAATTTTGCTTTTGAGTCTTTGCGTATTTGACCTTGCTCAAAATGGCTTGCTCATTAAACACACTATCAACGTTCGTGATCGCCAGCATTGCCATGGAGAGAAAAAAAGAAAGCAGAACCTTACGCAAACCTGATATCAAAAATTTTGCTTTCAATTTTTTTCCCAACGAGTTGCACAATAAACTGAATGACGGCTTCCGCATTCACTGCCCAAATGGAAATCGCGACAGACCCACCCTCATGGCGGACTGTCGCTCCGTTGAAGTCTCAATCCCTGTGACCTCACCCTCAGTCCGCTTCTATCCAGAAATCGTGCCAGAAAGAATCTGGCTTCTAAATAAAATACAATGCCATCCGAGCATCACACCTATCAGACAAAATGAAAAACGGTAAAAATGAGGTGACGATTCTGGTCGCTTTTGGGCTATCAGCAAAGCCTGAGAAATCAGAAATCTATACCGAGACGCAGATCCATGTTGGAGTAGAACAACGATTGAAAGCCATTGTTGATCTGCTCACCATCACTAAAGATAAAATTGTATTGATGCATTTGTCCGTAGAAAAAGAACCCCAACTTAACCTGTGGCGTAAAGTTGTAGGATGTACCAAGAGATCCATCAAACGCTACCACTGGATTGATCCTGTATTCGGTAGCTCCGCTTGATTTGGATGAGAATGGGCTTTGGTAGCGCAATAGCCCATAGTATTTCCATCTTTTGCGGGCCAGTTCAGCAAATAGCCCCAGAGATGCCGTGTTCATTTCGTTGACCTTCAATTTGGCATCACCGTAGGCATCAATGAAAATAAATGGAGCCTTGTGTTGCTGTACACCCAGTCTCATCCCGTAGGTCAACTTACGCTTGAGCACCTTGCGAGGGAAAATTCTTCGCATCTGCGCCTCCAAAGACACCGTCGTCCAGGAGTAGACACCTGTGTCTATCGGAGCATTTTTGAGGCGCACTTCACCAGGAGTATTTTTATAAGTGAGAACACCCCCTAGTCCATTTTTGCCAAAATATCCTCCTTCCAGGTACTGGCTAGGTCCCTTTACGTTTTGATAGTTGATCGTGAGACGACCTGGAACGGATTGTCTGTAATCAACATAGTTGTAACCTGTTCCCAGCCACGCCCACCAACCGTTCTCCTGCCAAGGCTTGGTTGGCGGCGTATCGGCCTTTGCTCGTGAGGTGGAATCGATCTCGTTGACGCTAGATTTTTCATTTTTGGTCACAGAGGGCTCGCGCGCAATTTTTTCTTCTGTTTGCGGTTCGTCTTTGGCTAGCATAACCGGTATAGCGGATGGAATTTCTTTGAGTTCATAAGCTCGAGAAAAATCGCTGATGATACGCCCTCTCGCATCACGAGCTCTCACTCGCCAAAAGTAGCGACCTGGTTTTAGACTAACAACAACTCTATTTTTAGACACCCGGAGCTCACGAGGATTTTTAAATCCAGGATCATCGGCAATCTCAACATCGTACTTTTTGGCAAAAAGCAAAGGGGTAAAGCGCCAAGACGCCTCGACCTCTCCACTGCTTAACGGTTCACCCAGATGAGCTTCCCCTAAGGGACGCGCAGGCTCCATGCGAATTCTCAGTGTCTTTTCGGCTGACCATTGTGAAGGCTGGTGACCTGCCTTTGTCACCTGATAACGGTAGACATAATTGCCGGGAGCAAGTTTATCGTTAGGCCAGCGGATGTCTTTTTGAACGCGAACGGTGTCTTCACCCTGAAGGAAGATTCGTAGCTCGTCAAACTGCTCCTGAGTCCACGGAAAAAAACGTTGAAGAAAGCCATTTTCCGCCAAAAAGCTTAGCGCCTTATCACCACGTGAGCCGTAAATCGCCTTGGGATATTCTGCGTTTGGTATCAAGACTTCATTTGTAATTCCTGCGTCCGACAACCTCAGCTCTTGCAATGCTTGATCGACTCGAAAGGCGAGAGATTCACTCCAACGAGTCAGTCGACCCTCACCGTAATCACTGCGCGCCCTAATAAAGTAGGCACCGACCGCGAGCTCAGCTTTAACGTTATTATCGAAGGTCACCTGGCTCGCAACTACATCATTGAATTCGGCATCGGTTGCGATTTCATAACGAACACCCGCTTGCGACTCTTTGCTAAAAACTAAAGGCACCTCTGTTGTCTCTCCTGCTGGAGCCAGCCAAACGTCACCTTGGCGTGGGCGCACAATTTCGACTCCCGAAAGACGCACAAAACGTACGCGTTCGACCTGCGACATTTCTCCAGATGGACTGCGCACCCGATAAAACAAAGAAAGCGACGTTTTCAGCAACAGGTCAGTACTCATACGGCCTGTCACCTTTTTGCTGAGCTGAACTTGTTCGAATGTTGGTTGATCTGAGAATTCCAAAGTGTATTGATCATTTACAGACACAGCTCGATTGTCGTCATAAGCCCAGGCAAATTCAATTTTGGTCTCATCTTCGCCGTAGATGACTTGGTCTTTACGGGGCTTGAGAGCGCGAAACTCAACAGTTTTTTCCTTCCGTACAACAGAAGTCACTCCCGCCGTAGTTTCAAGACTCACGGGCTCCATCGGGCGAACCCGAGTGACCTGACCACCAACTCGTACTTCCGCCTGCCCAGCCGTGACATCCAGTTGAATTGAGTCTCCCGCTTTTTTAAGTACCAATTGAGTATTCGCCTTGGCCGACAGCTCTATGGCCTTGCCATCGCCGGTGTCGATAAAGAGCTTGCCATCCTTGGAAATCTTAGCCAGTAGCGTTCCATAACTGAGGTTGAGAAAGTTTGTATCTTTTTGCCTTCGCAAAATCACCAGGGTGTTTTCAGTGACTGACAGCTCCGACTCACCAAACTTCAGATCCGCTTGCGATTCGTTACCGGCATAAATCGAATCGTTGTAAACTAAATCTTGTCCCCGGGACACTTTTTGCCATTTAAAATCACCATCAAATTTGACGCGAACATCTCCCATACGAGTGAGCACTAGCCCAGCAGATTCGCCACGAGAACGACGGCCTCCCCACATCCAATCGTCAAAGTAAAATAACGCTCCTGAAATCAGCAGCACAAGAATCGCGAGCGTTATAATAATGCGATCAGTACGATTCAGATTCAAACCAAGATTCCCATCTATATATCAACACTTTCTCTTCGGCCAATCGCAGTAAAATTACACTCAACCGAAGTCAGATTGCTGATGATTTGAGGTCTTGATTTACAGGGGAGCAGGTCGACGGGTCTCTAGACCTAGATCTAGAGGTTTTTTATGCGAGTCGCCGACAGTGGGCATGAACCCGTTGTGAGTCGCAGTTGTCTCCTGAGAGTAACAATCAGTTAGACGTTCAAGAGGGAGATGAATGGCAAAACAGCTTCCAGCGCCAGGTATACTCCATTTTAAACAAACATCGCCACCCAGCTTGCGCGCGGTTTTTCTTGCTAGCGCCAGACCAATTCCAATACCTCCATATCGACGACTTAAAGAGGAATCAGCCTGGGCAAACGGCCTAAAAAGCCTTTCAGATTGCAAGGCAGAGATACCCACACCTGTGTCCTCGACCTCGATGCGCAACAGAAGACGACTCGACTCTTTCAATAATTCAGTCCAAATACGCACATACACATCTCCATGACTCGTGAACTTAATGGCATTATCAATAATGCTACTCAATATTTGTTTGGTCTTGCCGCCATCTCCACGAACAAATTGTGGTAAGCCGCTCATAAGTTCAAAAAAAATGCGCAGACCTTTCGCACTCGCCTCCGGCTCGCTAACCGAGCGCACCTCAACCAACACGTCTCGCAAAGAAAAATGCGTTTCATCAACCTCAAACCGCCCAGATTCAACTCGTGAAAGATTTAAAATGTTGTCGAGCAAGGTTGACAATATTTTTGCGTTTCTCTTGATCGCGTTGACATAGGTAGTACGCTCTTTAAGCGCAAGCTCAGGATCCGCCAATAATTCAGAAAATCCTACCAGTGCCCCCAATGGAGTTCTCACTTCGTGGCTCATATTCGCAAGAAAATCAGACTTGGACCGACTGGCTACACTCGCCTCGCAGCGCGAGACCTCAAGTTGAACCAACAGATCACGAATCTGATACTGGCGGCGACGATAGGCTAAGGCTGAGCAAATTGTACTCAACATGGTGCCAACAAGGACCGGACTTTCTAGGCGAACTATATGCCCATGCGGATCGGCGCGCTTTTCCATAAATTGTTCCAAAACTTCTGCGCGCGCGATTACCAAGGGTAAATGTGACCACGCGGGCTCTTGAGCCAAACAAGAGTTAAGTCGGCCAAAATTATCAGAAGCCAGAAATTCTCCTGCCAAAAGAACAACTCCCACTCCCTGTGAAATTTCACTCAAGAGCTCATCAAAATTCTCACATATATGAATAAAATGGCCATTGCGCTTCAAGGGCAAAGCCGTGGCCTCGGCTTGAGATCTGGCGGCCATGAGGATCAACACGCGTTCACAGTTATTTTCGAGCATAGCGACATTTTTCCCCATCAACAGGTCCATTTTTCGCTCACAAAGGCAATTTACGCCTTCGCCATTCGGACGGCGAGAGCGCATTGCAAAGCGCTTGCCTTAGAAGTGGCTCCACAACGAAACCAGAAGATGGCCACACTTGTGCAACTCCAGATTTAAGTTTGCCCCTGTGCTGAGGTTCGGCTAGCCTGCTAAAAATATGAAAATTTTAGCCCACGCACTCACTCTTGTATTTTTCTTAAACCTTGGCTGTGTCGTTTCCCCTAAATCAAAAGTCGATTCCTGTGCACAGGTCAGAGCGGCTTTCGACATCGGATCAGGCTCTACAAAAGTTCACGTCGCAGAAGTCGATATATGCAAGGGAAGCCTTCGCAAAAAGATATGGACATCTTCAATAGCCACTGCTTATCAGGAAGACCTTCTAAGCACCGGCGAAAAACGTATTTTTACTCAAAACATAAAACAACAAGGACAAGCCAACTTCGCAAAACTTTTACTTTTAGCTAAAACGCAAGGCGCGACACAAGCCGCGGGAGTGGCCACGCATGCATTTCGAGAAGCGCGCAACGGAGCCGAGTTTATAGCAGAGTTAGAACACTCGGCTCGCAAGCACTTGCCTACTCACCTATCGCTCATTTCGCAAGAGACTGAACTTCGCTTGGGATTAGTTTCTGGTTTAGTGACCGCACAGATTCCTCCGGAAACGGCAATTGTTTGGGATATTGGCGGCGGCAGTCAGCAGATGTCAGCAAGAGACCCCGCTGCCCCAGAAAAATTACTGACCTTTGAAGGCGATCTTGCCTCCACTCGCTTTATGGAGAGTTTTCCTCTTCACTCTGATGGTAAAAGAAAAACTCCCAATCCGATCGGGTTGAAATCTGCCCAAGAAGGTATTCAAAGGGCTCGCCAATCCGCCAGGTCAAGTGTACCCCCTGCTCTGCGCAAGCGTCTCACAGAAACGGACACGGTCATCGGAATTGGCGGAGTTCTAGGTAAAAGCGTTCGTGATCAAGTCGGCAAAAATCCTTTTACGGCGGATGATATTGAAGTCACGTTAACGGCCAAGGCATCACTTTCTGATCAAGAACTTGGAGGTCAGTATGCCAACACTCAGGTCTCAAATCTCATTTTGGTCTTGGGCTTTATGCGTGAATTACAAATTCGCCAGGTCTTAGCCGTAGACGCCAACCTAGCTACGGGAGTTCTAGTAAGTAAAGAATTCTGGAAAGATTTCTCGGACAATAAATAAATAAAAATATGTATATCTTTTTAATACGGCTTTTGGTAAGGCGTGTCAAAACTGCTTATACACGAGGTTAATTATGAATTGTAAGGTTATGTTTTCAGTGAATACTTTGCTTCTCTGCTTAGCTCTATCTCCGACATTCACGTTGGCTCAGTCTCCCACATCTCCACTTTCTACTTTACCGGGTCGCTGGAGTGGACAGGCCACTCTGTATTACGCCGACAACAGTAAGGAAACCATGCACTGCACTTCGACATATTTTGTTGAAGGCTCTAGTGTTCGCCAAAACATCCGTTGCTCAAATTCAAACAATAATATCTCGCTGCGCTCACGCCTTTCCATCAGTGGCGTTGAAGTGCGAGGTCAATGGGAAGAAGAGAAATACGGAATCCGTGGACAAGCGAATGGCAAAATGGCCGCCGCTGGCTTTGACTTACGCATTCAAAGCGACACCTTCAATGCTCGAATGGCAGTACGCACACAGGCGCGCAGACAAACGGTTGATATCGAAGCAGTCAACAGCGCTGTCCGCCGTATTCTGATATCGATGAGCAAGTAAAAGTCTTAATTTAGTGATTGCCTCTGGCAATCACTAAATTAATCAAAATGTATCTCTTGCTCGAGTGTCACACGAATGGTTCCAACATCCTTATGCGTATAAGCATTGAACGGGTCATCTTGAAGTTCATCCCACGTTAAAGGCTTGGCCCACAGGATGTAACCGTTTGGCAATTCCCAAAGTAAATAATCATCCCCGTCTCTTTTTTGCACACCCAAAGGACCAATTAATTTGTGAATATTATCCCGCAGAGCAGACATTACTTTTTCTTCCGATTTTATATCGAAAGAAATATGCTGCAAGTACTCTTTGGAATGAGTCGCGTCTGACAGATACTGGGCATGCACATAGCGGACACTCTGTGTGGCAACTTGCGATCTGACCAGCGTCATTTTGCCGGTATGAGGATTCTCGTCAAAGGTAACTTGTGGCTGCTGGCCGCTACTTTTTAGCCAATCCACAAGCTGCGATAGGCTCGATTGTTTCGCGGCCGTAGACAGCATAAATTGAATCAAACGAAGAGCCTGAGGAGTCAGCAAATTGGTTTGCTTTTTTGCATTTGCATCCTGAGGTAACGTTTCCTTTTGCGCGGGTGAGCTCGCTACCAATCGGCTAGAATTTGACTGACTCTTCGCCATATCGAAGGACTTTGACGAGGCTTCGTCGGGCCGCGACCAATACGCCAGCAGAGCCAGAAGAGGAAAAATTAAGACCCACCACTTAAAATGACGCCCCATACTTCATCCTTTCCCAGACTTGCAGTTTATCCGTAGGGTTGAGCAGATCTGAACGTCTTTGATATTTGCCTCCACCGGAAAGAGGCCCCGAACGTCGACCGCTGTACATCTCGAAATGCAACATAGGATTGCAGCAACCCGAATTGACGGTGCCAATATAGCCAATCGGTTGCCCAGATTTAATCTTTCGATTTGATGCTATCCCTTTTGGAACTCGTCCCTTGATTTCACCATAGCGGACAAGAAAATTATTATGTTTCACTTCGATTGCATAAGTGCCCTGGTAAAACCGATAAGGGCCGCGAAGGACAACACCATCCGCAACCGACTGAGCGATCTCCCCGTCACGACGATACAAGTCGCAGGCCGCATGCAATCTACCTCCAGAGCGACCCGCACCAAATCGACGTTGAGCCGTAAGATAGGAATGCGTCGGCCTATCAATCGTAGGAAAGTTACAGCACACCGGTTCTGATGCTCCAATAGGGGTTGATGGTTTTGTCGAAAGCGCAGCTGAGGGCTTTTTAAAATAAGGACAATCGGCGGCCAATATTACTAGATTCTCGGGAACCCAACCGCGACGACCTTTGGTATGAGTCAATTGAACCTCAATAAATTTTTGCTTCTTACGTTTAAAGACTCCAGTCGAGCGCGATTGGTCCCAGGACTGAACAATCTTTACCTCACTGAGTGCAGGCACCTGCCGAATTGTTTTTCTTAAACTCTTATTTAAAAGTGCTACATCTCGATCCGCACACAACACATGAGAGTTACCAATTCCACTCACATTCGAGTTCACCTCAACACCAGCGCTTGCCATATTCAGCGCCTGTTCACCAGCCAGCGGCGTATGCGAAGAACCAGAGAAAGGGGCCGCATAGTCATACTCTAGACCCGCAAAAGCTTGTGAGCCCGCATCTAATGTTGAACGAATGCGAATTTGTGCGTCTCTCAAGGGCGACTCATCCAGCTCATGGAGTGCGACTCCCCAATTCGAGATTTTAGCCTGACCAGGGTCTTCCACAATTACTCGAAACAACAAAAATACAGCATTAGATCCGCAATCCAAGATCTGCATCTCATTGGCGTTAGAAGCTAGGCGCCAGGTGGTCTGCGGCCAAATCTTACCATTCGGATCTGAGACCTTTGCCGCCACAAAGTCGAATTGTGACAATGGCAATTGAGATTGAGACTGAGATTGAGCGTCCTCACGTACAATGCGTTTTTGCTTCAAATCCACACGCCAATTTATTTGCTTGGCCGTTGAGAAGCCATCGGCCACAATCCAGCGATTTTGCACCCATAGATACGGCAAATCGTTGTTATGAGCCTCTACCCCGAAGCATGCAACAGCGACGCTCAAAACGAGCATCCATTGGTTAAATTTCCAGCGTTTCACAACAACCTCCTCAAAGGCTCATCGCTGGCCCAAGACCATGAAAGGCAACGGCCATACCGACGGCGGAACCAATGAGAGACCTCTACGAACCACATTTGTGGTCTTTTTTTCAGCGCGGGTGACCTTCAACGGCAGGCTTTTTCGATGAAGACTTGAAGCGACACGACTCACAGCACAAACATTCAACATCAGACTCGAACTCTTAATTAGAATTTAAAATCTTTACAAAATTGCAATAACGAGTGAGCCTTTTAATAACGAAGTAAAATCAAAGCGCTTGGGAGGGGAATATGTTTGCACAAATCGCGGCTGCCTTTGAGCATGGTGGAATTTGGATGTGGCCCATCCTAGCCATTCAACTCGTATCGATTGCAATTGTTGTTGAGCGTATCTACGCTCTTTTTATTAAGCGCAAGCTAAACCAAAAATCCATCGTTGAATCCTTTGAGGACAATATTCGCCGCGGTGAACTTGAAATGGTGATTGAGCGCGCTGGCAGTATGCCCGCCAGTTCTGTCGCTAAAACCCTAGTCGCCGGCGCCAAAGCAGCCAAAGCCCTCGGCGGCAAAGAAGAAATTCAAGGCAAAATGGATGAGATTCTTATTACCGAAAATGGCTTCCTAGATCGTCGCATCGGCTTTCTATCAATGCTCGGTAACGTCGCTACCTTAATGGGTCTTCTGGGTACAATTACAGGAATGATTCGATCATTCGCCGCTGTGTCTTACGCCAATCCAGCCGAAAAAGCGGCATTGCTATCCGCAGGTATCTCTGAAGCCATGAATTGCACCGCTTATGGTCTAATCACGGCTATACCGGCTCTGGTTGCTTTTTCGATTTTGCAAAACCGCGCCAATCGTCTTGCAGAAGACCTCAATCAAAGCGCGTTGCGCGCCTTTAACTGGCTCAGTTTTTCCTTTGAACCCGCAGGATTCAAATCCATGCACGGCAATGGAATGAAGCACGGGAAACCCGAAATTAACGCTTGAACCATTAACTCTTCGGGGTGAGTCGTATGCGCCACAATAAAAAGCATCTCGATTTTGAACTAAACCTGATTCCTTGCATTGACTTATTGTCGGTGTGTATTTGCTTTTTACTTCTGACTGCCGTTTGGCTGCAAGTTGGGTCGTTGAATGTGAAGCAAGCCATTGGCGGCCAAAGCGCCTCCGAGACAGAAAAGGTTCCCCAACTTTGGGTCACCATGGGTGCCGCTGGTGACCTTATCCTCAACGTCAAGCAGTCGGCGAAAATCCCACGCAAGCTGAGCTCTCTCAGTTTAAAAGGAGTCCAAGGTCGCAGCGATTTAGCTGAACTCAATAAAGCCGTCAGCCAAATCAAGACGCTTGATCCAGAATTGAAAACGGTACTCATTCAGCCTCGACTGCAGTCTGAATATGAAGAAATTATTGATCTTATGGATGAGTTCAAAAAGACCGGCCTCACCGATCTAGGTGTGGTCCCGCTTTAGAGGGGTAAAGTATGCTGGCTACGCAAAGCATTTTAAGTGCGACGGCATTGCAAAGTGTAATCGCAGGGCAATCGCACGTTCACCCCAAACACGGGGCACGCAGTCGCTCCGTTTTTTCAGGTGAACTTCTCCTAACCGCACTTATAGATGCCTTCTCAATTTTGGTGATCTTTCTTCTTATGAGTTTCTCGAGCACAGGTGAAATTCTTTACATTGGAAAAGATACGCAACTCCCGAAAGCCTCGCTCGCTGAGGTCCTTGAAAGAAATCCGGTAATAAAAATTGAAAACGAAAAGCTTTTTCTTGAAGATAAAGAAATCAATTTTTCATCTCTCATTCCAGCCCTGCTAGATTTACGCAAGCAGTTCTCGGAAACTCGTCCGGGAGAAGAATACCCAGGCATCTTGACTGTTCAAGCCGACAGACGTGTGAAATATGAGATTTTGAACCAGATCATTTTAGCTGCGTCCGGCGCTGGCTTTGGAGACATACGTTTTGCCGTGATTATGAAGTGAATGGTCATTGCTTTAGCCAGGGAGGGAATTTTTCATGTTTTGTCGACGCCGGCTTGTTGTTCTTTTGTCCTTGATCGGTCTTTATGGTGCCGCTCAAAATAGTAGCGCCCAAATGGATCCCGCCAGCCAAAATCTTCTAATCGAGAAGCTAGACAAGGTCTATCAACAATTGCCAGGTCAAGATGCATCCAAAGTCTCGGTGACTCTACGGTTGGCCGATCTTTATGCAGATCGCGCGCGCATTGAGAGTATGCATGGAGGAAACCCCGCAAAAGATCGACAGAAAGCCTTGCGCCTTTATAACGAGGTGCTAGAGCGCGCCCCAGAGGCTAGTCGAGCTAAAATTATTTTGCAGATCGGACACCTCTATCAGATGAACGGAGACGATGATAAAGCCATCACTTTTTATCAAAAAAACCTATCGCAGCAAAATGATCCAGCCATGCTGGCAGAAGCTCACCTCTCACTCGCTGAAATACACTTCAAACGCCGCGATTGGACGAGGGCGATACAGCATTACAACAGTGTACTAGAACAACCTAAGACCGCCAGTCGAGGCCTGGCCGCGTACCGACGTGCATGGTGCTTATTGCATCAAGGAAAAACTTCCCAAGCGATTGGTGAACTTGCATCGATTTTGAATCAGCCTGAGTTACTTTCTCGCGGAGCTCATCAACAACAAGATAATCAATTTCAAGAGGAAGTGGCCCGAGATTATTCCACATTTATAGCCAAAGACTTGGTGACCGAGGAGCGCGTCGACTCTCTGCTTAAACTTAGCCCAGAGTCCACGCGTGTCACCAATACGCAAGCACTGGCTTTTGAATTAGAGCGCCTGGGAAAAAAGGATGAAGCCCTACTCGTCTGGAGTAAAGTTGCCGACCTCATCAGCCAACCTATCGAACGGCTGGCCGCCCATATTTCCATCGCACAGTTGCATTTGGATAAAGGCGCCAAAGAACAAGCCCTAAAAAGCTATGAATTTGCCATGCAATCATGGGGCGATATAGGTTTCAATGACAATCCATATGAACAAGAACTCAAGCGACGCGCACGCAATTTCGCCATTGCTTGGAATCAAATAGAAAAAAAACAGCCAAGCATCGAGCTACTTAGCGCTTACGAGGCCTATCTCAAAATTTTCTCCAAAGATACCGACGCTCACCTTTATTCAGCGCAAATCGCCTTCAGTCACAAAAATTGGCCAGTTGCATGGATTCATTTCTCATCCGCTCTCGAACTTTTATCGCAAGAATCAAATCAAACCCAAAAAATTGAGAGCACTCTACTGAGCCAAGTGGAGGTAGCCGAAGCGATGCAAGATCCATCTCTACGCCGCAAGGCCTACATGGCCTACTTAGAAAAGAGCTCCATAAAGAGCAAAGAAACTGAAGTGCGTTATCAGGCTGCTCGTCTCACCTACGATCAAGGCGACTTCGCCAATGCAGCCATAGAATTACGCCATCTTGCGCTTCTGGGCAAATCTTCGCTACACAGGCAAGCTGCCAACTTATCCTTGGATGCTTTGGTGCTACTTAAAGATGAAAATCGTCTCATTGCCTGGGCGCGAGAGTTTCAAAAAGTTTATCCCGAGGGCCATCTGGAATTTGGTCAAATCCTACAAAAAACAATTCTCACACAATCTGCCACCATAGCTGAACAAGATCCAAGCGCAGCATTAGCTTTATTAAAAGAGTTTGACCCCAATCAGTCCACTCCGGAAGATAGGATCAGGTTTTACAAAAACAAACTTATACTCGCGGAAAAGCAAGGCCAAATCCACGAGGCCTCTTCAGCTGCGGATGCTCTAACGAATCTGACGCCCATGTCCGCTGAGGACCGCGAATTCGCCTGGTCAAGAAAGGCCTATTTCGCCGAATTGCGCTTAGACTTTGCCACCGCCTTCGCCGCCACCGAAAAACTAGAAAAAACTCTCTCTATTGAAGAAAAAAACTTTAAACTGGCCGTATTCGCTGAGCTTTCAGGGCGTCCCAGCTCCACCTATTACATGAATTATCTCGCACAAACTGCGGATGCGGAGAGAAAAATTTTAGTGGCAGCCGAGTTAGTGAGAAAGTCAAAGACTCCCGAAAAGGAGCTGCAAAAGGTTCACTCCATCCTCAACGACTCTCCCTCACTTCTGGCCCAACTGTACGCCGAGACATATGCTACAACAGGTAAAGAAGCCCTAATTAGAGCCGTGTCACAGGAGGAGCGCCTAGCCAAAACAGACGCTGGTCGGCTACTCAAACGCCAGGATTTCTTAAAAAAATTCAAGCAACTTAGTCACTCGATCGCCGGTGATCAGTTAGAAAGCAAATCACAAAAAAAGCTTGCGCAGTCGATCAAGCGTCGTGCCGCACTGTTGGAAAAAGTAGAGGAACTGGCCAAACAGGCCATCCAAGATGGTGACTGGACCTCCCAGCTTCTGAGCATAGATCTGCTGGCACGACAAAGCGAGCGGTTTTATCAAGACCTATTTGGCGTGCCCGTGCCTACTGGTCTATCGCCGCAAGAGGAGCAGGAATATCTCACGCTTCTCTCAGCTCAGGCTAATCCATTTCAAGCGAAGGCATCAGAAGCCAAAACTAAAAGCCAACAATTTTGGAAGGACTCAGATTGGCTGAATCCACTTAAAACGTCTTGGGAGCAGCAACGCTTGCGCCCCTTGATTGAGATTGAAATCCAAGCTCTAAAACAAATTGCCCCTGAAGAACAACTGATGAATTTCGATAATTTCAAGCTTGTAAAGGCCATGATTCAACGTCCACAACTCAAAGAAATCCAAGACGCAAGACAAAGAGTTTTCGAAAATCCATTGGACAAAAAGGCGTTAGAAAATTTGCTGCTGTTAGAACGCAAATCAGACAACTCCTCGATGTCAGAGTACCTAGCAAGCCGAATTGAACGATTAGAAAAGGGGGCCTTATGAAATTTTTGATTATTGTTTTGTCCCTATTTGGCTTTGCAGCTAATGCCACAGAGCCTCAGAAAAAAGAAACAAGCTCAGCCACACAACATTCATTCGAAGACGTTTTAGTCCAGGGAAAATATCATTTCTCGGACGAAGCGGTGACCACAGTTGAAGAAGACAAAGTTTTAGACGCTCTTATCGGCGTGCGTACGGATTTTAAAGATCGACTGAAACAATCAGCGGAGCTTTACTGATGTCTATGGAAAGACTAGTCCTTGAAGATAAAGACGGCAATGTGGTGCGAGCTTACGATTGGGATGGAGAGCCCGTTCAAGTCATACGGCGTGGAGACACACGCCGCATGGAGTTGGTTGGCTCCGTAGAGTCGTTACACGTAAAGCAAATTCCTTACGAATTAATAGGCAGTTTCTCTCAAGAGCAATTGCAAAGCCAGCCCTTCGCGATTGGTGATGTGGCACATTTGCGCCTTCTCCCAAAACTGGACAAACTTGCCAGCGATGGTCACCAGCAAGAAGAAAGCTCACGCGTTTGGCGTGCGATTTTATCAGTGATTTTGTTTGCAACCGCTGGTCTCTTCGTTCACTTGTACAATCGACCGCAGATGGCTCCCTCCACCGAAGAGGCTCTCAAACAGGAAGTCATTAAGATCGTTAAAAAAATTCCTGCTCGCCAAAAAGTGACCTCCGCCAACGTGACTCATTCTGACAATCAGGCCAAACCCCAGAAGGACGCCCCAAAAAGTCCTGACCGACTCAAGCGCATGGGAGCTCTAGCCGCCTTAGGTTCATTATCAAAGAGCAAACAAGTCGGAGGCTTGAATTTGGGCGCGGCCAACACAACTGTTGGTCCTGGACTGGGTGGAAACGCTGGAAGCGGCGGCACGCAAACATCCCTGTACGCCAAAGGCCTCACATCGGCACCTCTTGGTTCGGGAGGCAAAGTCGAAGGTGCGGGTGGCTATGGCACCAAAGGTAAAGGCGGAGGACAAGCCGGTTACGGACAACTTTCCCTGGTGGGATCCACGGGTGCCGGTCCGATCGGTCTTGCGCAAGAGGCTTCAGTTGACTCGGGCCTCGATCGCGATGCCATTGCCGCCGTTATCAACCGCAATTTGGGACAAGTGCGCTTTTGTTACGAGCAGGGTCTACAAAGCGATCCAAACTTGAGTGGCCGCGTCTCTGTAGATTTTGTGATTGGTGGCAATGGTATGGTTAAATCGGCGGCCGCTGGCAATACAACTCTTAATTCAAAACTCATCGAGGACTGCATTCTTCTTCGCATGAAAAGTTGGAAATTTCCGTTCCCCCAAGGTGGGGTTGATGTGAAGGTTTCTTATCCTTTTGTATTACGCAGAACAGGACAGGGGTAAATGATCAAAATGAGAAAGCTTAAGTTTGTACTCGCAATCACATTGATCTTGGTAATGACCGGATGCGGTGAATGGAACCAGGATCCTCTTGCCGGCAAAGGTGGTAAATTCGCAGATCCGCGACCAACACCTGAAAAACCGGATCTTAGTAAACCAGTACCTAGTGATTCCGTGCGGATAGTCGCACCCGATTTCGTTTCTTTTGAAGAAGGTAAGCTTTACGATTTTCGAGTTTCCGGCAGAGCGCTTCTCGAAGGTTACAGTGTTGCTATTGAAATTGAGAATCTAAATGAATTCCCCGGCGCCTCATACGACCCAGCAAAACAAATCTTTTCTTGGCAACCGCCAAGTGGCTGGGTTGACGCAAAAGCCGGCGGTAACATTTATGTCGATTTCGCACTTTCCGTGCGAGCTTTAGCCACTAAAGATGAGCAGCCAGTTCTTTATGGCGTTCGTAAAATTCCCCTACGCGTGTCGCGTGACTTTGCAGCTCCTGAAATTTTAAGAGTTGATC
This sequence comes from Bdellovibrionales bacterium, assembly GCA_038144835.1. Lineage (GTDB taxonomy): Bacteria > Bdellovibrionota > Bdellovibrionia > Bdellovibrionales > UBA1609 > JALHOQ01. Next base: position 27,542 of record JAYQON010000015.1, read on the forward strand.
GACGCTACACTTCTCAACGCGAGGGCACCAGTAGTACGCTATTCGTCAACGTTCGTGATCGCGATGCGGTAGTCAAAGATCGCTCCACCTGGCCTCGCTTGATGATCGATTCCATGAGCAATCAAAAGAGCTTGGCGGGCCTGTTGCGTGTCGAAAATATTGAACACGTTAATAACGATGAATTCCGCTTGATTTTAGCCCTTGATCTACGCGAGCGCGAGCTGACGGGCTCAGTAGATACCTACTACGCCGCCTTGCGCGCGGTTTCTCGCTTTGGAAAATTGAGCACGGTACGCGAGTTAAATACAGATATCTACACATCATTCTCAACTCCAGTGACCACTTGGACCGAAGACCTGCAAATCAAAGCTAGCGAAACAGTTTCTCAAAAATTCTTGATCATGGACCCAAAACAAGAAGCTGTTATGTCTCTGATGCGGACCCATCGCCTTCCGCTCGGGGCCACTTTGGAATGTCTTCCATTGAATACAAATCGAAGTGTTCTCAACTGCACTTTTACCTGGACTCCGCCAGAAACAGCCGTCGGTGAGCACGCTTTTAATGCCTACATGGAAATGCGCAACAAAGACGCTCGCGATGTTATCCAAGGACTCGGAACCATTTACCTGAGGGCAATAGTCCTTCCGAAGGGAGTCTGAATATGCGTTGGTCCCTACTACTCACTCTGTCGATCTGGGCTTCAATGCCCTTAGCTATGGAAACCACCTCAGAACCAGATTTTGACTCCCTTGGCGGCAACACCATTCTACTTGAGCGGGCCAAGGCTTTAGAGCCAGAAAAACAAATCAGCATAGTGCAAACGCGCACGGTAAATCGCCGGAATCGAATAGAACTGGCGCCCGAGCTTGCAAGCACCTTTGGCGGTGATTCTTACATGCGAACTCGCACCCTGGGTATAAATGCTGGCTATCACTTCAACCCGCGCCTTTCAGTGTCTCTCAAGTATAATTACGCTTTCAACAATTTGACAGATGAAGGCGAAGCCATGGTCGATCGTGCACGAGCGGACTTTGAGGCCAACCCAGAAAATCCATCTAGTCCTTATCCAGATCTTGATTATGTTCGGGATGAAGCCATGGCCTTAGTCAATTGGTACCCTCTTTATGGCAAACTCAATTTGTTAAATAAGGCCGTGGCTCAATTCGATCTCTACACTTTGGCTGGTGCTGGACAGGTGCGCTTACGCTCAGGAACCACCTCAACCTACACCGCGGGCTGCGGAATAGGCTTTTGGATCAACCGCAACCTAAGCACACGCTTTGAAGTGCGCTACCAAAACTACACAGCCCAGTACTTGACCGGCGAAAAGGATATGGACCTCACTATTGGTTCTCTGCAAATGGGGTGGATGTTATGATCAAAACACATCTCTGTCTCACCACCGCTCTTATATGCCTTTCGCTGCATGCGAAGGGAGAAGACCTAGAAGGTCTTTTTGATTCCGCCATTGATCCATCTCTTCCCAAAAAAGAGCATTCTGCATCCCAATCATCTCCACTCGGTATCCTTGCCTATCTCCTTCAGGATGAGCTTCCTAAACCCCATCCCGATCAAAGTCTTTTTATTAGACATATTGAAAATGGCGACTGGAACAAGGCCCTCCTACAATTCAAGGTGGCGTTTGAGGGGCATTCCTTTCAACAAAGTGCCAATGGCAAAGCACTCTTTGCGCTTGCACATATTAGATCTGGCTTACCCGTCACCGGTCTTGAGCGACTTTTCACTCTGGAAAATCCAAGAAAGGTACACCCTGAAATTCGCCGTATGCTCAAAGAAGCGTTGCCAGAAAGCCATCCGGCCTGGGGCCTTGCCGATATTCAGTGGCGTGCAGAGTTTGCGGAGATCTTCCCTGCTGAAACAGAATACCAGATCATTGGCGGCTCGCTACTATCGCCAAAAGACCCAAAAGCGCTGGCCGACATTTTCTCTAAACTTCCTCGTCACAGCCTTTCACGCGCCCGTGCGGGCTGGGCTCTTGTGATTCACCACAGCACCAATAACGACGTTGAACAGGCAGCGAAGATTTTAGCGGATTTAATGAAATCCAAAGCCCAACCGGTCACTCAAGACCTTATGGAAATCACCGCCGCCAGACTGTTATTTCAGCGCGCTCATTATGCGGCAGCGATCAAATACTACGAAAAAATCGACAAAAAATCAGAATACTGGACCGATGCTCAAGAAGAAATGGCCTGGGCATTTATCAGAAAGGGTGAACCACAAAACGCAATGGCTTTAAGTCAATCTTTAGTCACACCGGTCATGGCTCAGCAAGCTGGCCCTGAAAGCTTTTTTGTTCACGCTCTGGCACAACTCAAGATCTGCGATTATCCTGGCGTGATTTCAAGCCTGCAAGCCTTCCCCAAAAATTTCAAAGCGCGCAGCGAGTCTCTAAAAAAGCTGAGCGCCTCGAGTGAGAGCCCTCAAATAAAAAAAATCTTGACGCGTCTTAAGGGCGGCAAACTCTCGCGAGCCCATCTGGGTGCTGATGGAGCCATACTGCCGCGCAAACTCTCTCGCGATCAAAGACTCTACATCTTAGCCCAGGCAGCCAAAAACCTTGAGATGGAGGCCAACGCCGCTGATACTTTGTATTCTCAATCTTTGGCTTTGACAGGATTGCAGGGTTACTTTGATAAGCTTCGCCAGACCACCTCGCTACGCTCACAAACAGCTCTCAATGCGGCTCAATCACGCATTAAAGATCTAGCCCAAATTGAAAACTCTGAAATCAAGGACATCTTAAGCAAGCTCCATATCGTTGAAGCCGAAGTCATTCAGCAGGTTTCACTCGCTCATCGTGTAGCTACAAAAAACAAGGCTCCTGCTGAGAAACAAAAAGGAGCCACGGGATCAAAAGATCGTGATGCTCTCACCTTCCCAGCCAATGATGAACTCTGGTTCGATGAGATCGGCAATTACCGCGTCGATGTTAAAAAAGCCTGCCATGCTGACATGAAAGGACGCTCTTCATGAGCACCAAGAAAATATTTAAAACCCAGCTTTGCATCCCTCTTATTGCCACATTTTTATTGTTTGGATGTTCGCCCAAATCAGAGACGGCTTATCTGGCACCAGAAAAGCGTGACAAAAGTGTAAAAGACACAGATGGGACGGCCTATTTTGATCCGCGCGTCGACATATTGTTCGTGATTGATGATTCCTACAGTATGGCCACGCACCAAAGAAATTTGATCAACAACATCCAGCAGTTCACATCAACCTTTGTCAAGAATTCGGCCCTCAACTACAACATCGGCGTCATCACCACCGATATGACAGATCCTAGGCGCTCAGGACGCCTATCGGGTAACCCACGTTTCATTAACCGGCAAACTCCGGGTGCGGAAGGTCTTCTAGCTAATAATCTCAATGTGGGCGTTGATGGATCGGGTTTTGAATACCATATGAGCGCCGCAATGACCGCACTCACTCCTCCTCTGTCAACAACTGTGAATCAAGGCTTTTTGCGCGACGACGCAACCATCGTTCTGATTTTTTTAACGGACACGAACGACAACGGATCTATTCGCCCAGACGACCTTTATAATGAATTATTAAAAATCAAAAATGGTAATAAAAAGAAAATCATGGGATTTGGAGCCATAATTCCGAGCAGTTTCCCTGAAACTCCAACTTGTTCTCGCGACAGCGAAGGTTCTCCCGCTGCGATAGAGCGATTTCTAGGCCTAGTATCAAACTCTAGCAATAACGTCCTCAACCTTTGCGATAGCGACTTTGGACGCACACTTGCCGATTTTGCCAACCAAATCGTCGAGAGTGTGGGTTCGACGATTTATCTCTCTCGCCAGCCCGACATCAATTCTATTCGAGTGCTCTACGGCAGCATCGAATTACCCAGAGACTTTCACAAAGGCTGGTATTTTGATGCCGCCGAGAATGCTGTCAGATTGGGTGACCAAATTGACTGGAGTGTACAGCCCGAGGGCACGCAAGTGATCGTTAACTACAAGGAAGCGCGCGGCCGCTAGATCGATTTATCTATTTAACTTGTGTGAGATATCGACCAAACTGTCGCATCACTAGAGCGTGTAGTCGCGCTTGTGTCTGCTTATAAATAAACCAAGGCAAAGCAGGCCGGTAGTCATGAATGGCAGCCAGTACGTAAGAGCCATTTAGAACAGAGCGAAACTCCAAACGGCCAACATTATCTTTTGCGACCAGCAAACCGCCGCGGATGTGAAAAAATTGACGCTCACTTGAACTTTTATCTGGGTCAAACTCAAGAATCAACAAACACAAACTGCGGTGGAAGAGATATATTCGCCTATGCAGACCATCCTCTTTAACCCTCACTAAAGAAAACAGAAATCGAGACAGCCAGCTAAAATAACAATCGCGTATCCATTGAATATTTTTTCTTGGGGGTATTGGCAAACGCTGCACTGAGCGAACCGTATTGGCGCGTGAAGCTAAGTGAGAGCTCTGAACACGCTCGAGAATCTTCATTTCTGAATCTTCGATGAGCGAAAAGTAATCACGCTGATTCCAATCCGCAAAAAATTGGTGACTGGAACGGGCCACCATAGGGTGCCGCAAGGACTCAATCAATGGGTATATCAAAGCTTTTGAACTACCCGTGATCAACGCCACCCACAGACGCGACAGCGTCGGCGTGAAAAATGGCACAGTCAAAAACAAACGTCGAAAGCCCATACGCCGAGAGGTTTCGCGCATCATATGCAAGTAAGTCAGAGGCCGACAACCGGCCAGATCATAAGTTTTGTCGATATGATTTTTTGCGAGTGAAACCTCCACCAATGCCCGTAAAACTTTTGGCAGATCTACGGGTGTGGTCAGAGTTTGCGTCCATGCAGGGCAAATCATCACTGGCAGATGCTTAACCAGCTTCAGTAAAATCTGAAAAGATGAGCCCGCTTCTCCTAAAATCAGGCCAGCCCTCAAAATTGTTAGCGGCAACTTGTGACCAATAAACACATCCTCAACCTCAACCCGGCTACGTAGATGTAGAGACAAGTCGTCACTAGTAGGTACGAGACCTCCCAAATAAATCAAGTGATCAACTGCACGTGTACGCAGGACGCGAGCAAAGTTATCAGCCAAAAGCAGATCATAGTCGGCAAATGAGCCTTGATCTAAGCGGGCGGTAGGCCCCATCGAATGCACCAGATAAAATGCAAGATCAATCTTGTCAGGCAAAGCTTCATTTAAAGAGGTCTGAGAAAAAAGATCGCAAGACCGTGAAGTCACCCGGGGATCAGAAAAAACCTGCCCCGAGCGCGAGAGTGCCGTGATACGCGCTTGCGGAAACTTTTTGAGTAATTCGGGAGTGAGCGCACGACCAATGTAACCGCTGGCTCCCGCAATCAAAATATTCATGCGTGAGTCCACTACTTAGCTCTGGCTTTTATCCTTAAGTTCAATTCACCAACTCCAGCCATATTTCATTACGTCGCAAAAACCACAAACGAAAGGGTGAGTCAAAACGAGCAAAACTAGGTTCACCTTTGCTAATCAAATTCTTCTCGCTGAGAGCATTTTTGAATGCAGCCAATTTTTCGAGATACCGTTCTTCTGACCAAGAGCCCGAATAAGTAAAAACGGCAACTCGACGCGCAGGAACCTCACGCACGCGAACACGCGGATCATTCGGCTGAGGCAAGGTCTCAAGAGTGTATTTACTCGGCATGGTAAATTGCACGACAAAGCCGCTTTTCTCGCGGGTCAAATTAACCGGAGCGGTCATAGCTATTTTTTCCGCTGTTTTCTCGGATTGTTGAACCACGGGTGCCGTCATCGGCAAAGTGGTCTTCGTCTGATTATTGCCAAAAATAAAGTCAGCCAGGATGCGAAAACCGCGATTCCCAGCTTTGTCAAATTTATCCTCGACTAGAGTCTCGGCCACCAGTATCGGGGAATAATTGCGAATTTCAAAACTAGCATGCCGGGCTTCCAGCGTATACGAAGGTTCCTCAATCGCCATTGCCAACCTCGCAACCAAAATAAGAGAAAGAATAAAAAATCGTTTCATCTGAAGGCCAGCGTAACACCCATCTACCCTCTTGACTATGACTCACGGTACTGAAAGCAAAAAATTGATGCAGAGGCCTTTTATTTTTTCAGCTCGGTCAGTTAGAAGCCTGGGATGAGTTTTGCATGGTTATGCCCTATGGTCATACGGCGTATTTTGATCACACTTACACTTTTGGGCTTATCTTTTAATGCCGCAGGTTCAAAACCCAGCTGTGAAGGGCAACTTCTGCCACCCGTGGAGCCAGAGGTGGCTATTCGCTTTTTGAGCGAAACCCTTATCATGGAAGTAAAAGCTTTCGGAGATTTTTGGGCACGTGAACATGCCCCTTTTCGTCACTTTTTACGCGAGAATGGTGTCGATTGGGCACGGCTGCCTGATGGCAGTAAGTACGATCTTCTCGCTCGCTTCTTCGGGCCCTTACTAGCTCCTTACCATGAGAAATATCTAAAAGACGCGCGCGCTCGGCAACTGTTAGACGAGCTTATCCACAGAGGGGCAAGTCATGGCCGTCACAAAGATGGCTATGACTTACTCAAATTGCTTAGTCGGCAAAACTATCTCCGGCTCATTCGGATTTTTAAATCTCAAATGAGCCTCTCGCGCTCTTTTTCTATCCCTAAAGAACTTAGCGAAGAAATTGATGCAGCTTTAAATCAACTTGCCTTAGCCTTTATTCATAACACGACCAGTTTGGACCGGCGGCCAACATTTCCTCTGTTAAGCGCGCAAGAATTACTAAAAATGGGAATTTCAGAAAAACTCAACACGAAGCCCTTCAATAGTGAACTTCTTAAAACTCATGGCAACGTTTACTTTTTTGCAGTTCCCTATTCACGCTCAGGAAGCTTTCCCAAGATGAGCAGTCAATATGGAAACATAAGCATCGTTCTCAATGAACGATGGGCCCAGCAGTGGGGCTGGATGTCACCCTTTGTTATGTATCCTCGTGACCTCTGGGATTTGGGTGCTCATGCGTTTCCAGAAGAGCTTGAACAAATCATTCTCTCGCTCTCACGAGGACGGAACAAAAATTTTAAGGCGGATGCAGATTATTTTTCTTCGCATGCGGACAGTATCCCGCTGGATGCCTGGCATCCCATAGTTGCATCATTGCATCGTCTCGATATGAATCCAGAAGACTATCTTCAATTGCTCAGGGAAACTTTACGACTCTCTTTAAGCGACTTAGCAACAAATAACGAATCAGAATACAAGCGAGTCATAAACAGCCTGAACACTGGACAAGAACTTGCCGATGTTATTCATAAATATTCCCTCGGACGTCTAGGCATTAGTTTCGAAAGCGGATTACGCTCTCTGGAGCTCAAGATTCCCATTGCCGTGCCACCTGGAGTTCTTGAAATGCGCTTTGACTCTCTGACTGAGTTTCCCAGCGGACGCCGATCGGCACCCTTTCCCAAGGGACCAATGTTCTTTAAAATGAATCCAGATCTTTAATTGAGTCCATTCGGGCAAAGGTCTTGCCAATCTGAGCTCTGGTCGGGCGAGATAACGCTTCGCACTCATCTTGTATAGATTTACGGCCTACATTAAACCCAAATCTTACCAACACACCAAAGGGCAAAGCATGGTTCAGGGGAAAAAGCTCACTGTTGTTTTACCAGCTTATAATGCTGAACAAACTTTGGAGCGCACTTACAAAGAAATTCCATTAGACATTGTAGATAAAATCCTTGTTGTCGATGACGGTAGTCGCGATGGAACTGCGGCGCTCGCGCGGCAATTAGGTCTTGAAGTGATTGTTCATGAAAAAAATAAGGGCTACGGGGGCAACCAAAAAACTTGTTACCAATATGCCCTGGACTGCGGGTCGGATATTGTGATCATGCTGCATCCTGACTATCAATATACACCCATGCTTATTCCCGCAATGGCCCACTTGCTGGCCTCCGGTCTGTATGATGTTGTATTGGGTTCCAGAATCTTAGGCGGAAAAGCTCTGGAGGGAGGTATGCCCTTTTACAAATATGTGGCTAATCGCTTTCTGACGGCCTTCCAAAATCTTCTTCAGAGCGCTAAGCTTTCTGAATACCATACGGGCTACAGAGGTTACACGCGGGAAGTCTTAGAGAAACTGCCTTGGAAAAGTAATTCAGACGATTTCATTTTTGATAATCAGTTTTTAGCACAGGCCTTATTTGCGGGGTTTCGCATGGGTGAGGTGAGCTGTCCCACCAAATATTTTGAAGAGGCCTCTTCAATTAATTTTCGCCGCTCTGTCAAGTACGGCTTGGGTTGCATGTGGGTCGCAACTCAATTTCTTCTCAACAAAATGGGATTGCAGAAAAACCCCATCTTTCAAGGTCTGAGGTAAATGGATTTTCATTCTAGAAGTTCACTACTACTCCTCCTCTCCCTTTTTTCTATAGTGACTCTTTTTACGCGTCTTGATGCGGGATATTTGCCTTCTTACGATGACGCCTATTACGCACAAAAAGCGCGAGAGATCCTGCGTGACGAGAATTGGTTAACTATGAATTTTGCTGGCCAGCCCACTTTTGATAATCCTCCAGGGTTTATGTGGTTGATCGCGGGATCATTTAAAATTTTTGGAGTCAGTGAATTTGCGGCACGTTGGCCAGCTGCTATCGGCGGCCTACTTGGGATTCTGGGCACCTTTTTTCTCTTTGAACTGCTTCTGGGAACCAGAATTGGGTTTCTTTCGGCAGTCATTTTAAGTCTCACCTCCGTTTACCTCAAATACTCACGTCACGCGATGATGGATACGACGGTTACTGCCGCTTGTGTTTGGTGCTTTTACTGCTTTTTTCGCGCGATGCGCGGATCCCAATGGTGGTTTTTAGCGGCAGGAATTATTGGTTCATACATCTTTTTTGCCAAGAGTGCCTTTGGGGCTTTCCCCGTAATAGCGTTGTTGGTTTACCTTTTGGTATTTCGCGAATGGAGGGTTTTTAAGCGCCCCGGTTTTTGGCTAGCAACTTTGATCTTGATCTTACCTTACTCCATTTGGTGCCTTCATCAGTATTACCTATTCAACCATGACTTTATCGACCGCCATTTTGTTAAACTAATTCTGACAGCTTCAGCCCAGAGGGGAGCTAATGATTATTGGTACGATTACATCGTGGTGCTTTTAAAATACTTTCCCGTCTTTTTACCATTCATGCTTTTAGGTCTTGTATTAACCTTTCGCGCTCAAGGTGGAGACACTCGCAAAGCGTATGGCTTTGGGCTGATTTATTTCTCAGTTTTTCTGATTTTCTTAAGTCTGCAGGGTACAAAAAAAACCTGGTACTTTATACCCGCTCTTCCTGCCTGCGCCAGTCTTGCGGCCGTCGGTCTGAGTCGAGTTTTACAGGGCTTTTCAACTCAGCAACTAGCAAAAGGTTTTGCCACCCTAGCCGTCGCAGTTTTTATTCTTTTTATGACAACTCCAATTCAACTGTCGAAGGCTCGTGCAGTGGATATTCGAAAAATTTCTCCCTATGTGCGTGCAGCCACACAACAAGGCTTTAACGTGTTGGGTTTTGGCATAGATTATTTTGGATTGAATAACTCACTTTTATTTTACAGCGACGAAGCGGCTCGGCCCGTCGATAAGGAGCAATTGTCTAAGGAACTCTCTACGGAAGGGTCTAAGGTGGCAGTCGTCATTTCTCCTCAAGATTGGTTGAAAGTTCAGGGAGATTACTCGCAGCTCAAGATCGTACGGGAAACTGAGGGTTGGATTTTTCTGGTGAATGCAGAGTTAGACCAACGCCTGATCTTCTAAAAATGGCCAGCCAAAGCCAAGACCTTTGATGAACTGCGCGACTTGAGTTCTGCTCTCAGACTTCCTTCTCCCGAACTGACCAACAATTGCTTCAAGTCACTGCCCCGGTCCGAAGGTGTAGACGTACGCGGCACCAGCGGATGATGCATCATTGTTGCTACTGGCGGGTATTGCCATTGGTGATCGTGGTTTGATTCGAATCTTCCCAATTCACACCCACCACCAAACTGTCGCCGTTCACCGCAACGCTTTTGCCAAAGTAGTGCCAGGCCTCGGCATTGGCCGCTTTGATGTAAGCCTCTTGCGCCCAATTAACACCACTTCGCCGGTACACGTAGAC
>JAYQON010000016.1:0-33924 GCA_038144835.1 Bdellovibrionales bacterium
GTCATGACTCGCTCCTTGAGCCAAAGAGGTATAGGGCTTCTTAAGCAATCGGACTGCCATTGCCTAAACCCTCAGCTCGAAACTAAAGTGTCAGAGTGACACCGGGTCTGCCAAGAGTCAGATCATTTTCTATACATTTTTCAGTGTTGTCTAAGGTGCATGCGCCTGTTTTCCCTCGTAACAACTGCAAAAGACAAAGCCATCTGTATTAAGGATGGCTTCGTTATTCATTAGTTTTTCTTATGAAAGAACTGCTTACAGGTCGGTGGTTACAGGGAGTGGCTGGGTTGATGGCGGTACTTCTGAAGCGACAGTTTTTGAAATTTTAGGCTTTGGTGAATCCTCATTTCCACCGGCTGCGACGATTGGTTCTTGTTGGCGTGCGAACACAAATATCATGGTCCTGCGTAGGTATTCACTTTCTGAATTCTTAGCCGACCCGAGGTTTTCGCCTTTTTCTAAAACCGTTACCAGCATTCGTAGCTTGTCTTCAGAGCCAACAATCAGGCGCAGGTAAATCTTTTTACCTCTTTCGTCGATGGCCTCATAGGCCGTCTGGCTGTCAATGGTGCCGGGAGTCTTGCCCATGGTTTCAATCAAAGAAACTTCGTGCAGAACATCGGCGCCATTTTGAAAGGAATCGTTCAGAGACATTGAGCCAGGTTTGCTTTCGGCAACCGTTTTAAACACGACTTCGCTGACGCTTTGGTCGCGCTTTGGTTGCCAGGGCTGTCCATTTAAGCTCTTAACAAAAAATTTATATGGAATTATTAACGAGCGTCCTTCGTCCAAGGTGTTGGACATTATGCCAACATTATCACTCTTTGTCTTATCGAGTTGTAGGGATCTATTAGTGTAAATAGAGATTAGCCCAACATGGTCTCCGCGAGTGCTGTCTTGAAACTCTAAGTGTGAAACAACCTCCTCAAGCGAATAGAGGCCCTCGGCCAGCTTCTGAGCCTCGACGGCAGTGCCTTGTATGTATTCTGTGACCTGGGCTTTCATAGCCTTGATTTTGTTGCTTTTGATTTTGGTATCATTTTGGTTGGGCAAGGGGGCCGTTTTAGCGTTTTTTGCACTCCCATTATTGGTTTCGGGATCCTCGGGAGAACTCACTTTTGGCTTTGAGGACGCCGTTTTGTTAGCATCTTTGAGAAGGCCGGTATTCTTGTTGCGTTGAATAGGTTGGCGCCGTTGTTTACCTCTTCCAGCTTCGGCGCAGGCAACAGCAGCTACCTGTACCGCCAGGAGAAGGGCTAAACTATTTATGTACTTAGACTTATTCATGGGGCCTCCGGCGTAATTCGCCCACTTGAAAGGTTTACAAATGGCGTGCCGTGCTTGCTGGCTTTTTAAAGGTAGATGGATGCGTTTGTATTCAAGCTAGGTGACGTAAATTGGCGTTGGTCGATTATTCGCAGACCCAAAAGCAGCCCCTAGAGCTGCCTTTATCTAAGCAGGAGTCGAAGTCCGTGAAGCTTTGGCAGGACGAGTTGGCCCCTCGACAGCGAGGCTGGCAATCTAGATCATCCAGGTCCGGAATCAGTTCATGAATGGAAGAGAGCTGGCGATCGATCCACTCGGAGCGTTTTTCAAACATATCTGCCGAGGCCGTAATTGGTGTGACGGTTGCGCAGAGCCAGAAAAGAATGCTTGAGACCGATTTGAGCAAGAGAATTCCTTATATCAGTTATAAGAAACGTCGATATAGCCGTTGTCGTCATTCTGTGTCAAGAGGCCCAAGCACTAAAAATAAGTTCTAGCTGATCGGGCAGTTCTTTGAGATTTGGGAACTGTTTTAAAAGCTCCTCTCGTGAAAGTTGTCGAATCTCGACCCCTTCAGGCCAGTGAAAGGGTTGGACTTGAAAGATGCCTTGCAGCTGTTTTTGCAGTTCACTCCAAATAGGAAGAGCTGCGCCTGCGCCAGTGAGACCCATTACCGTATTATCATCGTAACCAACCCAGACCACGGTGAGCACTCGAGAATTAAAACCCACAAACCAAGCATCCTTCGTATCGCTGGTGGTTCCCGTTTTTCCGGCATAATCGCCGACCAGTCCTCGGATCCGAGCGCCTCGTGCTGAACCCACATCCAGAGTTGTGCGTAACATTCCGACGAGAACGGCCGTAGTGATTGGATCGAGAGCTAACTCTTTAGAGGGACGACGTTGGTAGACTACATTGCCAACAGCATCCTCCACCCGAGACAGGGTGTGGATCTGCTCATGTTGGCCAAAGTTTGCCAGAGTAGTGAAGGCTTGTGCCACTTCGAAGGGAGAAAGTTCCACTGCCCCCAAGGTGATTGCTGGCAACCTGGGGGCGTTGGGCTCGACTCCAGACTTATTCAATGCGAGCATGACACTCTCTAAACCAACCTGCTGGCCCACGCGAGCAGCTGTTGTGTTGATTGAGTTAGCCAAAGCGTAAAAATAGGGGATGGTCCCACGGTTTTTGCCGTCATAATTTTTGGGTTTCCAAACCTGTTTCCCCACCCTCCATTCAAAAGGTGCGTCTTCCACAGGGGTCAAAGGTGAATGGTTGCGCAGGGCTGGCCAGTACACGAAGGGTTTAATGATAGAGCCCACTTGGCGGCGTCCAGATGTTACGCGATTGTATTGGCTGATTTTAAAATCGCGACCACCAACCAACGCCAACACTTGGGCGCTAGGCAAGTCGATGGTGATCAATGCCGCTTGTAATGGGCCTGAGCGGGAGGGTTGAGATCTTGGTTCGACTTCGCTCAAAACGTTTGTCAAGGTTGTGCTGGCCAGGGTTTGAACATCTGCGTCTAGAGTTGTAAATAGCCGGGCTCCCTCATCCGCCTCGATTTCCAAATTTTCAAATTCTTTGAGTGCCGCGGCCACAAAATAAGGCGCCTGTACCCGTTTTTGAGCAGATGAGGGAATAGGCAACGGTGCCTGGTTTGCTGCCTTGAGCTCATTCTCTTCAATCATGCTGCTTGTATACATTTTATTTAAGACCAGTTCGCGACGTGAGCGAGCAAGGTCCTGATGGTCGAAGGGAGAATAACGACCGGGACTATTGATTATCGCGGCGAGTAAGGCGCATTCCGCAAGATTAAGTCTGTCTATAGATTTATCGAAGTAGTAAGACGAAGCACTGCCGAGACCACGAACTTGGTACGGTCCATTCTGACCCATGTAGATAACATTTAGATACATTTCCAAAATCTGGTCTTTGTTAATCTGAGATTCGAGCAGTATGGCGAGTAATTGCTCCTCGATTTTTCGGCGTAGGGTTTTTTTAGGCGTTAAGAAAAAATTTTTGACTAACTGTTGAGTGATCGTGCTGCCGCCTTCTTTAAAACGGCCAGACCTAATGTTGCGCACCATGGCGCGCAGTATTCCGCTGGCGCTCACACCTTTATGCTCTAAAAAATCCCTGTCTTCGATGGCAGTGACCGCTTGTAGACAAGCCAGTGGGATCTCGCTGAGAGGGGTGTTTTGTTGCAAAATGGGTTGGGATTCGAAGAATTGAGTGATCAATCGCGGGAATAGAGAAAAGCTTTGCGTTTCTATCAGCGGAGAGCCTTTCCACACATCGATAATCCACAGGTTTTCATCCCATGTGACAAGGAGCGTGGGACTTTTGATCCAAAGGCAACCCTGCGCATTTTTGCTGAGCTCAACGCCGTAGCTATGAGCACAACCTTCATTTTGACCCAAGACGTAGTCGCGATCCTCCTGCCAGCCAATTTTTTTTATTTCTTCGAGGAGATATGTGAGCGGCAGTTTACGTCCGGGAGCCAACAAGAAGCCCTGCGAGTAAAGCTCAAGAGGCGGCAGTACCCAGCCTTTCTCAAGGCGTTGAGAAATTTTTTTTTGCAAATGCGCCGTGACGACCGCGCCTAAGCCCAGAAAACCGGCAACCAAAAAAGCTGCGAAAATAACAAACCGATGTCGCCAACTCATCCACCTTGACATTAGGTGGACGCATGTCTTTAGTCAAAGGCATGAAAATTTCCGAGAAACAAATGAAACGAATGGCTGTGGCGATCTTAAAAGGACTCAAGGAGCAAAATGCCATCGAGCAGTTCAAGGAAAAGGAAGAAGTGGTTTTAGAGCGCGCTTTCGCGATCATCAAATCTGATTTTGAGCGTGAAGCCGAACTGGACCGCGAGGTTAATCGCATGATGGATGACCTCGAACGTCAAAACCCTGGAGAGTTCCAGCGCTTCAAGATGTTCCCAATGTTGAAGAGGCGTTTGGCGAAAGAGAAAGGAATCATACTATGATCTTAAGCGAAGATCGCGTGGGACATTTGGCCCGGATTGTAGTGGATGGTATATGGAACGACGATCTGATTGATTACGTCGATGACGATGCGGCTTTGCGTGCGGCCAAGAGAGGGTTGAACCTCTTTGTCAAAGAAGTCGAGGATCTCGATCAGTCGGTTAAAGCTAAGGTGGCTTCGCTCAAACGAGGCGTTATTGAGGGAAGTCCGGAATGGGACGTACTCTACGCAAAATATATGGATGAGGAGATGCAAAGACGTGGCAACAAATAAAAAGAAATCTGGCAAAAAGCCGGCAAAAAAAATTCAAAAAAAGGCTACGGGTAAAAAGCCCAAAGGCATGAGCAAAAAAATCGTTAAAGCTGCAAAATCGGCAAAAAAGGCAGTTGTTGCAAAAGGTAAAACGATTTTTCAGGTAAAAACTGAAAAAGCTGCGCGCAAGCCAGCAATGGTATCAGCTCGACTGATCACGCCACTCGAAGATCGCCTCCTGGTCGCCTCGGAGGGTGAAAGCGAAATTACTCCTGGAGGAATTTATATCCCAGCAACAGCCGCTGGTCAGAGACCTCATCGCGGAGAAGTACTTGCCGTTGGCCCTGGACGCCGAAATAAAAAAGGACAGCTGCGTCCGCTTGATGTCAATGCGGGTGATATGGTTTTATTTAATGAGTTTGCGGGCACCAAAGTCGCTATTGACGGTAAAGAGTATCTGATTTTGCGTGAAGAAGATGTGCTCGGGATTGCAACCTGAAACCGCTTTTGTAGCCAGAATCTTTTATATAACAAGTCAGCAGAACAAACCTGTTGCAATATATGGCAGCCCTAACCTTTTCATTGACGTGGAAGGGTTGGGTGCTAGTCTTAAAAATCATTTTCACGGGCGGATGAGATGCGAAAAAAATCAGTCATTTTCATCACTCTCAGCTTTCTCACCACATTGTTGTTTTTAAAATCAGCTCATGCGGATATTGAGTGGAGCGGAGTGTATCGAATTGAAGGCAACTTCATTAAAAACCCCGAACTGGGCGGTCGGGATAGAGAGCTGTCCTATGGACAACACCATTTAATCCTGCGCCCTAAGATTATTGCTGGCGATGGTCTCACGATTTATGGTCAGTTTAATCTGTTAAATGATGCTACAAATTATCCCAATTCTCAAATGGGACAGATCTGGGGTGCGGGAGTACGTGGTGAAGCGGGAGATTCTTCAGCGACGACATCGGCGGCAGACTCAAACGTTTTGTCACGAACCCAAGCTGCGGACACTTTGCAAGTCACTCAGTTGTATCTCACCTTCTCACAAGAATATGGCCAACTGATTGTGGGCCGCGCTCCGCTACAATTTGGTCTGGGCATGACCCATAACGCCGGTCGTGGATTGTTCGATCACTGGTATGATACTCGCGATTTGGTGGGTTACAAATTTATCGTGGGCAATCTCTGGTTTTTGCCCATGTATGGAAAACCTAGCGAAAGCTTTATTAACCGCAACGACGATGTTTCTGATTACATGATTCAAATGCAATATGAAAATCCAGATACAGATATTGAACTCGGGATTTTCTATCAAGTTCGTAAAGGTTCGAATCAGGCGAGCGATGGTCCAACGCCAGCCAATACAGATCCAGTCGGATCCGTGCTGGGTGGTCCAAGTTCCACGAACTCCGGGCGTATCGACGGCAAGCAAGTCAGTCTTTACGCTCTGAAAGATTCAGAAACTTTGCGTCTAGGCGTAGAAGCTACTTTTCAAAGCGGCGAAAGTGGTGTTGTGACCTCAAGTGGTGACAATGTTACTTGGAATGGCTTTGGCGTTGCCGGTGAGGCTGAATACCGCCCGGGTGGTAAGTGGAAGTGGGGAGTGAAGGCTGGCAGTGCCTCAGGTGATGATCCCGCCACCGGTGGTAAGTTTGAAGGTTTTATTTTTAACCGCAACTATGATGTTGCCATGCTGATGTTCAATCGTCCTCTGGGCCAGGATGATTTTTTGCGTACTCGCCTAGTTACTGGTGCAGTTCGTGACAACGATGGCAACATCCAACGCGCGGATGTCGAAGCGATCAGCAACGTATTGTATTTTGCTCCCTCCGTTAAATATTCTCTTGGACAGAGGTGGAGCATTGAAAATTCAATTATCACTGGATTTTTGAGTGACCAGCCACTCAATGGCAAAAGTGTTGCTAACGACCTTGGGTATGAGTGGGATATTGCTTTAACCTTTTCGCCACGCAAAGGAGTGAGCTGGGTGAACCAGGCTGCTATGCTCTTTCCAGGGGATGCTTGGAGTGGTGAATCCCAGTATGACTCAAGTTTTGCGTTTGGTTTGACAACAAAAGCCGCCATCAGCTTCTAGTTAGCATCTTGACGAACTGCTTGTAACGGCAACTGAGATTACTTCCAGATCACACCTTGCGATGGTGGTGGCAAGGCCCAGGGGGAAACCCCTGGGTTTTTTTGTGAGCTAAATGCAGGTTCGCGAAGTAGGGCTTTTGCCCTGTTCACAATTTGGTCAGCCTAACTCCCTATGATCTCAGTAGATTTACTGCGAGTGTTGTTGTGGAGATAAGGACTTCGACAAAAACAGGTTTGTTTTTTTCACATTTAGAAATTCTTATTTTTTCAAAATATTCAATAACATAGCAGACAAAAATTCAGTTGGCCTCAAATGTGGAATGCTGCTCCTAATAGGTGCTCTGAGTTCCTGCGTTTAAAGGAGGACGTAATGGTCGAAAATAAAATCCGTTGGACGACACTGCTAACTTTGATTGGTGCTGTCAGTTTCTCCCTTTCGGCCTTGCCTGGCGTCTTTGCCCGTACTGAGGTTGGTGGAATAGATCGCTCGCCGGCACAGCGTCGGGAATGTGATTTAAAAGGTTTGAAAGAGATTGGAACCTCCGCTGAATGTGAATTAGCAGCCAGTGCGACTGGTGGAGTCCCAGGTAAAGTTAAAGCTCGAGTCAATGTGAAGCGTACAACCGTTGATAAAAGTGCAGATCTTATAGATAAGCCAAGCAATAAGGAAGAGGTGGAAGTTTTTGAGATTTCCATCGAAGGTGAACACAGTTGTGATCAGTGTCTAGTACAAGGAGTCCGAACTGGCCCCTCGATTTTACGTCCAGAGAAAAAACAGTTTAAAACGTTTGAGGAGCTCAATGACTTCGTTATGAAAGAAGCGCGGCGAGTGATGGATGAGGCCAATCGATTGGCACAGCAGGAGCGGAAGCGACGCGAATCCGAGGAACGTTGTTTAACTAAAGATGGGCGTGAGATCAGAGGCATAGAGAGAATGAATTGTCGTATAGAGAAGTTGGACGACATGGATGAAGAAAAAGCCGCTGAGTATTACAATACCCACATCAAAAAAGATCTACAGGCCTTGCTTGAATCAAATTCGCCTACGAATCAAAAGCGTGCGGCAGATCTGATAGAAAAGCTGAGCCGAAATTCAAGCGCTTTAATTCAAGAGTCTGTGCACGACATGAATAAATTTGGCAATTATAAGAAATCTCAAGATCAGTTAGAGCAGATTATTCGCTCCATGCCACTCAATGATCCTCGTCGTGCTCAAGCGATGCAACAACTCAACGGTTTGAAACAAAACTGGGATAGATATTTTCAGGCACGAGGCTTTAAAGTGAATGCTTCAAGCGATCCATTGCTCACTGGTTTGTCCAGCGATATTAATTATTATCAAAGCAATCTCAACCAGCGTTTTGAGGAAATCGCTAGTCGCCATGCCGTTCAGATAAATAATGGAAATGCAAATATGCAGGCTCCAAACGCAAATGGCCGATTTCTTCGCGGCAATCCTAGCTCAGTCTATAGGGGAGCGCCGACGGGTAATGCCCAGGGGGCCTATCCGCGTTTTAATCAAAGCCAAATTTCTAACAATCCGAGTGTGAAAACACCCTCATTGCCCAGAGGGGTGTTTCCGAATGCGAACGGTATGAATTTTGGTAAACCTTTGCCGGGAACTCCTGTCCAACAACGTCGTTAAAGAAGTCTGCAGGCTCGCGTTGAATCTCTGGGTAAACTCGGATAAAGGGTTTTCTGACAAGGAAGCCCTTTTAATATGAAATTCGAATTTAAAAATGTCGAACCTTTTCCCGGAGTATCTTTAGGGGACTGGTCGCAGTGGACATGGCAGTTTCGTCACGGCTTGAGCCGCCTTGATGAATTTCAATCGCATTTTATACTTTCAAATGAAGAATTAGCGGCCTTACGGCAGCCAACAATGTTTCCAGTCCGTTCAACTCCTTATTACACAGGCTTAGCTGACCGTGAGGTTGAAGATGATCCTATTCGACGTATGATTCTGCCTCGCATACAAGAGTTCACTAGTGGAGGGCAGCAAATGCCTGATCCGCTGGGTGAACGTAAGCACTCGCCGCGTGAACGTTTGATTCATCGCTATCCTGACCGTGTATTATTTCTGGTGACTGACCAATGTTCTTTATATTGCCGCTATTGTTTACGTAAGCATTTTACCGGAGAAGACAAAGCTTTTGTTGGATCTGCCGATTATGCAAATGCGCTCGATTATTTACGCAAGTCTGAAGGAGTTCGTGAAGTCATACTTTCCGGCGGAGATCCGTTAACTTTGTCAGATGGGCGCTTGGAACGTGTACTCAGTGATCTGCGTGCAATTGAGCATATCGAGATTATACGCATTGGTTCGCGCATGCCGGTAGTTTGCCCAATGCGCATTACTCTTGAACTGGTGCGTATTCTACAAAAGCACAAACCTATTTATTTCATGACACACTTTAATCATCCCAGAGAACTGACTTTGCAGTCGGCTCAGGCTCTTGACCTCTTGGTCGATCATGGAGTCCCAGTGTTCAATCAGATGGTTTTGCTCAACGGAATCAATAATCACGCAGCCATTGTGCAGGCGTTGTCGAGGCGTCTACTCTATTTGCGTGTAAAGCCATATTATATGTTTCAGTGCGATCCTTCAGAAGGAAGCGAACATTTCCGCACTTCCGTAGAGGAGTCTTTGGGCATTCAACGAGAACTCTGGGGGCGCTTGTCAGGCTTAGCGATGCCCAATTTATCGCTTGATATACCTGGTGGCGGAGGCAAGGTGGGATTGGTTCCCGACTTTGAAAGCAAACGAGAGCGTGATGTGCGCGCATACACTGGTTTTGACGGCGTGTACGGCGAGTATAGAACCCCTGAAAATTCACCACGAGTTCCGGTTGATTTAGAAGCTTATCTTCCTGAGTGGCAACAGTTGCGTGACCAGACTTATGGAAGAGCTAACCAAGGACCTCCAAGCGAGCGTATTTAGCCACAAATTTTTTAAAAGTTTGGTCATGGAAAACAACTGAGACCTTTTGCATTTCTCCAGAGCCTTCGACTTGAAAGACCGAGCCAACACCAAATGTGGGGTGGCGTACGCGCATACCTTTACTAAATCCTCGCGAGCTTTCGTGCGAAGTATTTTCGTAATCAGGCATGACATCAAAATCTATTGACGGGGAATTGGCAGCCGACTTTTTCTGGCGGGGATAGAGCTTGTTCGGTCCACGGGCGGAGAATCCAACGTCTTCGATTTGATCGCCTCCATATTGTTCACGATAGCGATCTAAAAATGCCGGTCGTTTTATTCGTGTTTGTTGTTCGACATATTGAGTAGGAATTTCTTTAAGAAATCGGGATGGTGGATGCATCTGTTCTTGGCCCCAAACTCGACGAGTACGTACATGACTTAAAAACAGTCGCTGTCGTGCTCTGGTCATGCCTACGTAGGCAAGCCTTCGCTCTTCTTCGACACTCGTCGGATCGCTTGCGTCGATGGAGCGAGCAGACGGAAATAAACCCTCCTCCATTCCAACAATAAAAACGACAGGATATTCAAGACCCTTCGAAATATGAAGAGTCATTAAGGTGACAAAATCATCGCCTTCACTCATTTGATCGGCATCAGAGACTAAGGCCATTTCTTCAAGAAAGTTGGTCAAAGTTGCTTCGTCTCCGCGTTCTTGTTCGAACTGGCGGATGGCGTTGGCAAACTCCTCAAGGTTGTCAATGCGACCCTGAGCCTCTGGCGTGTTTTCCTCTTTGAACCGAACCACATATTCGGTTCTATCGAGCAGTTCAACGAAGAGTTCCGACAAAGTCAGGCTCTTAACCTTTTGGCTCAAATCGTCCATTAAGTGGCGAAACTCTCTTAGTTTGCGAGCCGCACCTGAATGCACCAAGCGGCGTTCAGCGGTGACTTGGATGGCTTCAAAAAAGGTAATTTTTTCGGCAATGGCGAGCTCTTCAATTTTCTCCACTGTCGTTTTGCCGATTCCTCGCGCCGGGACATTTATGATTCTTGAGACAGCAACGTCATCGGCGGGATTAATAAAGGTCTTAAAGTAGGCGAGCATGTCCTTGATTTCCATGCGCTCATAAAATTTAACACCGCCGACTAACTTGTAAGGGATGCTATGGCTGCGCATGAGGTCTTCTAAAACGCGAGATTGAGCGTTGGTGCGATAGAATACTGCGAAGTCTTTATAAGTAAGAGTTTCACTTGAACTCTTCATTAGCGATTCAAGGGTTTGTACTACAAAGCGCGCTTCCTCGTATTCATTGAGGTCTTCGTGAATACAAATTTTTTCGCCAGCCGTATTTTGGGTGAATAGAGTTTTATCTTTGCGTTGAGTATTATTGCGAATGAGTTGTGAGGCGGCGCTAACGATTGTGCCAGATGAGCGGTAATTTTCTTCGAGCTTTACCACCCTCGCTTCAGGGAAATCCTGTTCAAAACTTAAGATATTGCGTATATCCGCTCCACGCCATGAGTAGATAGACTGGTCTTCGTCGCCAACCACGCAAAGATTGCGATGCTTTTCTGCAAGCAGTTTCACCAATAGGTATTGGATATGGTTGGTGTCTTGATATTCATCCACGGAAATGTATTGAAAGCGTTCCTGATACTTTTCAAGAATGTCGGGATACATTTGAAAAAGATCATAAGTTTTAAGCAAAAGATCGCCAAAATCGAGAGCATTCGAGCGTTTAAGTTCTTGTTCGTAGATTCGATAAACTTCAACACTGCGTTCGTCCCAGCGGAGAGAGTTTTTCTTAGCTATATCCTCAGGGTGAAGGCCTTGTTGTTTGGCTTCGTTGATGCGTGCTTGAAAGCCACGGGCAGGATACATTTTTTCATTGATGTTCAAGATTTGTAAAGTTTTGCGCAAGACTGATATTTGGTCTGAATCATCGTAGATCGCAAAAAAAGGCTGATAGTCGAGCAGGTGTATTTCATCGCGCAAGATGCGTGAGCAGATCGAGTGAAAAGTAGAAATCCACATTTTATCATAAACAGGAATACCAAGATCTGTGATTAGTTTAATCACACGTGTTTGCATTTCACGTGCGGCCTTGTTCGTAAACGTGACTGCGAGAATTTGATCCGGAGTGGCTTCACCTTGCGCGATCAAGTTGGCAATGCGAAAAGTGAGGACGCGTGTCTTCCCACTACCGGCACCAGCCAATATGAGAAGGGGGCCATTGAGAGTTGCAACCGCTTCTGCTTGTCGCTCATTGAGAGTGTCTGCAAAATTTTTCAAAATGCTCATAAGTTCGCCAATGCAAAAGATTCGAAGTAAGAAGTCTTTCGAGAGTTTAGCAAGAATAAGTGGAGAAATAGCGCGTTGTGTCGTATATCGGTCGCTTCAAAAAAGGATAATTATGCGGCGATGGATTTTTCTCGCATTGGTCTTGGCCGGCTGTGGGGGGCCTGAGGACAAATGCAGCAAAACGTTCTTGGCTCTATGGCCGGGATCTAATGGCACTTACGATTTTAAAGAAATACGTCTGAATACGCTGCAATCACCTTACGAACTGAAAGGAAAGGTGGCACGTATTTATTTTGAAAGTGGCATGAATGAAATAACCGGCTTTTCATCGCCGGTAGCCAGACCCCGCTTTACGCGCGCCAATGGACTTTGCGTGGCAACCGATGTGAACAGCGCTTTGGCTGTTTCTGCCTACGCACAAATGGAAAAACTTTACGAGTTCGATCAAAAATTGGGAATCGCTGGACACATCCCATGGCCTCGCAAAATTGGAATCCAAATACATGTGCGCGGCGAACGAGGTCTTTCCAACAACAATGCGCACTATTTCTCATATCAGGATGTGATCGGATTTGTTCCTTACACTTTGAATGGTTTACCCACCGGGGTAAACCAAGGTGTTTTCGCGCATGAGCATTTTCATGCTCATTTTCAGCACCAGGTCTACAATCGTTTAAAAGAAAATCTGCCGCAGGAATTTTTTTTAGCAAAACATTTTCATCCGATCAGATCGCTCAAACCACAGCCTGAAGATGTAAAGCGTGCAGACATCACCCGCCCTATGGGATTAAATAGTTTTATTTTACGGGCGTGGAATGAAGGGTTGGCTGATTTTTATGCCGCCGTTTTTACTGGTCGCCCTGATTTTGTCGATCTCAGCTTGCCGTATCTAAGTGGTCGGCGAGATTTATCTGGGCCCTTGGGACGGTTAGTAAGCGGTATTCATTTTCGTAAGCAAATTGAACCCGGATTTGGTCGTGTATTGGATCCGGTTCAAATCGCCTATGAGCAGGGCACTGTCCTGGCGCGTTTATTTTATCGCCTTGCGCATCACGGGATGCTGGGTCCACAAGAATTTTTAATGCAAGTTTTGTCGCGTCTTCCGTATGTAGCCTCTGAAATTGCACCCGTTTTTGATAGAGAGGTTATGGATTTCGATAGAGTTGTGCCCATTTTATTACAGGGTATTGAATTGGATTCCGAGGCTTGTGGGACTCTCAGTGTGACTGTTTCTCGTGCTACTTTTGCCAGGAGTTTTGCAAGATGCTGGGCCCTCTAGTTTGGGTGCTTATTTTTTTACCTGCAGTAGCTGGAGCTTTTTCATTCACGGATGAAAGTCCCCGACATTTGTCGTTGAGTGCGGGAGTTGGTCTGCAGTCGCGTCTGGAGAGGGAAATAAACCCCGATTTTGTTAAATCTAAAAACTCAGGGCAGCTGTTTGCTCAAGTTTTGTATTTACCCTATGTCCTCAACATGGAGTTGGGGCGAGAAGAAGGTTCTTCAAGAATGGGTGGCTTGACTATAACTCATTCCACAGTGGTTTTTACCGCCTGGGGCCGCTATGAGTGGGCTTCAGATAGTCAATGGCGACCCTTTGCAGCTGTCGGGGGTGGTTGTTATTTTGACGAGGTTGTTTCGCGTTTTGATCGCGCTACAGACGAACGCTCGGGGACTCGTTTGCTGTCTGGTTTGGGAGCAGGGGTGCGAGGACTGCTTGGACATCTTTTGCGGTTGGAAGCAGAGGGACGTATGGCCTTCGTTCAGGACCATAAAGACCCTGAGTTCTCGGGTACGGTTAAAGTTGGATTTGAGTTTTCAGCCTATTGAACGATCTTTTGAACTATTGCCGACTTGACGTTAGCCTCTTTCATGAATTGACTACGAAAATCTTGCGCGGACTTATAGTTGTTAAATAGTCCCACTGTAACACGGTACCAGGTTCGGCCGTTGACTCGAGCTGGCATATAGAAAGCAGTCCAACCTTTGGCTTTTAGTTCCTCAGCTTGACCTTTAGCTTCATTCTCGTCAGCAAAAGACGCTACCTGAACGGTATATTTACCAATCGTGTTATTGGCGACGGCAGGCAGCACACTGTTGGGCTTACGCTGTTTAGGCTCAAGCTTACCATCTGTGGGGGCATGCCCGGATGCCACTTTATGAGCAACCTTGTGAGTGCCATCGTCATGACCTACTACCGAATCTGACTTTCCTACTTGTGTGGGCTGCGAATGCCCGTGCTCCTCTGAGTCGACGTGCTTAGCTGACTTTGAAGGAGCTACTTTAGGTCCTCTTCTATACTCCTTGTAGCCATCGGAAGAACGAGAGTTTGTGTTTGAATGGCTTTCAGCCTCATGTCCCGCCTTGTCTATATTCCCGCTTTGGGCTTTGTGGCTAGCAGCTTCGCTGTGACTTGCGGCTTCGCTGTGACTTGCAGCTTCGCTGTGACTTGCAGCTTCGCCGTGTCCCGCAGCTTCGCCGTGTCCCGCAGCTTCGCTGTGTCCCGCAGCTTCGCTGTGTCCCGCAGCTTCGCTGTGACTTGCTAGCTCACGGCCAGAGGTTTCCTTTTCTTTACTAACGAACTCTTCGGTCAGACTTTCTACTTCTTTTTCGGTGATTTTTTCACCATGTTCGCCTGCGGCGCCATGTTCTTCTGAAGCCACTTGCCTCTCTGCTTTGTATTCGCCCTCGAGAGCAATACGGCGATGATCGCTGTCACTGACCTGTTTTCCAACAAAAGTACCGACAGAAAAAGAGAGGAGGGAGATGAAGAAGACTAGAACCACCTTCACCAATGTGTCAGTTTTGGAACCGCCTTTATCAACGGACATGAAAGCCTCCAGCACAGGGAATAAGATAATTCTAGAGGCTTCGGTTCGCTGGGTCAACCGAGTCACACGTCTTGACTTCACTGACTTTCGCAGTTTGATAGAAGGATCTATGCAAGACCTCGACTTACAAAAAGCTCTCAAATCCGCCAAAATTGCCGCACGGGCGGGCCGCGAGGTCCTTCTGCACTATTTTGGCCAGCTTAAAAATGTCCAAGAAAAAGCCCAGGCGGGGCTTGTCAGCGAGGCTGACGTCGAGAGTGAGCGTGTCATCGCAAAGATTTTGAAACAGGACTTTCCTCAATTGAGCTTTCTCGGTGAAGAGGGTGCCTTTGAAAAAGGAGACGACCGAGTTCCTGATAGTGCTTGGGTCGTGGATCCATTGGATGGCACAACCAATTATGTACATGGTTTTCACGTCTTTTGTGTCAGTATCGGATTACAATGGAAAAATGAAATTGTCTTAGGTGTGGTGGATGTTCCCATTTTAAACAAGATTTATTCATGTTCTCAAGGACATGGAGCCTATGTGAATGACCAGCCTATAAAGGTAAGCCAACGTACCTCGATAAAAGACTCTCTACTGGCAACTGGCTTTTTTCATGAGAACCACGCGGCTCTTAAAGAGCAGTTAAAAATATTTTCGGATCTTGTTTATGAAGCTCGTGGGATTCGTCGTCCAGGCGCTGCGGCATATGATTTGGCGCTAGTTGCAGAAGGTGTTTTTGATGCGTTCTGGGAGCCTAATCTCAAACCATGGGATGCGGCTGCAGGGGTGGCCCTTGTGCGTGAAGCTGGGGGCGTGGCATGGAGTTACACAAACGGCGACTACAGGCTAGGCGATCACACACTTTTGTCTGGCAATGCGACGATTTGCCAGGCGATTCGTGAGCGAATAGTTAAAGTTTGCGCAAAAAAGTGATCCGATGGTTAATTTTCCGAGCGCCATCGGGCACGAATGTGCCCACTTTCATCAAAAAGGTCAGCGAGTTCTACCTCCACTTTACGACTGTTTGGCGGCCTTTTTCCTCGATTTTCGATGGATTCAAATCCGATCAGTTTTAGGTCCTTTGTGCTTTTAAAAATCACATAGGTGCTTGTGCCGTTAACTTTGACCAATACAGGTTCAACTAAGTCCAGAATAGAAACGACTGCATTGGACTTACCTGGTGCTAGACGCAACCATACAGGCTTACTAAACGGCTTGCGCGGAAGCTGGTACCAATCGCCTGTGCGGGCTAAGACTGTATGAAATGCCCCGGGTCGCTCTTCAAAGGGAAAAGGAATGTCTGGCAAAAATTTTGTCTCTTTTCCTTGCATGTCTATAAATAGAGATTCCACCTGGTCATCATCGGCATCCTCATTATCACTCCAAAAATGCACGCGGAGTTGCAGGCGGCCCACTTTTATGGAGTTGATGTCCGGTTCGGAGTAAAGGTCGTGTTCAAAAATTAAAGGTCTTTGTTTGGCCGACCTGAGCTCACATTCGCGCTGGCGTTTCAATGCAGCCTCGGCGAGTTCGGCAGCTCGAAGAGTGACATCCCGACCAGCGTTGCTCGCGGCGATTTCAGACGCTGCTAATTGCAGTTGCCAGGCCTCTGCATTTTCGCTGGCGCATGTGCTTTCTTTCATCGAGCTTGCGGCCTGATGCTTGTTGTTCAAATCAATCGGCAGTAGTGAGATCCAGTGAGGAACTGCGAACGTCTCCATTTTGTTCTTGTTAGTACCGGCGACTGCAGAACTGACTTGCCAAAACAGGACTAGACCAAAAAGAAAAATGTGGAGCGGCTTCAAAGACATTTTGCACCTGTTGGAGACGTCTACTTCTCCATGTTGTAGCGGACCTTCCGTCCTGTCAAAAATTCTCTTAAGGGCGTGCAGTTTTGTCGGTCTAGAGCCAACGTAAATCACTGATTTTTCATAAACCCCTGTTACAAAGGCTTGTCAAATCCACTCGTTTTTAAGCCAAAGTCCTGTTGGCATCACCATTGCTCTGGTTAGTTCGTGGGAGCACCCGTCCACATTGTTCGTGAGGAGGATTCACCGTGGCTGAACAAAATGCCGCAGCTCAAGAGGCTGCGCCAACTGCAGGATCTTCGTCGGGAGGAAAGCCGACGTTGTTTATTTTGTTGGCGGTGATCAACATGCTCGTAGTGGTCGGAGTTGGAGTGATGTTGTTTTTAGGTCAGAAGAAAAAAGAGGCAGAGCCAAGTCTTGATCATGTGGTCAACGGCGAGCTCGAGACAAAACACGCGGAAGAGCAGAGCAAGGAATTTATCGGCAAACTGGTCCCTCTTGAAACTTTTCTTGTCAATGTATCGGGAAGTCGCGGGCGCAAGTTGCTAAAAATTAATATGGAATTAGAAGTCAATAATTCAGAAGTGGCTGAAGAGGTTGAAAAAATTAAACCAAAAATTCGCGACTACATCATCATCATCGCTAGTAGCAAATCATTTAATGAGATTTCAACTAAAGAAGGCAAAGACATCTTGCGAGATGAAATCAAAAATCAGATCAATTTGTTTCTGACGAAGGGACAAATATCAAACGTGTTCTTTACTGAATGGATTATGAACTAGGGCGGAGTTGCAATGAGTCAGGTTCTGTCACAATCCGAAGTCGATGCCCTTCTTGCCGCAGTCTCAGAAGGGGAAGTTGGTGCTGAGGGTGGAGCTCAAGGAGATGCAGGCAAAGTCGAGGAACGTCAGTTCGTTGTTTATGACCTGACATCTCAGGATCGGATCATTCGCGGCCGGTTACCGCAGCTGGATGTCATTTACGAAAAATTTATGCGATCGTTTCGAGTGTCATTATCGAGTGCCTTACGAAAGATTGCGACTCTCAATCACGCGTCGACTGACTTTCTCAAATTTGGAGAATTCATCAACACCCTACCGATGCCAACGTGTATGAGTGTGCTGCGGTTCAATGCTTTGCGCGGTTCGGCCCTCTTGGTGCTGGAGAGCAAGCTTGCTTATGCCCTAGTTGACAATTTTTTTGGTGGAGCTGATCGACCCTACACAAAAATTGAAGGTAAGGATTTTACGCCCATTGAACTTTCCATAGTGCGTAAAGTCGTTGATTTGGCGCTCGATGATCTAGAAAACGCATGGGCTTCGGTAGAAAAAATTGATGCGAGCTTTGTCCGAACGGAAATCAATCCGCAATTTGTTGGGATTGTTCCTCCGACTGATATTGTGATCGCTTCAACCTTCGACGTTGAACTCGAAAACGCAAATGGAACGATCACGTTGGTAATACCATATGCGACCATTGAGCCAATAAAACAAAAATTGTCTACTGGATTTCAGGTTGAATCTGATCAAACAGACAAAAAAATGTGGACGGCGATCATTCGTTCTCAACTCATAGATACGAGCGTCAATTTAAATGTGAACCTTGGGCATTCAGAAATCACCCTTGACGATCTGATGGGGCTCAAGGTTGGCGACGTTATATCCCTCGACCAAGATACAACGGGGGAGTTTGATGTTTTGGTGGAAGGTGTTCCCAAATTTAAAGCTTATTATGGAATTCATCATGGATCAGTGGCTGTACAAGTCACTCGGCCCATAGAGAAGTGAGGACGGTTTATGGCTGACGATAAAACCAATTTGGCTGCAGTTCAGACTGAAGGTGAGCCGCCTGAGGCTGAAAAGTCAGACAAAATGGCCGGCATTCCAGACACCAGTCATCGCAATCTATCGTTGATTCTGGATATTCCCCTCAGAGTCGCGGTGGAGCTTGGTCGAACCAAAATGGTTGTCAATGATTTGCTAAACCTTGGACAAGGAAGCGTCATTGAGCTCAACAAGTTGGCCGGCGAACCCATGGAGGTTTTGGTCAACGATAAGTTGGTGGCGCGAGGCGAAGCGGTGGTGGTTAATGAAAAGTTTGGCGTACGTTTGACAGATATAATTTCCCCGATGGAACGGGTAGAGCAGTTAAAATAGTAACTGACTTCTTAAGGAAGAGAGTAGGTATGAGAACCACATTAGTGATTCTTGCGGCAGCTTTTTGCCTAACAGCCAAGGCCGAATCGGACGAAGCGATTGTTGCAGCGGCTGAAAAATTAGTATCAGAGGCTGCCGTTCAGGGCGGGGCTTCTGAGGCGAATGTTGCTAAGTCTGATCTTAAAGAATCTGAAATACCCGTAATCTTAAGTTCTCCTAAAAAAGAAAAAAATGAATCCAATTTTGGGCTAAGACTTGTCGTTAGCCTTTTGCTCCTGGTGGTGACAGGTGGGGCTTTGTATTTTGCGAGTCGTCGGTGGACGTGGCAAAAAGAAAAGGGTGGCAAACAAACCCGAATAGAGATCATCCATCAAATGCATCTTGGCCCTCGTAAGTCGCTTGCGTTACTGCGAGTTTCTGGCGAGGTCATGCTTGTCGGCATAACGGATCACAACATAAACATGATCAAAAGCCTCAGTCTAATTGATGATGAATTGGACAATATCGCAAAAAGAGATTTTCACGGTTTTTTAGATGAAGAATTCGAAATGGGAGATGTGCGCTCGGTTTTAGGCCAGCGCACTTAAGTAACCAGCATGAACAGAATTTTGCGATTGCTTTTACTTTTTATCGGAGTGCTGGTGCTTAGCCAGAAGGTTCAAGCGCAGGTAACATTGCCTTCTGTCAATCTCGGTTTCAAATCAACAAGCAATCCGCAAGAAATCGTCGGCACTATCAAAATTTTGATGATGCTCACGGTTTTGACTCTCGCCCCTGCGATTTTAATTATGATGACCGCTTTCACGCGGATTATAATTGTACTTTCCTTTGTTCGGCAGGCGCTGGGCACACAAAATATGCCGCCCAATCAGTTGCTTGTTGGTTTGGCGCTTTTTTTAACGTTTTTTGTGATGTCGCCCTTTTTAAATAGAGTCAATCAAGAAGCTCTTCAGCCCTTTTTGAATAATCAGATTTCGCAGGATGAAGCCATAGAAAAGGCCGTAGGTCCAATTCGAATCTTCATGTTCAATCAGACCCGCGCTCAAGACCTCGAACTTTTTGTACGGCTAGCGAAAATTGAAAGCCCAAAGACTCGAGCCGATGTTCCAACAATGGTTCTCATTCCTGCGTTCGTGCTGTCTGAATTGAAGACCGCTTTTCAAATCGGTTTTATCATCTATCTTCCGTTCTTAGTGATCGACATGGTTGCCGCAAGCGTGCTCATGGCTATGGGAATGATGATGCTACCTCCCGTAGTTATCTCGCTCCCGTTCAAAATTATGATTTTTGTGATGGTCGATGGTTGGACTTTGTTGGTTGGTTCTTTAGTTAAGAGCTTTGGGTGAGGGTGGTATGTCAGAGGAACTGATATTAAAGCTTGGTCAAGACACTCTCAAAACCACAGCCATGCTCTCTGGTCCTTTGCTTTTGGCGGCCCTAGTTGTGGGTCTTTTAGTTTCGGTATTTCAGGCGATTACCCAAATCAACGAAGCGACCTTAACTTTTATTCCCAAGATGATTGTGGTCGGAATCGTGCTCATTCTCGCAGCTCCCTGGATGATGGATATCATGAATCAGTTTACGATAACTCTTTTTGAAAACCTCGGCGACATGGTGAGGATCCGATGACGGAGGTTTATCGCTTTTCTGAAAGCGAGTTGCTTTTTTTCTTTTTAGTGCTTATGCGCACATCGGCGTTAGTGGTGTCTTGGCCAGTTTTTGGTGTGGAAAATGTGAGTGCTTCGGTTAAGGTCCTTTTTGGACTGGTTTTGGCCATGACGCTTTTTCCAGTGCTAAATTGGTCTTCGTTTCAATACGAATCACTTAATCAAAATCTGATTGGACTTACGCTGCGTGAGGTTGGAATAGGACTGACCCTCGGGTACCTGGCGAGATTCTTTTTTTTCGCCTTTCGGGTCGCTGGCGAAATGATGAGTCAGGCTATGGGTTTAACTTCGGCGTCGGTTTTTAATCCCGCCTTGGGAGGGCAAGTGACGGCTACTGAGCATCTGTATGTAGCTCTCGCAACCCTGTTTTATTTGGGAGTCAACGGTCACCATATACTTCTTACTGGTTTATCTAAAACTTTCGAGTGGGCCCCGGTGGCTCAAATGTCTTTTAATGTTTCGCAGTTTACCGGTGTGGGTCACATGGTTCAGGAGATCGTAGAATTGGGCTTGCGCTTTTCAGCACCTGTGGTGATCAGCATTCTTACTGTCAACCTGGTTCTTGGAGTGGTGGGTAAAACGGTCCCACAGATCAACGTTTTGATCACCAGCTTTCCAATCAATATTTTAGCTGGCTTTGCACTAATGATCATTACAATGCCCCTACTTTTAGAGCAAATGGGGGAATTTTTGCAGCTCAGTACAACGCATGTTTTTAATTTTATAAAGGCATTTTAGGAGAAGGTGACGTCAGGTGGCTCAGGAATCTGAAAACGGTGAACGGACGGAAGAGGCGACGCAGCAGCGGCGTGATGACTTCCGCAAGCGTGGACAAGTCGCGCAAACGCGAGAATTGTCTAGCGTGCTATTGCTGTTTTCAGCTGTTTTGATGATCTGGATGATGGGTAGTTACTTCTATCGTCAGATCTATGAGATCTTCATGATGACTTTTGCAAATACGCTGGCCGAGAGCGCTCGGTCTGAAAAAATGCTTGCGATGGCGAATTTGGCCTACATTAAAATCGCAATTTTAATACTTCCAGCTTTAGTAGTTTTTTTGTTTGTTGGTCTGATTTCATCGCTTGTTCAGGTTGGGGTTATCTACAACGAAGAGGCTCTACAGTGGCGCTGGGAGAGACTCAATCCTGTTGATGGATTTAAGCGCGTTTTTAGTATTAAGGCCTTGGTTGAAGGCTTTAAAGCATGCCTTAAGGTGGCTTTGATACTGGGCATTTCATACCTATTGCTAAAAAAGCAGATTGATATGCTTCCAAAAATGATGAGCTTTTCAATGGTTCAGACCATGCAGTTTTTAGGTGAAATTTTAATTCGTTTGTTCTCTGGAGTCGGCTTTTTCATGTTGGCACTGGCGGGTTTAGATTATTTTTATCAGCGCTGGAGTTTAGAGCGCGAGATGCGAATGACTAAACAAGAGGTGAAAGAGGAAGTCAAATCGCGAGAAGGTGACCCCTTAATTCGTTCTCGAATAAAGCGCATGCAGCGCGATTTGGCGACTCGTAGAATGATGGAGGATGTTCCGAAGGCGGATGTCATAGTCACCAACCCCACTCATATTGCCGTGGCATTAAAATACGACGAAACCATGGTGGCACCTCAAGTTGTGGCCAAAGGTGCCGAGCTGATCGCGGCCAAAATTCGTGAGCTGGCGCGAGAAAATAATATCCCTATTGTGGAAAATAAGCCCTTGGCCAGAACAATGTTTAAGACTCTAAAAATAGGACAGGCTATTCCTCGCGAGCTCTACACGGCAGTGGCTGAAGTTCTGACTTATGTTTACCGTTTGCGCAGGAAGGCGGTGAGATAAATGGAACAGATTTTCCAATTTCTTAAGGGCTTTGAGCGTTTTGCCAAAAATGTAGACTTGCTGATCGCTGTTGCTCTAGTGGCTATTTTGGCGGTGATGATTATCCCTCTGCCGGCGATGATGCTCGATATCGCGCTGACCGTTTCCTTAACTCTTTCCTTACTTGTTCTGTTGGTCTCGATCTACACGGATCGAGCTCTCGATTTCAGTATTTTCCCCAGCTTGCTTCTTTTGACGACTTTATTCCGCTTAGCGCTGAACGTGGCCACGACACGATTAATCTTAACTAATGGGCACCAGGGCGAGGCTGCCGTCGGACAAGTGATCAAGGCCTTTGGTCACTTTGTGATCGGAGATTCATATGTAATTGGTTTGGTTGTGTTTGTCATTCTTGTGGTGATCAACTTTATTGTCATCACCAAAGGTTCGGGACGAGTGGCCGAAGTAGCAGCGCGCTTCACCTTGGATGCGATGCCGGGAAAGCAAATGTCGATTGATGCTGACTTGAATGCCGGATTGATCACAGAGACTGAAGCGCGTCAGCGGCGCAGAGACATCGAAAAGGAAGCTGATTTTTACGGTTCCATGGATGGTGCTAGCAAATTTGTTCGTGGAGACGCCATCGCGGGCATCATTATCACTTTGGTCAATATTGTGGGTGGCTTGTTGATCGGAGTCTTTCAACGCAACCTGGATTTGGCAGCGGCAGCCAAGGCCTACACGATGTTGACCATTGGTGATGGTCTGGTTACCCAGATTCCTGCACTGATCATTTCTACTGCCGCAGGTATTGTAGTTACTCGAAACACATCTTCGTCGAATCTTGGGGCAGAAATGGCAGGCCAGTTATTTCTTAAACCGAGAGCTGTGGCGATTGTGTCCGTCATAGTCGGATTATTCGGTCTTGTCCCAGGGCTTCCGACATTTCCCTTCTTTTTGGTGGCAATTTTTCTCGCGGGCACAGCTTGGCTGATTGGTCGCTTTCAAGAGGAAAAGAGTGCACGTGAAAAGGCGGCAAGCGATGAAACAGCAAAAAAGCCTCAGAAAGAAAACATCGAATCGATGCTGCCTCTGGATCTGGTTGAACTGGAGGTTGGTTATGGATTGATCAATATTGTTGAGTCCGAGCAATCGGGCGATCTCCTTGAACGTATTGTGTCCATTCGCAAACAGTTTGCCCTTGATATGGGTATTGTCATTCCTTCTGTACATATTCGCGACAACCTACAACTTCAGCCAGGTGAGTATCGTGTTTTGATCAAGGGTAATAAGGTCGGTGGTGGTGTTTTGAGGCCAGAGAGCCTTTTGGCGATGGATCCGGGTAATGTATTAAATCGAGTGCCAGGAGTTCCCACAAAAGAGCCGGCATTTGGCCTGGATGCGCTTTGGATTTCAAAAGCGCAAAAGGAAGAGGCTGAAATTGCTGGCTATACCGTAGTTGATTTGCCCACGGTTATGGCCACCCATCTCACCGAGATTATCCGAACTCATGCTCATGAGTTATTTGGTCGGCAGGAAGCGGATTCACTTATTGAAAACTTCAAAAAAAGCTATCCAAAAGTGGTTTCCGAACTTATTCCCGATGTGCTCTCACTGGGTGTGGTTGTGAAGGTTCTCCAGAATTTGCTCAAGGAGCAGGTATCGATTCGTGATCTCCTTACGATCTTTGAAACACTTGCTGATGAAGGTGCTAAGGTAAAGGATCCGGAGGTGCTTACTGAATCGGTTCGCAAGTCGCTTTCTCGGTCGATCACTCAAAAGTATCTGAACGACCAAGGCGAAATCCCCGTAATGACGTTGGCGCCGAGAGTAGAGGAGTTGGTTTCCAATTCTTTACTTCAGACTGAAGCGGGCGTGCAGTTGGTGATGGATCCTCGACAAGCCCAAGATATTTTAAACCAGATTTCCAAGACAATTGAGCTTCACCCTGAAATTGCCGGACAGCCGATTCTTTTGACGAGTGGGACATCGCGCCGGCACCTGTTTAAGTTAACAAGTCGGTTCTTGCCTCAGGTGGTTGTGCTTTCACATAACGAAATTTCTTCCGATGCGCGAGTTCAAGCTGTCGGTTTAGTGGAGATGAGTCATGCAGGTTAAAAAATTTGAAGCCAAGAGCATGAAAGAAGCCCTGGAACTCGTAAAAGTCCACCTAGGTCCCGAAGCCATAATCCTTTCCGCACGTGATACCCACAAGGGTTTTGGCCTTCTGGGAGAAAAGAGCGTTGAGGTTACTGCCGCAGTTAGTGAGGAGACCTTACGTAAGAAAAAAATTGCCGAAGCTCGTCTGCGCGAGGACTTGCGCTCGCGCTTTCAGAAAATTCCAGCGGCTCAACAGAAGGATTACATAAATAAAATGATCCAAAGGCCTGCGGCGGCCTCGCGTGTTCCTGAGCTTGTGGGTGCTGGATCAGTTTCAGTTGTCAAACCTGAAGCACGAGCCCAGCTAAAAAATCTGCGCTATATCGACATTCCAGATGAACAGCCCGAGCCTAATCAAGACGCGCGTGTTGGTCGTGAGCGCATTCGTCGTGCCGCCGAGATGGCGCGCAACGCAAGTCGTGATATCTTGAACGAGCCTGCGCCCCAAAGAAGCCCTGAAGTGAGAGCTCTTGAATCGCAGGTTCGCGAGCTCAAAGCTTTGGTAGAACGTTTTCAGAAGATTCCACAAGTTCCTCTTTCCATGCATCCGGGAGCCGAGCATGGGATTCCATTTGAGCTCAGCAGTCTTTATCAACGTCTCATCGGGCAAGGTATGGATGTTCCGGCTGTAGTTGCCTTGCTGAAACGTGCGCAAACCGAACTTGACCCTGCAACGTTAAAAAAGAGTCCTCTGGTAGATGCTTGGGCCGTTGGACAACTCTTGAATTTAGTCGAGGTTAGTCGAAGTCCTCTTGAAGGACGATATCAGGTTTTTATGGGATCAAGTGGTCAGGGCAAAACCACAAGTCTGGTAAAGTTGGCTTCTCATCTAGTTTTAAAAGAGAAAAAGCGAATCGCGATTATTTCATTAGACACGGTAAAGTTAGGTGCTGCCGATCAGCTTAGAATTTTTGCACAGATACTCAATGTACCCTTTGCCATTGTTCGACATCCGAGTGAGTGGCAGGTGGCCGAAAAGAAGCTCTCGCAAGCGCACTACATTCTTGTCGATTGTCCTGGTTTTAATTTGCGTTTGATGTCAGAAGCCGATTGGCTCAAGACCATGTTACCCCCTAAAGATCTCGGTCGTAAGGTGCACTTTGTGCAGTCCATTCTGGCTCGCGATGAGGAAACAATCGACGTTGCTAGCCGTTATCAAATGATTGGTTTTGATGATGTTATATTCACCCGTTTGGACGAATCGAGTCGACAGGGCTTGATGTTGAATTTTCAGGAACGCTTTCGTGTTCCTATCCATTCGTTCGGCACTGGTCCTCGCGTTCCTGAGGACTATGAGTTTGCCACTAAAGAGCGGGTGGTTGACCTAATGTTTAAACTCACAAAATCGTTGAGGAGAGAAAAAATCCATGAGTAGCAACCTTAGCGTATCGGTCTCGCGACCTGACGGAACCCGCACTGTAAGTATCACTTCTGGGAAGGGTGGTGTGGGAAAATCGACCCTGGTTTGTAACTTGGCCTTCGAGCTCGGCCGACGAGGTCAGCGTGTATTAATTCTTGATGGTGATTTGGGTATGGCCAATGTGGATATCATGTTCGGCCAGCGTGCACGTCTAAACATTAGTCATGTCTTAGAAAGTAACTGTCAACTCGAAGATATTCTTTTGGAAGTGGCCCCAAACGTGCACCTCATTCCCGGTGGATCTGGTTTATATGGACTGTCCCGTTTGGGTGTCATTGAGAGGCGAACGCTTTTGGAGCAAGTGAATTTACTGAACCAAAATTTCGATTTCATGCTAGTCGACACGGCTCCAGGAATTGATGACAATGTACTCTACATGAATTCAGCGGCGCAGGAGATTTTGGTTGTGCTGACCCCTGATCCAGCAAGCCTAACCGACGCTTATGCCTTGATTAAAGTCTTGAATCAGCGCTATCGCGAAACTCATTTTTCCGTGATCACGAATATGGTTCGTGACGAAATTGAGGGAAGATCAATGTTCCAAAAATTAAGCGATGTCGCCTCGCGGTTCCTATGCGTAAGTCTGGATTATCGTGGGTTTGTACCAACGGATCCCATTTTGAGACAGGCCACGCGCTCTCAGCAGCTGGTTACGCAGGTCCAGAGCCGTTGCCCCTCGAGTTTAGCAATTCGTGGACTTGCTGAAAATTTGAAATATTCCGAGCGTTTTAGTCATCTTAAAGGAGGGATCCAGTTTTTTTGGAACCAGCTTTCTGGCGTGGCCTAGACGTCGGCGATTTTGCTTAATCGGACAAGGATGTTACAATCTGATTATCAAGGGCGGAAAAAATGGCGAACAATAGCAGCAACAATATGAATTCCTTATTAAAAAAATATAAGGAAGAGCCAAGTAAAATGTCTCCTCAGCAGAAGGACAAGCTCATTCTCGAGTATGCCCCTTTGATAAAATTTATCGCTCAAAAAATTGCTGTGCGTTTGCCATCTAATATTGAACTTGATGACCTTATTTCCTCAGGGGTTATTGGGTTGATGGATGCCATTGAGAAGTACGATCCCACTCGCGATAACAAATTCAAAACTTACGCGGAATTTCGTATTCGTGGAGCGATTCTCGATGAGTTGCGCGCTCAAGATTGGGTGCCGCGGTCAGTGCGAGATAAAGCCAAAATGCTTGATCGTGCGACGCTCGAGCTCGAGGCTCAATTGGGTCGCTCGGCAAGTGAAGAGGAAGTGGCTCAGAAGTTGGGCATGAATATGGATGAATACTTTGACCTGCTCAATCAAGTTCGTCCTATCTCAGTGCTGTCGATAGACGACGCGACGACCTTCAGTAATGTTGATAAAAAATCGATATTAAATATCCTTGAAGGATGTAAGCTCAATAACCCTTTGATTCAGCTGAATCTTAAGTCGGTCAAAGAAGTGGTCGCGCAGGCGATTGAAGATCTTCCTGAGAGACAAAGATTGGTTCTTTCTCTTTACTACTACGAAGATTTGAACTTAAAAGAGATCGGCCGAATTCTGCGAGTCACTGAAAGTCGAGTTTCGCAATTGCATGCCCAGGCGATTTCTCGCTTGCGAGCCAAGTTGGCACAGTTTTTTGAAAACCAAGAGCTCGAGTCAGCCTAAAACGGGCATTGTAGAGACGCACCGGTGGCGGCTTTCATTTCAATTAAGAAATGTTCAAATTCTTTTATCACGGCTGGTTTCGAAGAATCCATTGCTAAGTGCATGCAATAGTAGCGGTGAGCCTGTTTCCAGTTCAGCTTTTGGTGATGGGTGAGTGCAAGAATTCGGTATAAAGCAGCTACGGGACGAGTCTCTGTAAGGTTGTAATCGATAAAAGCGTTATCTGACACCAGGGGCTCGATTTCCGCTAAAATACGGTCACCACGACCAGTCAAAAAATAAAGTGAAGCCAAAGCATTAATACCAGTAGCTTGCTTGGGATTTAACTCTCGAGCTTTAACTAGCCAGGACTCCGCTTCTGAAAAACGGCCACCAGTCAGATGATCAACGCCTAGGCTGACGGTCGCATTGTAGTTATTTGGATCAAGCTGCCAAATGTGGGTGTAGAAAGTTTTATCCGAAGTAAATATGCGGGCGTAAGTGAATGATAAGTACGAGTAGGCGCAGGTGGCGATCATAATAAGTAGTACTCGACGAGATTGATTTATTGTTATGGTGTTGCTCAAAAGCAGCGCTACTCCAGCCATTGGTAGGTAAAAATAGCGATCGGCAACGGTTGAATTGAATTGGGCTTGAAACGCAAGCAGTCCCAATGTCGGCGAGAGCATAATAAGAGCCCATACTATTGCTGCAACTTGCCGGCGTTGAGGACGCAGCAGCCAGATTAATCCGACAAAGGCTAATACCGCGGCAAGCGATGGAGGCCATAGTTTTTGTGCAATAACAACTTCAGGATTGCGTCCGTATTCAGGACTTAGAGGCCAGGGCAAGAAAAGTTTGCGTAAATAAAACCCTAACGAATCAAATGCAATCAACACACGCGAAATAAAGTCGATTTGTGGAGCTCTTACGGCGGTATCAAGGCTTTGAATGCGAATCGTTAAGATCCCGAAGGCTAAGCCGAACACAATGAAGGAGAAAAAGGGCCGTAGGCTTTTAAATTTCTCACTCGTGCTGCGGTCTGTTTTTAAGATCATTTGAGCCATCATTAACGCCACAGGAAGGAGCGCGATGGTGGGCTTGCACAGTAGGCCAAGCACAAAAAATGTTAGAGCGATAATTGCATGTGAGCTTCGTGTGAAGGTGAGATTAGGACTCAAAAACAAGATACTGCTCAATGCAAAGGTGGTCGCGAGAAGATCCCGACTTGCCGAAATCCAAGCAACCGCTTCCGTCTGCAATGGGTGTATCGCAAAGACAAGGGTTGCCAACAAGGCTCCAGAAACAGCCTTCGAGTTCCACTGCAAACACCACCGGTAAACCAGCCAACAGTTGATACTATGTAGGCACAGGTTCAAAAGGTGAAAAATCCAGGCCTCGCTTGATATTTGATAAACGATTCCCCAAAGGTTATAGATCAAGGGCACATAGAGGCCATAATACGGCTGAGTCCAGAAAAGACTCCAGTCGCCTGCAAGGAGCCATGGATTTTCAAAAATATGTTGGCGATCATCCCAACGCAAATATCCTGCGTTTAGAGTTAAACTAAATACGAGAAAAACGAGCGTCGTCAGTAGGACGGCCGGATAACGCAATAATGTCTTGGCCGAGAACATGAATCAATTATTCATCTTAATTGTCGTCGGTGGTAATCGATTTTTTAATCTTTTGCAGAAGGCGGGATTCCATTTGTCGGACGGCCTCGCGCGTAGTCCCGTACTTATCGCCAATTTCTTGCAGAGTTAAAGGTTCGTCCGCCAATAGCCGTTCGTCCAGGAGAAAAAGTTCGCGTTCATTCAAACTAGAGCGCAATTGATCGATCGCACTGACGAGATGCTGAATGGCCTCACGATGGCCTAGCTCCTCATCCAATTTGGTGGGGTCGACTTCACTTTGCAGATCTAATAGACGCGTGGATCCATCCTCATTCACTGGTGCGTCTAGACTAACGTCACGACCCACAACCCTGGCGTGCATCTCTTGCACTTCGTCGGCAGGAATCCCCAGACGTCCGCTGATTTGAGCAATACCTTGTTCGAGACCCTCGCGCTCGAGGCGTTCCCGTTCGCGTTGGAGCTGGTAGAAAAGCTTTCTCTGTGTCGCCGTCGTTCCTATCCGAACCATGGAGTATTGGCGCATTAAGTATTCTTGAATATAGCCGCGGATCCACCACACGGCGTAAGTGATCAGTCGTACATCTTTGTATGGATTGAATTCTTTTACCGCATGCATCAGCCCGACGTTACCTTCTTGCACAAGGTCTATCAGACGGGCGCCAAAGCGAGTGTATTCAGCGGCGATTTTGACCACGAATCTGAGATTGCTAGTCACGAGTCGTTCGGCAGCTTTGGAATCGCCCGTTTCTCTATAATGAATGGCCAGTTCTCGTTCTTGTTCACGAGTAAGCAGAGGATAACGGCTGATTTCAGTCATGTAGCGAGCCACTGGATCTGAAGGGGCCAGGGCTTTGTCGTTATTCAGAGCAACCGTTGTGGCATTGGCCTCGAGAGGGGCATCAGTCAAAATATTTTCAGTGTCTTGCGTAGGATTGAAGGTATCTTCTTGCGGGAGGGTTGTGTCCTGAGCAGAAAGAGAAGTATCTACAATCTCTCCCTCCACCCGCTTAAATTCCTGCAAGGATTGCTTTTTTGCCCGTTTAATTTTTTTGGTGGCGGGTTGGCCGCTTTTGCGCCCGGGCATTGCTAGGCGAGAGCCTCTTCCAGCTTTTTGCTCAAGGTTTTTTCGATCATACCTTTAAATGGAAACATGGCCATCGGCAAATCCACGGTGATTTCAACCGTTGAGCCCGGATTGGAGTCCTTGACATTCATTTTGGCCTTAAACATTGATCCGTCAGCGGACCCAGAGCGGGTCTGCTGGTCAAATTTAGCTTGATATTTGGGATCTAGCTTTTTCAGATCTTTATCATTGCTTAAAAGGCTAGAAATACGTTGGAAGCTATCGTCGGCACTGAGTTTTGATTGTTTTTCAATTTTAACTGAAGGCATAGTGGCCAAAGCGTAATGCATCACAATTCGACTGTCTACTCATTGATTCATCATGGCGAGCGTGAGAAGCTGAGGGCGCCTTTCGAACAAATCAAGGTACGCTGAGGATCGTAAATAAGGATAAAAAATGGGATTTTTAAAGACTTTAAAAAGGACGCATTCCTGCGGCAGTTTACGTAAAGAGCACATTGGTCAGATGGTCGTGTTAATGGGTTGGGTCGATACTCGCCGTGACCATGGTGGTTTGGTGTTTATCGATATGCGCGATCGGGCTGGTATTGTGCAAATCGTTTTGAATCCCGGCAACGAAGAAACAATGTCCGCTCACGATTTGCGCGGTGAGTTTGTTGTGGCTATACAGGGTAAAGTGCGGGCCCGCCCCGAAGGTATGGTCAATTCCAAGCTAGTCACGGGAGAAATCGAAGTTGAAGCACTCAAATGCGAGATTCTTTCGGAGGCCAATACGCCACCTTTCGTTGTTGATGACCCTAAGGTCTCTGAATCTTTGCGCCTGAAATACCGTTATCTTGATTTGCGCAGTCCACGACTTCAGCGTCACTTGATGGTTCGACACGAGGCTGTGCTGTTGGTGCGCAAATACCTGTCTGATTTAGGTTTTGTCGAAGTTGAAACTCCCATTTTGTATAAAAGCACGCCCGAAGGAGCACGCGATTACTTAGTGCCTTCGCGAGTGAATCAGGGGACTTTTTATGCTCTTCCTCAGAGCCCCCAGACTCTTAAGCAGCTTCTGATGATTGGTGGTATGGATAAATATTTTCAAATCGCCCGCTGCTTCCGCGATGAGGATTTGCGTGCGGACCGACAGCCAGAGTTTAGCCAAATTGATATTGAGATGAGTTTTATCGACCAAGAAGAAATCATGGCGGTCAACGAAGGTCTCTTAAAATTAATTTGGAAAGAGGTTTTGGGTTGTGAAGTTAAAGAGGTTCCGCGCATGACCTATTTGGAGGCCATGAATACTTACGGCTCTGACAAACCCGATCTGCGCAATCCTTTGAAGCTGAAGGATGTCACAAAGACCGCAGGTGGACATGGTTTTAAGGTCATCGATGACGTGGTCGGGCGAGGAGGCGCTGTCAAGGCGCTAGCTGTCCCCAATGGTTCCACATTGTCTCGTTCTTACATCGACAAACTCACGACTTTGGCTAAGCAAATGGGTGCCAAAGGTCTTATCTGGATCAAAGAAGAAAATGGAGCACTCAACTCTTCAGTTTCCAAATTTTATTCTCCCGACGCATTGAAAGCAGTGTATGCCGAAGCGGGTGGTGAATCTGGTGGTGCGGTATTTATAGTGGCCGATGATTTTGATCCTGCCTGTGCGGCTCTTTCGGCCCTACGTAATGAGCTTGGGCGAGAGTTCAAGTTAATTGATGAGTCTCAGTTCAAATTTTTGTGGGTCGTTGATTTTCCTCTGCTTGAATACGATGCGGACAACAAGCGTTGGGCTGCTCGACATCATCCTTTTACGTCTCCTAAGGATGAGCAGCTTGAAATCATGTTGAATCGCGATGAAAAGCAGTACCCGACTCTATTGGCTAAAGCCTACGATTTGGTGTGCAATGGCTACGAAATTGCCGGTGGAAGCATCCGAATTTTTCGCCAACAGGTACAAAAGGCTATGTTCGAAGCGCTTGGACTGAGTGAAGAGGAGACCCGTCACAAATTTGGCTTTTTTATTGAAGCCCTTAGTTATGGTACGCCTCCACATGGTGGTATCGCATGGGGAGTAGACCGCCTCGTTATGCTTTTATGCGGTACGGATGCGATTCGGGATGTTATGGCGTTTCCAAAGACTGCAAAGGCTACAGACTTGATGGCAGATGCTCCGAGCTCGGTGTCGCGCGAGCAACTTATTGAGTTGGGAATTCGCTTGGCGCCGCATTTAGAAACAGCAAAAGGTAAAGACTAAAAACTGGCCCACATGCCTGGTAGCACCAGCGAAGTGGGACAGTTTTTGCTTCAATCGCGGGACTGACTGCGTTGAACGTAAATTTCGACCTTCTTGCCATCTTGGCTAGGTCCAACCATCTCAATCACCTTATTTTTTACAGGATCAAAAACCGCCACTGCATAGATAGGGGGTCGGTTTTTATAGGCTATAGTGGCATAAACATGAAGAACGCCTTCGTGTGCATTTATACGAGTGATGCCTTGGATGGAGCCAAAGATATTGTTATTTAAAAAGGCACCCAGTCGCATTAACTGGAGATTGATGATTTTTTCTTGTTGCGGGGTAAGGACTACCTTCTCAGTCAGTTTTTCTTGGCAATGACTATCTGTCGGCGAGTGGATGGAGTCGGAGGTCGCGAACGCAAAATGAGCGCCTCCCTGGGATAAAAGGATTAAGCTCAACAATGCCGAATTTCGTAGGGTCTTGCGCATTTTGCGCTCCTTGTGAATGACCGTTTTGCAATTTAATTGGTACTAAGTTTTAAAAAGGGTTCTCAGTACCAATAAGATGACCAGAAAGCAAAGGTTGGGCCTTTGGATACTCCATCTCCCTTTGCTTTTGGTGCCTATTTGAGACTAGCGCTTTTGGGTTCTGCGCGCAGGGGGTATAGACTTAGGTGTGGGGGGGCCGAAAGGCTCTAAATTTTCAACCTTTTCTGGCCTACTTTCACATTCCACAACTTCTTGCGGTTGGTCCAACGTTTGTTCACCGTAATTGACCCTCAAGATTAGAGTACCTTTTTCAACACTTACCGCTCGTGAGCAAGACCCGTCGGCTGTGAGGTCTTCCTCAGCGCAACCAGCAAACTCGTAATCAATGTAGTTTTCGGCATGCTTCGCAACGTGCATTTGCTCTTCAGTGGGTGATGCGTTTACT
Organism: Bdellovibrionales bacterium; assembly: GCA_038144835.1. Taxonomy (GTDB): domain Bacteria; phylum Bdellovibrionota; class Bdellovibrionia; order Bdellovibrionales; family UBA1609; genus JALHOQ01. Next base: position 33,164 of record JAYQON010000016.1, read on the forward strand.
AAAAAACGCAAAACAGGTTTGCCTTGCTCATCAAAAGACGTCCTGTCGAATTTTAGCGATTGCCAGGTTTTGGTCATTTCAGAACGAGGGCCACTGCAAGTGGTACGATTGAAAATATAGACGGAGGCTCCTTTAAATGAGCCCAGCCAGGCTCTCGGGGTTAGAATAATCTCGGCCACGGGTTTTTTAATATCCTCAGGGCGTTCGCTGAGAATATTGTTTGCACAGTCTTTGCGTACAATTTGGCGAACTTGACGCTCCAACGTGACTTGTCGTCGCTCGATCACCCGCTTTTTGTCGACTGAAAAATCTTTACGGGATGGGCACGAGAGAGCGTGCATCCACATTTTACTTTGACGTCGAACCTCAGGAGGAGGCTCATTTTGAGCTTCAGGCTTGATTTTAACAACTGGCTCAATCTTGGCGGGAGGGGGTGAGGTTTTTTCATCTGCTTTTTCTTTTCCACAAGCCGCTACCCCTGTAAGAACAACAGCAAGCATGACAATCTTCGTCTTAGACATTCTGAATCCTTTCAGTTCTTAGGCCCTGGCGGCCGTATTCTTAGTCTTTAACCAAAAGCTCGCAATTCCTGGACCAAAGCCGCCAACCTGAGCAGTTCTTTCGCTTGTGCCTGTTGATTGAAAAAATTTTATGTTTTGGCCGTTCCTCGACCCCGGTCGCGATTGTTTGAAAACAAGAAAAAACCGCGCAAAATCGGTCACCCCGCACCTGCGCAGAAAAAAAAACAAACAAGAGAGCAG
>JAYQON010000016.1:33934-35234 GCA_038144835.1 Bdellovibrionales bacterium
ATAAGCATTTCAATTGTTCAAGTTGTTTGAAAAATTTTTCTTTTATTGGCATTCCTTGGCTTAGGTCGAGATTGTTTCAAAACAAGACAAACGGACCATATCGCGCTCACGCAGAAGGTCCGATGAAAAAAAGAGAGAGAAGGAATCTCTTTCATCAATTCTCCGTTTCACATGGAGGTGAAGTTATGGAGAAAATCAGTCGCATCGTTCGCGGCAACTCACGAGTTGCGGCGGTCGATCTTAAAAGTGCGGCTCCAATACGCCCTGGTGCGCCCAGTTTCGGGCGCCCCGTCGGCGAATCGACCGCTCTAAAATCCAGTATGATGAGTACCGCCGATCGAGCTGTAGCCATTCATAAAGAATTGAATGAGGCAAAGCTGGCAAATACTCATGAGACGATTGTGCAGAATATGGCCGATCGTTTCTTCATGGATCGAATGCGCCAATCTCAGTCCGATGAGGGCGTGTCGTCCGAGATCCCGAGGGTTGAGCTTTCTCCACCCTCAGAAGTTCAAGTGTCGCCCATTGAAGAAGAGGGCCAAGAGGCCAGTCAAGAAATCGATTTGGCGGCATCATCGTACAGCTACACTCCGCGCGGATCATTCATAGACGTTCGAGCCTAAACTGGTTCGAGCAAAAAACCTACGCTTTCTAAGGCGGCCAAGCGGTAAATGCCCGCAAGGCGACGTTGGCCGTCTTTCAAATCACACATAATGAGTGCATCTATACTCAGCTGAATGAGTTGACGAACCGCTTGCAGCTGCCATTGTGGAGCTCCAAGTTGCACAAGCATTTCCAGCCGCAATAGAGCCTGCCGAGGGTCGGAGGCGTGCAAAGTGCCCATACTTCCGCTATGACCCGTTGCAAGTGCTAAAAGCAAATCTTTGGCCTCTGGCCCGCGCACTTCACCCACCACAAGACGTGATGGACGCATACGCAAGCTCTGTCGCACAAGCTCGGCGAGTGAAACTTCGCACAGCTGTGCAGATTCGGGACGAGTGAGCAATTTCGTGCTGGCAGAGTTGGGGCGCGGAAGCTCGTCAGTATCCTCAATAGCTACAATGCGCTCGTCTTCGTTCAGTGCCAGTAAACATGCACTTAGAACAGTGGTTTTTCCTGAACCTGTAGGTCCGCACACGAGAAGATTGCTGCGAGAAAGGAGAAGTTTTTTAATTTTATCGATTTGTTTCTGAGAACCCCAATGTCTTTCAGCCAAGGCTGCGAGTGTCCAACGTATGTCTGGAGTACGACGTAAAGTCAGATGAAATGAACAATGTGTGAGCGGGGCGCAGGTCAGGTG
>JAYQON010000017.1:0-34289 GCA_038144835.1 Bdellovibrionales bacterium
GCCATACATCATCACGCAAAGCAAAGAGCCATCTAACTGGCGACAAGTTGAAATTACGGCGGCATCTTTTCCTTTTCACAAGCTTTCAATTGAAGATTGTGAACGCTTACTTGCCCAATAACAGCATGACTGTAAGGGCCAGATAATTTGTAAATTTCGGAATTTTGATTTGCTATTCTACACTCGCCTTGTCACTGCATTGTCATAAGTCGTTTTATAGATAATAATAGTTTATACATAATGGAGGTTTTAAAAATATGAAGCTTATTTTGTCTCTTTTGGTTTTTTTGCTGGCGGGAACAGCGTTTGCTGAAGAGGTGATTGTTATTCGGTCTGAAGAAAACTTAGAAGAGGTGACAGTTCGTGAGCACATAGAAACTGGCAAAGTCGAATTTCAAAATGCTGTCGGTGACTGGACGCCGACGGAAATTGTTGTTGAACTAGCGTTTTGGGACTCTCACCAATTTCCACCGCCCCACTATCCTCACCGAGGACATGAAAACGCTTATCGCGATTATTATTATCAACCTCAGCATCCTAGACATCGTTGTGGTCAGTATTACGATTATCCGTGCCCTAATCGTCGGCTCTATTATAATGACCGATCTTTTGACTATATCGAAGAAAAATATCAACGTGAGGAATACATAATTCGTCGCTACCGGCGTTCTTATTAGACGCAAATGTTTAATTTTTTAGACGACTAGATTCAAAGCTGCGCTATCGCCCAGATATGGCTCAGAGGTTCTGTTGCGTATCCTCAGTGCTGTAAATTGATCAAGTCGATAGCGCAGCATCCATAGAAGCTCTTCCCTTGGTCTTTTGGCTAATCTATAATCTTGGCCATTATGTTTAGCTTTTTAATGATTTTGTTGTCGTTTTCAGCATGGTCGCAAACTCCGCAACAGCAGATTTATGAGAAGCTAAGTCAAGCTCTAGATGCCTTGGAAAAATCTGCCGAATTCCAATCTACGGAAAGTGCCTTGCGGGCGTTGGAGTTAGATTTTCGCTCGCGTGATGTGGTCCTGCAACCAACAATTTCGCTTGAAGGTAAGCGCATCAATGAATCGCGCCAGACCTACTCGCAAATTTTTAAGCCGCAGGTAGAATCTTTATCTTTGACTTTGACCAAGCCATTTTCAACTGGAACTGAGATAAAATTTGCGCCGATTATTGAGCGAGTTCAAACAGCAACCTTTAATCCCGCTACACAGAACACTTTCGATTGGCAACTTAGCATAAGCCAAAGTCTATGGCAGAATGGGTTTGGTGAATCGACACGCCTTCGTTGGGGGCGTGAGAGGTTTGAAAGGCAACAGAAGCTCGCTGAAATATTACGTAGTCGCGCTCAAATTTATTATGATTTTGAGCAAATTTATTGGGATTGGGCCCTGGCTCTGCGAGAGGTGGAGTTGAGGGCAAAAAATGTCCAAAGAGGACAGGATATATTACGCTGGGTAAAAGATCGGTATAGGCGTGCGGCTGCCGAGAGCACAGACCTGCTACAGGCGCAGGCCTTACTGAGTCAACGTCAGTTACAGGCGGCCAGTGCGCAACAAATGGTGAATTCTTTTTCAGCCCGGGCCCGGAGATATGTGGCAAAATCCGAGTGGCAGCCAGACGCAAACGAATTGCTATTGGCTAGATCCGTTGAGCCACTTGTGGTCGATTGGCCTGAGGGTGTTTTACCTGAACCGCGACGACTTGAGTTATTAGAGGCTGAAAATGCGGCTATGGTGGCTGATTTTAGGGCCAAAGAGGCACGTGAATCTATTCGCCCAGCCTTAGACCTCTCTCTCGTTTACGGTAAAAATGCGATTGATCCTAATATTGACATGGCTGTGCGAAAGAACTCCGATGAATCGCACGAGTTTTCGAGCGTAGCAGTCGTTTTTAAGTCTGGTTTAGATTTGAATATGGAAAGACAAAAAGTTGAATCCGCTCGCGCCATCAGTCAGGGAGCACAACAAAAACAGGAAGCGCTTGAAAATGACGCACAAATCGCATGGAAGCAGATGGAGCGCGAGCTTGATGATTTAGCCTCACGTATACGTCACGCCAAGATTTTGGTCGAAAATCAGATGCAAAAAGCGGCTGCTGAGAGAGAGCGTTATCGAAAGGGTAGATCCACCGCATTTCAATCTATTGCCTTTGAGCAGGAAGCGGCGGAGGCTGAGATTGCTCTTTGGACTCTATATGGTTTGATGCGAAAGACGGAGGCGCGGGCAAGATTGTTCGCGAGATAACATGAATTTAATAGCATTATCTCTTAAGCGCCCTGTGTTTGCTTGGATTCTTATGTCAGCCCTAATTGTCTTTGGTGCAGTGGCTTTGAGTCGAATGGGAGTTAGTCAGCTTCCAGATGTTGATTTTCCGATAGTTGATGTTTCAGTTTCGTATGAGGGAGCTGCTCCTGAGATTGTTGAGTCCGAGCTGATTGACCAAATTGAGGCTCGGTTGCTTTCAATCGAGGGCATCAAAGAAATGCGGTCGTCGGTGCGGCAGGGAGTCGGTTCTGTTCGCCTCGAATTTGATATTGACCGCAATGTGGACGTGGCCTTGCAAGAAGTTCAAACGGCCGTAAGCCAGATTCGATTTCCATTGGGCGTTGATCCACCGGTGATCCGCAAGACTAACCCCGAAGAAGAGCCGATTATGTATGTCAGTTTGACTTCGGATAGACCCCTTCGAGACATGATTATTTTTGCTGACACCTTTCTGCTCGATCAATTGCGTTTTTTGCCCAATATAGGTGAAGTCGGTATTACGGGTTTTTCAACCCGCAATCTTCGGGTCTGGCCGCATCTTGATCGTCTTAAGAAAGCAGATTTGACTATTGTGGATGTGCTAGATGCGATCACTACACAACACGTCGAGGCCGCCGCTGGCCAATATGTAGAGAAAGATCGCGAGCTAAGAGTTCGTTGGCTTGGCGAAGCTTATACCGTTGAAGATTTAAAAAAAATCAGAATTCTCCGTCGGGGTGGTTCAACTATACAAGATGCAGTTTATCGCATTGGTGATGTGGCTGATGTTGAAGACGGGCTGTCGGATATTCGCCGAGTCGCGTGGGTAGACGGTAAACCTGCTATCTCGATTGCAATTCGTAAGCAGCGAGGCGCCAACGAAGTCAAACTTGCCGAAGCCGTGAAAACAAAAATCAGTCAATTGCAAAGCGCGCTTCCAGAAGGCTATGGGTTAGGCATACGCGTGAACTTTACTGAGCCCACTCGAGCTGTAGTCAATACAACTATTGAAAAATTAATTGTGGCTGCCATTGTTACTCTGCTTGTGTGCTTTCTATTTTTGGGCAGCTGGCAGGCTGCTGTTAATATTTTATTCAGTATTCCAACCTCGATAATTGGCACATTCTTGATTCTTTACCTCTCTAATTTCACGCTGAATCTCTTTACATTGTTGGCTTTAACTTTAGCTATTTCTATTGTTGTTGATGATGCCATTATGCTTCTTGAAAATATCGTACGCCACTCGCGTATGGGTAAAGATCGGGTCAAGGCCGCATACGATGGGTCAATAGAAATTTTGCCGGCGGCAGTCGCCTCAACGCTAGCCGTAGTTGCGGTTTTTGCGCCTGTCGTTTTTATGAGCGGTATAACTGGAAAGTTTTTCTTTCAATTTGGCATTGCCATGTCGGCAGCAGTTTTATTGTCTTTGCTTGAGGCGGTAACGATTACTCCCATGCGAGCGGCAGCCTTGATGAGCGCCACGCAAAAACATTCGCGCTTTGAGATTCTGCTCGAAGGAATATTTCATTCTTTGGCTCAATCTTACAAGGCTATACTGAATGTAATTTTACAACATTCGTACAAAGTCGTATTTTCTGCCTTGGGTATTTTTGCAGTTTCATTGTTACTTTTTAGTAAGGTTCGCCAGGAGTTTATTCCGGCCCAAGACCATAATTTTATCCTTATGACGGGGCAGCTGCGTCCCGGGGCCTCATTAGAGGTAACTAAACAGGTTGCCGCTCAAGTGGAGGAAGCCCTTAAGACGGTCGCTGAGGTTCAAGGTTATATGATAAATATAGGCGGAGGAGGTGGTGCTTCGAACGTTAATACAATGTTTATTCCGATCAATTTGACAGATCGCGAATTACGAAAGGTAAGTCATATTGAGGTAATGGAAAAAATTCGCCAAGCTCTCAAACCGATTCAATCCGCGCGTTTTAGTCTTCGAGATATTTCAGCACGCAACCTTACAACCGGAAGGCAGTTTCCGATATCTTTTAATTTGATGGGGCCAGACTTGGGAGTCTTGAACGAAACTGCGGGCCAAATTATTTCTGATCTTGAAAAAGAAGGTTTGGCTCAAGACATGGACACGGATTTTAGAACGGGTGTTCCCGAGTTACAGCTTGAGCCGATCCGAGAGGAGCTCGCAGCTCGGGGAATTAGTGTCGATACAGTGGCACGAACTCTCAATGCGGCCATAGCGGGCATTCGTCAAAGCCGTTACACGGCCGGAGGGCGCCGATATGATATTCGGGTCAAGGTCCCAGAGAGTGAAATTCTCGGGCGTGAAGATATCCGAAAGATTGGAGTGCGTAACCAATTCGGAAACATTGTCCCTCTAGGGGATTTGGTTCGAATTAGCGAATCTGGAGCGATTCAGTCGATAACACGCATCAATCGACAGCGTGCTGTGGGTGTTTTTGGACAGATTGCCAAAGGAGGATCTCAAGCCGAAGTGGTGCGTCGAGTCCAGCAGTTAGCCAAAAAGCATCTTCCGGAAGGATATTCCGTATCCTTGGAAGGAGCCTCTGCAGGGCTTTCAGAGAGCTTCGCAAGCCTGTATACGGCCCTTTTCATGGGTATCATCGTTGCATACATGATTTTAGCCATACAGTTTAACTCTTTTATTCATCCTATTGCAGTCTTAATGGCTTTGCCCTTCAGTCTTACGGGAGCCTTACTTGCATTATGGATTGCGGGAACCTCCCTCAATTTGTTCAGTTTTATCGGGCTAATTGTTTTGATGGGCATTGCCAAGAAAAACTCAATCCTTTTGGTTGAGTTCACCAACCAAAAACGCGATCACGATAAAATGAATGTTCAAACAGCTTTGCTTGAAGGCTGTCCGATCCGCTTGCGTCCGATTCTTATGACTTCCTTTGCGACGGTTGCAGCGGCTTTGCCCTTGGTGATCGGTAATTCGCTTGGACAAGAAACACGCACGCCTATGGGGCTGGCAATTATTGGCGGAACGATTGTTTCGACGTTACTAACGCTTTTTGTAGTTCCTGCGATTTATAAGATTTTGAGTCGTTGGGAAAATGAGCGTATCTACCTGGAAATTTAAATTAAGCGGCAGATTGCTTTTTGGGAGATGCGGCCTGGTTGGCCGCATCTAAAAATTCGCGCTGTTGAAGGGCAAAGGTTGTAGCTAAAACAAGGCATACTGCCAAGGGATCAAAAACGATCACGAAGAGAATAATTAGCCAAGTGGCAACATTGTCTGTCTTCGCGCCGAACAGCTCCGCAACAAAGATCACTGGCCCAATTTCACTTTGGTATGAAAGCTTTTTCAGATTCTCATTGCGCAACTTCATTTGCACTTCAATGGCTTGTTTTTGCAAAGTTTGAAACTCAGGTTCGAGCTCTTTTTGAGTGTCCATTCGCCGCGTGATTCTGGTGGCGGGAATGCTGTCAATCACCGATTGAAGGCGGTCAGTTTCACGTTGGATTTTACGTGACTCTGATTCTAAAAATTGAATTTTCACCAAGGTGTTTTTGAGTTCCATCGACGTGGTCTGATAGGCAAACGATAGATATCCAAAGATACCCATCGATGTGATCGCCATCAGGATTCCAACCGCTACAGTCAGATAAAACCGCATGATGACATTTAGCTGTTTCCAGTTCCGATGAAGGAAGCTGGCCGACACCATCTTAGCTAGCTCCAAGGCCCCTGCCATGACCATCACCGCGTAAGGCGCGCCCGAAAACAGCTTCATAAGACCTGCGATCGAAAAGCCTGCGCCTGTGACTGAGATGATGGCCGCTGAGAGACCAAGGATGAAAATAAATACCTTGTTCATAAGAATAGTATCGGGGAAAAGCCCAGCGATCTGAATGCCGTCTGGGCCGTAGGCTAGGCCTAATTTCGCTCAATATGTACTTTTTTGACGATGATGTCGGTTACGGGCCTATCGCCAGCTGCGGTCTTGGTCTTGCCAATTTTGCTGACAACGTCCATACCCTCGACCACTTCGCCAAAAACAGTATGCTTTTGGTCTAGCCAGGGGGTGGCCGCCAGGGTGATAAAAAATTGGCTGCCGTTAGTGTTGGGACCGCGGTGAGCCGAGGATAAAATGCCAGCTTTTGTGTGGTTTAAGTCAGGATTGAATTCATCGGGAAACTCCTCGCCGGGGCCACCACGGCCAGTGCCCTCAGGATCGCCACCTTGAATCATGAAACCGTCAATCACCCGGTGGAAAACGGTTCCATCGTACAAAGGCTTTTTAACTTTTTTCTTAGTTTTGGGGTCCAACCACTCTTTCGTGCCTTCAACGTAAGCGGCAAAGCGCTCAACGGTTTTAGGGGCTTTGTCAGCAAATAACTTGATTTTAATATTCCCCATTGAAGTTTCCATCACTGCAAACATTTCTTTTCCTTTCTTTGGATCGGCCTTCATCGCCTTTTTAGAGTCCGCAGCATAAGCCACAGTTGAGAAGGCAAGCAAGAATGTGAATACCAAGCGCATATTGAATTATCCTCCATAAAAAAATTTATGATCGCGCAGTTGCCGTGCTTTGGCTATCACTGCTTTTTCGCATTTAAAGGCTCTCCAGGCGAATAAGTTTTACAAATGTAGAAGATCAGTGCTTGCGGGTACTTACGTTGCTGTGATAGCGCGTTCCGTTCGCCTAAAAAGGAGGCTTTTGCGCATGATTCGAGCGCTACTGATAACTCTCACACTGGTTGCAGCGGTTCCAGCTATCAGTCAGGAGTTTGATCCCTGTGATGTGTTGCTGTCAGGTTCGCAAGAACAGGTCTACCACGCTTTTTTTCAATCTTATCAACGCAACTACACAGACGGCTTGGGCGAGCGTGGTTTTATGGGATCCGCGATTCCAAAGACTCCCCAAACAGACCTTATTGCTCTTGAATATGGTTTGGTCTGGTGGGGTATGAAGTTTAACATTGTACCGTCAATCGAAGAAGCTATTAAGCATCGCCAGCAGGCCCATGAAATGCACCGCAAGAAAGGCACTCTATATACAGACGTGCTTGTCGCAGGACTGTACATAATTGGCCAGGAGTCTGAACTTCAGTTGGATTTTGATAAAGAAGGCGCAGGGGCTTTCTTTAAGCCAATTCCCCCAGACAAAATTTTGATGATGATGCAGAGGGGAGCATATGAGGTTCAGCCAGATGGCACCTACATCCTTATTCCGGCAGAGCGACTACTGCGCAGGGTTAGCTTGGAAGGTATGACCTATAACAAGGTAGCGCACTTACCTGGTGCTGGCGGCTATAATTCGATATCTCAATCAGGCTGGGTCGCCTTTAAACAGCATGGGCTACATGATTATTCCGCTTGGAAGCAAACAGACAATGCCAGGCGTTTGAAAAAATTGGCTCGAAAATTGGTTGAGCAAGGGTATACGATTCGTTTCAATACTGATTACAAGCTGATGCTTGATAAACTCAGGGATCAAAAAAGGACCTACCGTCCTGAAAAAAAAGAAGGTGAAGATAGTAAGCCTGAGCGAGCAGAGGCAAATCCAGAGTACAATCGATATCGTAACGAAGCCGTTTACAATACGGCACTGGGCAATCTCTTAGCTGGCAAAGGTTACTCTGTGGGTGTTTACAATCCGCAAGGTCAATTGGTTGCCGGAGAGATTGGCTGGCGTGTGGGCAACCATGTTTACGGTGATTCAGTTTTTTACGATGACGACGTGAATCTTGCTAAAATTGCGGCTTTGGCTCTTATGGAAGTTATGGATGCGGCTGGGCAACCATACACCGATCCCGGCATGATCACGGCTTATACGGGCTCCATGGGAGCAGAGCTGGTTCCATTTCCCGAGTATCTTAAAAAAATTAAATCCGGGCCGAAGGAAGTAATTCCTCTGCCAGACTATTGGAATCCCTTAGATGAAGATTATTTGCAGAAAAAGTTAGAGGAAGTTGTTCGGCGTCGCAGTCAGGGTATAACCAAGATGGTGGCTATCAGCCGCATGCCAAGGGCTTCTAAAGAAGCCCTTGCAATCGCTAGCACATTAGGTCTACAGCGACTCTTTCTAAATATTGTAATTTTGCCTAACAGAGAATCCATCGTTGAACATGCTACGCATGCAGATCCCAGCGATATGCCGATTTACCTGCTTTCTAGTCAGCCGCCGGCCATTGGTAAAAGTGCTGCGCAATATCTTAACGAGGCGCTCAGCGCAGTCGGTACTGAGGTGCTCTATGTCCACCACCCACGGTTTGCTAAGGACATACGATTGATTGACTTAAAAGTAGTAAAAGACATCCTTACTCTCGACCTTCAGCTGGATCCGCCTCAGTGGAACTGGTCACTTGAAGGAGGCCTACCACAAATCTCTGTTCCCGTTTGGGCTGCGCCTAAAAGATAAATGTTTTAATCCCTTCAAGCCGTGAGTCTTGTATCGCGGCTAGAGGGATTGATGGATAATAAGCGGGTATGCCTCAAAGATCTGGCCTAAAGCCCGCGTATGTTTGGTCACTGGCGTTGATAGTGATCTTAGCTAGCGTAGTCTTGTTTTATCAAAGCTGGCACCATCCCTTTATTCTCGACGACGTAAACAAAATTGAAAACAATCCGGATGTTCGCTCTCCTCGTTTAAGCATTAAGACACTATTTTATAACTACAACGAACTTCATGCCCACACCCGTAATGATCCGTCGCGACCTGTGACATTTTTAATATATTGGATATGTTGGCAGGTTGGGAACGGATCAACCGTTCCTTTTCACATTTTAAACAGTTTTATCCACGCCATATGTGCACTCCTTGTCGGTCTACTAGTTGCTAAATTGCCGGCGCATCATTTACGTTCGGGTTCTTTGTTTGTAGCTGCGGCTTCTTCCAGTCTGCTTTTTCTCTCTTTTCCGTTAAACGCCGGAACGGTAATCTACATGTACGGGTTGAGCGACCTTTTGTCGGCGATGTTTGCTCTATTAATTTTAAACAGAGTAAGTTCGCCGCAGCCCTTGGGCGGTAAAGAGCTGGTAGGGATCGCTTCTCTATTTGTACTGTCTCTGGGAGCAAAGCAAAGTTCAGTTGTGATACCCGCGATGGCTCTGATCTGCAATCCGCGGCAGCGACAGACAATAATGGTTCTATTTATTTTGGTGGGACTGTACCTTGTTTCCAGATTTCTGCAATTTGGTCGCTTAGGAGATCTTGAAGCCCATGACGTTTATCGCTTCGGGGATTATTTCACGTCCCAAGGCGTGATGATTTTTAAATATCTAAAATTAATTTTTTGGCCTTTAGGCTTTTGTGTGGATCACGCGATCTTCCCACGTCACTATTCACCTTCTATACGGCTATTGGCGTGGATTTCCATAGCTGCGCTGACGATTGCTTCTGTTTGGGCCTATTGTCGTTCGCAAAGACTCCTCAGAATTCTAGCTCTCGGATGGCTTCTGTGGTTAATCAGTTTGTTACCCACCAGTTCATTTTTTCCAACGGCTGACCTCTTTGTTGAACGACGGGCTTACCTGGCAACAGTCGGAGTAGCTTTGTCTGTTGGCGGGTTAGTCACTCAACTGCAGAGGCGCTTATTTTCTGCAGGGCTTATCCTTGTATCGTTAGTCATTATATTTAATTCAGTCTTGAGTTGGGCGAGAATTGAAGTCTTTGGTCGGAAAGAAAAAGTATGGGAAGAGGTTTTATCTCTGTACCCTGGCGATCATCGCGCTTCTTTGAATCTATCTACGGCCTATTTGGAAGATCGGCGTTGGTCTGAAGCTAAGCAATTGCTTGAACAAATAGTGCGCGAAAATCCAAAACATTTTCAGGCCTGGGTGAATTTAGGTGCTATTCACCAGTCAGACTTAAGCCCCTATCAAAATCTTGAATTGGCTTCGATTTATTACCAAAAAGTTTTGGACCTAGAACCCAATAATTTGAATGCTCTTTCGAACGCCGGCTATTTGATGCTCACGATCAACAATCCACAGAAGGCGCAAAAGCTCTTCGCGCACGCTTTGGCGATTAGCCCTAAATCACCTCAATATCATGTTGGCGCGGGGCGCGCGGCCTTAATGATGGGTGAGCGAGAAAGGGCGCGCGGCCATTTTAATGACGCTCTTTATTGGGATCCCAATTTTAAAGCCGCGCAGCTAGGAATACGTGAGATCAACGAGGCAAAATAAGGGCTCACTGAGCGTCAACTGACAGTGCAAAATAATCATAAATATTGTTTAGGTTTTGGGGCGTCAAAACTTTACGCCTATCGGCCTCCGGGCTTAACTTCGCGCCCAGAGGGAGCGCACTACGAGCTCCGTCATAAGGAGGTGACTTCATGTTCAAGAAAGCTTTTGCTGTAGCGGGGCTTGTGCTGGCATCCGCCAGCCCATTGGCTCAGGCTTTGACTATGAATGATTGTGCACAGTTGGTTCGTAACTCTAATGAATATTATAGCTGCGTTGACCAGGTGTACGCTGAGCAAAATGCTCAACAATCAAGTGGATCCCTGCATTCAAATGGATGGGTAGACAACTCCATTTCGTGCAGTGAACTTGTGCGCTGGCCTGAACTCTTTTGGGAATGCCAGGCAGAAAATAGTCCGTAATTAGTCATCGAAGATTATTTTAAAAATCAGCCGGCACATCTGTGCCGGTTGATGAGTCAGGTCTAAGGTCCGGTGGGTGCCATTGTAGTAAGGTCAGGTCTTCCGAAAGCGACATATTTGTCCTAACCTTTCCTTACTCGCAAGGGAGACTCTTTTAATGCGGACTATTCTTCCAAAAGAGCCTGTTAGTGCTCACTGTTTTGTGGATGGTGCATGGGTCGAGGGTGAGCATACAAGTGGAGAGATATTTTCGCCTTTCGATGGCAGCAAAATAGGACGATGCTCGGTTCCCAGCTTATCTCAGATTGACAGTGCTATTGAGTCAGCAGCTCGCGCTCAGATCCATTGGGCAAAGCTACCTATAAAGGAGCGCAGCAAAATTCTGTTTAATTTTCGTAATATACTTTTGCGCCAGGCTGAGGACATTTCCCACTTGAAGAGCTCGGAGAGTGGTAAAACCTTTGACGAGGCTTTTGCTGGTCTCATGAAGGGTATAGAAGTTTTGGAGTTCGCACTGGCGATTCAAAACTTAGACCTCGGCGGCAAGCTTGAGGTTTCGAGGGGAGTGTCTTGCGAATACCGACGTGAACCCCTGGGAGTAATTGCCAATATAACACCCTTTAACTTCCCAGCAATGGTGCCGATGTGGACGATTCCCATCGCTTTAGCCTTGGGTAATGCATACGTATGGAAGCCATCTGAAAAAACCCCGCTAACTTCGGTGAAAATTGTAGAAGCTTTGAAGGAAGCTGGCCTACCGCCAGGAGTTTTTACTGTCCTACATGGTGGAAGTGAGACAGTGGATGCAATTATTGATCATTCTAAAATAAAAGCTGTTGGTTTTGTTGGCTCCAGTAAAGTGGCAAGACTTGTATATAGTCGCGGCAGTTTGCTTGGTAAACGCGTCCTAGCTCTTGGGGGAGCAAAAAATCACATCATATTACTTCCTGATGCTGATCCCGAAATTAGTGGTCCAGGCATCAGTGATTCATTTACGGGTTGTGCTGGGCAGCGCTGTATGGCGGCTTCAGTTCTTCTCGCTGTAGGAAATGTTGATTCCCATATTGAACGAGTTCTCAAGCGCGCGAGTTCGCTTGAGCTTGGTACAGATATGGGGGCTCTTATCACAAAAAAACAAGTTGAATTTTTAACCGGCGCCATTGCGAGGGCTGAAAAAGGCGGAGCGAAAGTTCTATTAGATGGACGAAATGCAAAGCCTCCCAAAGGTATGGAGAATGGGAATTGGTTGGGGCCCACCATACTTGACAATATCCAGCCGGGTAGTGAGCCCGCGACCGTCGAGCTTTTTGGACCTATTCTCAGTATTATTCGGTGCAGAGATGTCTCGCAGGCTCTTCAGATTCAAGCGGCTAGTGAATATGGCAATGCTTGCTCCGTATTTACAGCGAGCGGTGCGTTGGCTGATCGAGTTGCACGTCAAGCCATTTCGGGAATGGTTGGAATCAATGTGGGAGTACCTGTGCCACGCGAGCCATTCTCATTCGGTGGAGTCCACGCTTCTAAGTATGGCTATGGCGATATCACGGGACACCAAAGCCTCAATTTTTGGTCGGACACAAAAAAGATAACCGCAAAATGGGAAAATCAGACCGACTCCAATTGGATGTCTTGAGGAATTTGTGAATGATAGAAAAAAATAAGAGGTCAAATCATGTCATTTTGGCAACGCATCGAAATTTAAAATTCCGTGAAACTATTCCGATTCAATGGGGAGCTAAAAATCCCATGGAGCGAGGACCCGTTGTCGCTTCAACAACGAATTCGAAGTATCGCAACTCCATTGGAACACATAGTGGTTCCTATTCTGTCTACCGTGCACTTTCTATTGCCAGTGGTAAGTTTCGCTCACAGCACCGACCAGATCTCAGTAATACGCAATCTCCTGTAAAAATTGGGCCGTTTAGCCAATGGAGTGATCCCTCTAAAATTGTGTCTTTGGATCCGTGGGGGCTAGATCCACAAATGCACTTCCAGGAGCTTTTTGACAGAGGTATAGACATTCGCCCAACGATTGCTGTAACTCAGGCGCATCTCAAAATTAGCGAAATCACCGACGCGATCGAGACTGGCCGCTTGCGTGTCGACGGCCAAGTAGTCAAAGAAAATTTTGACGTAAAAGTGACCAAAGTAGCTATTGACCCGGTCTGGTATTTGCCAGGAATTGCTCAAAGAATGAATATCGATGAAGGAGATCTGAGACGCATAATTTTTCAAGAGACGGGTGGTATGTACCCCGAATTTATCACTCGTCCTGATCTGAAAGTTTGGCTACCTCCGATCGGAAGCACTACCGCTTATATTTTTGGAGATGCAGGTCTTTTATCGAAACCTGATATTGAGCTGACCTGCCGAGTGCATGATGAATGCAATGGATCTGACGTTTTCGGATCTGACATTTGTACGTGCCGGCCTTATCTGATGTTTGGTATCGAAGATGCCGCGCGGACGGCTCAAAGAGGCGGTGTAGGAATTATTGTCTACTACAGAAAAGAAGGCCGTGCTCTTGGTGAAGTCACTAAATTTCTTGTCTATAATGCGCGTAAACGTCAAGACGGTGGCGATACGGCTGCGACATATTTTCAAAGAACCGAATGTGTCGCGGGTACTGAGGATGCACGTTTCCAAGAATTTATGCCCGATTGCCTACACTTTTTTGGGATCAAAAAAATTCATAATCTACATTCGATGAGCAATATGAAATATGAGGCGATTGTGAATAGTGGGATTGAGGTTGCTCGTCGAATTTCTATTCCTGATGAACTGATCCCTCAAGACGCTAAGGTAGAAATCGAAGCCAAAAAAGCAGCTGGATATTTTAGCCATGCGCCAACCAAAAACCTAAGCCAGCTAAAAAAAGTCAAAGGTCGTGGCATTGATGAATGACATGCAGTTAACAGAAGCAGAAATACAGTTTATTTTATCGCCTAAGGCGATTCGCGAACGTGCCTCTTTAATTTTTGAGAGGACGGTTAAAGGGAATGGTTTTTTCGTCTATAATCCTAGTAAATTGAAGGCCACCGTTGACTATGTGATGCAGGTCATTCGCCACAATTATCCAAATTTGGAAATTCCCTTTCACTCTCGGTGGGGCCACTTTCAGGCTGGTGGCATTGATCGTAAGGCACAATTGCTGAGCGCAGTCTCTTCTCTGGACAAAATGGAGCAAGCGCGCGTGCAAATTGATTTAGTAGTTACTTCTGTGCTTTTAGACGCCGGTGCTGGACAAGATTGGAGTTATCAGGAAGTTTCCTCCGGACAGTCATTTTCCCGTTCTGAGGGACTTGGTGTTGCCAGTTTTCATATGTTTATGTCGAAAATCATGAGTTCAGAAGCACAAGCCTTGCGCGTCGAAGCGGAAGGCCTTAAGCGCATTTCAGTGGCCGACTTTAATTCGGCCTTTCAGGTTTCTGACCAAAATCAATTGGTCGGCATTGAGGGGCGCGTTGAGCTCCTCAATAGGCTGGGGCAAGTTCTGGGCCGTCGTACCATGTTTAGAGATGGGCGCCCGGGAAACATTTTGGACTTCCTGGTCGAAACCTACGGTGAGCGAATCCCAGCCTCCGGCATTTTGAGAGCCGTGCTTGAAGGCTTTGGAGAAATCTGGCCTGGTCGAGTGCGCGCAAACGGTAGAAGCCTGGGCGATGTTTGGGTACATTCGCAGCTCAAAGGCCAAGGAGAATTCAATTCTATAATTCCATTTCATAAGCTCTCTCAGTGGTTGACGTACTCGCTCATCGAACCTATTACCAGTGCCGGCATTGAAGTCTTTGGCATTGAGGATTTAACGGGGCTTGCCGAGTATCGCAATGGTGGTTTGTTTATTGATTCGGAATTGATAACCCTTCGCGATTCAGAAAAATTTGAGATTGAATGGCAAGTTGGTTCAGATCTAGTTATTGAATGGCGAGCGATGACCGTTTATTTGTTAGATCGTGTAGGAACTGAAATTCAAAAGGAATTGGGACAAACAGCGAGCTCTTTTCCTTTGGCGAAGGTTTTAGAAGGTGGCACATGGTGGGCTGGGCGTTTCTTGGCTCGAGATCGACGTCCCGGTGGAGTTTCCCCAATCAAGGTGCGCAGTGACGGAACGGTATTTTAGATAGGGGGTAGTTTGAATTCAAACATTACGATTCTCGATCATCCTTTGTTAAAGCATAAGCTAGGTTACCTGCGAGATAAAACTACAAGTTCTGCTGAGTTCCGAGAGTTGATGAGGGAGATTAGTCGAATCTTGGCTCACGAAGTTATGCGCGATTGGAGTGATATGCGGCGCTTAGAGGTAGAAACTCCAATCAGTAAAGCTGAGGTTGAGCGCATTCAAAATGGACCCGTGGTTGTTTCGATCATGCGGGCAGGAAATGGAATGTTAGACCCCGTCCTGTCGATGATTCCTTTTGCGGCAGCGGGGTTTATAGGTATCTACCGAGATAAATTTATTCACAATACAGTTGAGTATTATTTTAAAATGCCGACGGACATTAAGGGTAAGATGGCAATCCTTTGTGACCCTCTTGTCTCCACTGCCGACACGATGATTGCGGCAATTGATCGGTTAAAAAGTTATGAAGTGGATCAGATTAAAGTACTTACTATTCTCATAAGTAAAATAGCCGTAGAGAGATTAGAAAATTTGCATCCCGATGTTAAAATTCTGACGTTAAGTATTGAAAATGAAATCAATGACGAAGGTTATCTAGTTCCAGGTCTAGGAGATGCTGGTGATCGACTCTACCAAACCAAGTGAGCCATTCTTGCTCGGCATTTCCGGGGGCAGTGGCTCGGGAAAGACTTATTTGGCCTCCGCTATTAAGGATGCCCTAGGAGAAGAGCTTTGCGACATTCTGTTTCAGGATAATTTTTATTTAGATCAATCGCATCGCTTTGATTTTGATGGTGGGGCTGTTAATTTCGATCACCCCAATGCTCTTGATTTTGACCGCTTAGCTCAATGCATGGCTGAACTAAAGTCGGGACGGCGAGTGTCTGTGCCAATTTATGACTTTGTGACTCATAAAAGAGCCGTCCAAACTTTGATCGTTGAGCCGCGACCATTAATTATCGTTGATGGAATTCTTATTTTTCATTCCGAGCCAGTTCGGGATCTATTTGATGAACGAGTATTCTGTCATACAGATGAGAGTGTTAGGTACGCTCGTCGCCTGGCTCGAGATGTCAATGAACGCGGTCGTAGTGCCGAGGGAGTAAAGACTCAATTTCTTACTCAAGTAAAGCCCATGCATGACATTTTTGTTGAGCCTACTCGCCAGCATGCCCACTGGATTTGGGACGAAAATGGAAGTCTGGAGCAAATCGTTAACAAGTTCCAAGAGCGCTTTGGAATTTAGATATTCAATTGACCTTGGTGACGCCGTTTTCAATTTTAGAGGGATACCAGTAAAGCTTCAAGTAAGCCCCTAAGACAAGATCCTTGATTTCTGCCTCTTGCTTGGAGGACGTAGAATTGTAGGCGAGGAAACCGCCCAGGCCAAAGCGTGAATAGGTGTACTCATAGTTAAGGCCGACTCTATATGCCATGGCCCAAACTTCTCCTTCAAGGCGAGTAGGACTCAATGTTGATGGAACGGGAGCTGTCGTGGTCACACGAGTGAGTTCCGAAGTTGTACGTGAAAGCCCCACATTGCCAAAAATAAAAACTCTTTGCAGAAGGCGCAGTTGCAAACGCAATCCGCCAGCCATTGAAGTCAAAATATACTCTCTGTTTTCCCTGTTTCCGGTGGTCTGAAAAACAACATCATCAGTGACGTTGGCTTGGCTGCGGGTAAACCAAAAACCGGTTTCCAAGCGAGTTCCATAGGGAACACTGTAGCCCAAATCAATATGTGATGGTTGACTCACTTCATTCTGTGGAAAGCCTCTGCCGTAACCGGCCCATAATGTCCATCGTGCCTCGGGAGCAGGATCATTCTCTGTATCAGAAACCTGAGGTTGTTCATCTATCTGCTTATCTACGGGTTCAGTTTGTTCTTGCGCGATCGTTAGAGAGGGAGTGATCGCTAAAGTAAACAAAATAAAAAATGTATATCGTAAATAAGATAGAGTCTTAAAGTCCAGCCGAGTTGACCTATTTTTCATAGGGTTATTATAATGAAGGGGGAGGCATTCGTGAAGGCCTGGTTAGTTGGACTTATTTTTGTTTTAACAGGCTCGTTGGCTCTCCAAGCAGAGGCAAAACCGAAGTCTAAGTCCAAGTCAAAAGCTAAGAAAGGGGCTGCCGGCCAGGGCTTTCGTCTTACGGTTCACGGAGGGCATTCAACCCAGGCCTTCGTGATTCCATCTGGAGCTAATTTTGATTCAATTGGGCAAGGGTACTACGCCATTGCTGGACAGAGAAATTGGTCAATTTTGACGATGGGTGTGCAATATTTTGCAACGATGCCAGCTAATCTTCGTTCTTTTTTGTTAAACTCTGCCACGGAGGGCAAGTACAAGATCTCCTTTCAGCGCACACAAGTGACTGCAGGTTTCCGCTATCGAAGATTGAATTTTCATCTTATTTACGGAATTGAGTCGTCCGTCTGGGCTGGATCTCCAGATCTTGGATTGAAGAAAAAGCAATATTCTCATATCGGAGCTGGAGTCGCTGTGGATATTTTTTCTTCGGCGAGGTTACGTATGCCCATTGTGCTCACCTTTTTGAACCATCCAGCAAGAACTTATGAATTTGAAAATTACACTGTCTCCACGATTTCCGCCGCCTCGGGGTCAGAATACGCAATTGGAACAGGAGTGGCTTTTGAATTTTGACCACAGCATAAATCGCCCAAAATTGAACCTCACTCTTGGTTTTGCTCTGGCCACGGGTCTCATTTTGAGTGCCTCTTGCGGGGATTTGGCGATCGACCTTCGTGACAATGGAGCTGCTGTGAGCATTGCTGCATCTGATGCCACCATTGAGGATTCCTCAAAAGTCGTTTTATCTGGAGGCTTATTGCGCTCAAAAGCTGTAGGTACAGCCACGATGGGGTGTGAGGTTACAGGATCCGATGGCGCCTCTAGCGCAGCTAGCAGCACATACCCTTTTCGTATCAATTCCTCAGTTGCGGGCAGTACTAAGGTGCATGCTAACGCCTTTACGGCACCTACGTTTATGCGCATACAGAGTTTCTCCTTATTACTGGATAAGAATGGCGATCCAAGTTCTGCCATGCGATTACAGTTTTATGCGGCAAGCGGAGATCTGCCGAGCGGAAGTCCACTGGCGGCAGCAGTTGATCAATCGATATCTTCGGTCATAAGTGACCCGGATTCTCCCAACGTTGTGACCTTCACCTTGGCGTCACCCTATGAAGCAAGCCCCGGGCAATATGCGATCACGATGAGGCCGCAAGGAGCGGTCAGTGGAATTGATAATTTTGCTTGGGCAACATCCAATTCAACAAATAGTTGCTCTGGCTTTCCTAGTTACAAACAGAGTAGTAATGATGGCACGACCTATACGGATGATCCCGTTGTAAGTTATCGTAAGAGCATTTTTACCGTCACCGCCGATACGCACGCATCGCTAGGGTCAGTGAGTTGGATCGTCAATGGAAATGGTAAAGTGAACTGGATAATGTCTACATTCTCGTTTTCTGAGAATCCCTCTGGCGGTACGGCGGGTACGATCACTTATGAAATTGGCGTTGGCAACGATAGCAATACGCCGTCATATTCGTACAGCAATTTAAGCCAAACGGCGGTTCGGGCACTTGCTGACCTTACTGGAGATTACCTTTACGTTCGCGCGACACTTTCTGTTTCTGGAATCGGCTTTGATCGAGCTGTGTTAGGCAATGGTAGCGTCACTGTCAAATAAAACTACATCTCTGTGGTTATGGCTCTGGCCAAAGACCAACCTGAAAAAGTCCTTTTCTGCGAGTATAAGTGGTTCCGGTTGCTGAAAAAGGCGCTATGAGAATCCTGTTCGCGGCATCTAAAAAATGCGACCAAGAGAAGATGACGAGTGGCCCCTCCGGCTGGGCTTGTCTAACATAAGCTGGTGTAGAGCTGCATGTGGTTGGGCCAATCGGCAACTCACATCTGTGAACCTCAATTGCTGCTCTCTCGGGGTCGGCAATCAGGTCATGAATGACGGTGGATGAAATCCAAAGATTATTGTTGGAAGCAGAGATTTTCGGAGTGATCCCACTGGCGATATTTGTTGAAACAGTTTGTACATCGCAAGGTGCATTGATCGTATTTGATGAAGAAATATCGCACGATGAAAGACGCAAATAAGCTTGATCTTGTGACTCGTTCAGTTGGTGGGCGATATATAGTTTTGATCCTGACATAACAAGAGCGGGGTAGCGGCCTTCCTGGTTATTATCGGGATCGACATCGGCGAATTCACTAGTACAATTATTAAAGGTATGAAAGCCGCTTTCGTAGGTGAGATTGCATGCATTGATGCGCAGATAAGACTCGCCAACTCCTTCTGCATTTGTAATTTTATGAGTCGTGGCAACAACAAAGCGGTCGCCGTCAAACGCTAGCGATGGGTTCCATCCTTCATCGATATTGCTCGTTGAGAAACGAATGCTATCCGCAAAATCAATACTGTCGCAATCAATAGAAGATGTCGTTCCCGCTGCGGTTGCTTGACTGACATCGTACTCGCAGGCTGTGACAATTAGGTTTTTATTTTCCCCCATATTAGCCAAAACAATTTTGTTAGCGGTTACAACCAAGCTTGGCGCCTGCCCAGATTTGAGTGTGTTATTCACGACTAAGTAATTACAGTCTAGAATTGAATTGCCTGTAGTTGGTTTGAGACAAACAACAACTGTAGAAGTTCCGCCCGTACTGTCGCCACCTAAAAGCTCATCTTTGTTTTGTACAGCGAGAAAAATTTTGTCTTCCCAAATAGCTATTCTGGGTGGTGAGCTATTTTCAGAACCAGCAAAATTGGAGTTTTCAGCTGCAGAGAAGAAATCCTTGGCTATGTCTGTCTGAGTGCAGTCATTCATATCTACGACTCCATCTGGACTGCGGGAGCATAAGGTGAGTAGCGGTCGAAAATTGTTTGTGTTATTTACGGTGTCGCGCCGTCGAGACACCATATAGAGACGAGTACTATCAGCAGTTATATCGGCAACATGCCCTTCATGATTGGAGCCAACTACGTCATTGCGATAGCTGGCGGCTTTCAAGTTGATCGATAGATTTGCGCTAGATTCTGCGCCAGAAATATCCAAACTGGCTGAAAAGGTAGTGGTTGGAGTTCCCGGTGAAAACTGAATCACCAGGTCGCATTCGGCTCCCGAGGCCAATGAAGAGCCACATGTAGATGAGGCGTGCTTTGTGAAGTTTGCAGAATCAGTCCCATTAAAGCTATAAGATAGGCTTGTGGCATCTTGATCACTGTCATTACTAAGCTTGATGACAGTTGAATTGGCTGTTGTTGAGACAAGAATGGGATTGAATTGATAAGTGGTAGCGGTGGAAGTTAGGACGGCTCCCCTACGCGAGCGGCCTGTGATGGTGATGACTTCAACCGAATGTGACTCACCGCTAATTTCACTGAGTGCCAAAGCGCTGAGTTCAAAATGTGACTCTTCACTATTTGAAGTGGGCGTGTACCTGACTTTAAAAGTGCAAGGTGTAATGTTGGTTAAGGTTGCTCCTGTGCACGTGTCGTCGAGCAGAGACATCGTTCCTGCTGTGCCTCCCCCTGAGGATTTTTGATTAAGGGAGATCGATTGAATTATGAGATTTGAACTCGAGACTGCCGTATTTGAGATTTCGTAAGTTACTTCTCGATAGGCCGGATTCAAATCGAATATAGCGCGGTCGCTGGTTACCGAGCCTGTCACATCTGAAAGAGCAAGACTGGCACTGGCCGAGTTTCCGATATTGTCGGCGATCCGCATCAGCGGGGCGGCTTTGGTTTCGCCATTGAGCTGAATTGACACATCTTTTGTCAGACCTGCGTAAGTGTCGGTCACTGTGAACGTCGAAGAGTGAACCGCCGCTGACGAGTGAGCGCTAATCGAGAAGTCAATTGTGCAGCTGGCTCCGCCCATCAAGACGGCACCGCAAGAAGACAAGCTTGAAAATGGAGCGGAGAGAGTTGAATAGGATAAATTTGCCATTCTCGTGCCGGCATTGGTAATGGTTACGGTTTGGATTTCCGAGCCAGATTGACCGACTTCTCTTGGAGAGAAGTCTATCTGTTCAATGTCAGCAATAAGTTGGACGGTGGTTCCGTTGCCGGTTATTGATAATTCATAATCATAAGGTGATGGCGAGTTGACGGAGGCATAGAGGTTTGCACTGGCTTCGCCAACCACATCGGGATCAAAAATTACAGACAAAGTGCAGCTGCTTCCAAGGTTGCCCGTAGCCGCGAGAGTGGTACTGGCGGAGCAAGTTGTGCCGCTGGGCTGTATGGAAAAGCCTACAGATGATGGTCTCACCCCAATATCGGTTAAACTGACGGGTGAGGTTTCGTAATTTGTTAAGGTAAAAACCCGAATACTGGTGTCACCTTCAGTATCGACATCGCCAAAATCTGTATTGGTATTCGCGCTCAGAACAAGATTTGGAATATCTCTGACCTCGGCCAAAAGATTTACGGCTATGGAGCCACCAACCGAGCATGACATAATCATTTGTGAACTTACGGTTCCAGGGGTGCTCTGTGCTTGTAGCTTTACTCCTGTCGAGCATGAGCCTCCGGGAGCGATAGTAGAGCCACAATCAGACGCCACCGCTTCATAGTTCGATCCGATATTGAGACTGCACCCACTCGCCGTATCTATGCTTGATGGATTTGAAAAAATAATGGTTGTTGGATGTACTGAGTCCAAGTTGAGATCAACAACTCCAAAATCAAGGCTAGCTTGCGAAGCTCCAATTTTTACTGCCGTTCCAGCGTAATTAATGATCTGCGATGGACTCATGTTGGAAGCTGAAATGGTCAATGTTCCTGATGAGGTACCCGTGACAGTGGGAGTATAGACGAGACGTGTTTGGCAACTTGCTCCATTTAAGAGAGTTCCTCCGCAGGGAGAAGGGCTAGTTCCTAAGCTCCACGGTGCTCCACTGGAGGGATTAGTAATAGTAAGTCCAGCCGTGTCCCCAGCTGCTGATGAATTGGTAATTGAAATATCATCATATGCCGAAACACCAATCAAGCGGCCGTTCAAGTTTACAGACGTGACTGATGGGACTGCTCTCGTGCTTGTGTCTATGCCTCTGCCTGAAAGAAGCAAATCTTCTGTTTCTCCCGGGTCATTGGCGCGAAGGGTATCTGACGCTACTCCGGCTGTGATAGGTGTAAAAGTGACTGGAACCGTGCAACTTTGACCTTGGTTTAAAATAGCTGGGCAATCGTTGGGTTGAGCGAGACTAAATCCTGAGGGCAAAATATCGGTTAGAGCTATATTCAAGTTGCTTGTTGGGGCATCAAGAGGATCGCCGATATGAGTCAGAGTTAAATTTGCAGAAACGCTGGATCCAAGGTCGACATCTCCAAAATCGTTAGGGCCAGACCACTGTAAGGTCGGAGGACGTTTTACTGCCGCGGACAGGTTTACCTTTGCTCGTCCTCCCACGGCGCAAGACACTCGGGCGTAGCCAGTCAAATTGACTGAATTAGCCTGCGCAAGCAATCGCACTCGAAAGTAACAGTTTTTGCGCGGACCTAGAGTTGCTTCGCAAGTTGTCCATTGAGTTGTGAACTCTGTGCTGGTTTCTAGAGCACAGCCTGCGGCCTCATCGACTGAAGAGGGGTTTTGAACTACAATAATGGTTGAATCTGCAACTTCTCCGCTAGGCACAATGCCAAAATTATAGGTGGTAGTTGATGCTATGATTTTTGTGGCAGAACCTGAGTAAGAGGAGTCAGTTGGACCCACATTTCCGCTCTCAGCTTGGATGCTGACGGAGCCATTGGTTGAACCAGTTTGTTCTGATTCATAGGTGGCGAGTGGAGCATAGGTGAATTGAATTTCGCATTTTTGTCCTGAGTTCAGCTGAGTGAAATTGGAGCAATCCTGGGCGCCGGCAGACGAATTTGACCAAGGCTGTTCAATTCCAGGGGCTGATACTGATAAATCAGTGATATTTTGACTGAGCGAGGCGTTTGCCACAATGATGGAATCGGTAACCGAGATCCCGACTAGACGATCTAGAAATTCTAGGGTCGAGGGAGCTCTAACCAATAAGCGCAGGTCATCAATGACCTCAGCTTTTAAATTGATGGAGGCAGTTCCGCCTACCGAGCAAGCAAAGGTGAGATTTGCCAAGCGCGAATTCGCTCGATCCGAAGAGGTAAAACGAGGTTCAATCGAGCAACTTTGACCAGGTGCTAATTCTGTTGTCGCTGTACAAGTCGATCCCTCATCTAAGCTGAAACCTTGATCCTCTAGTAAAGAAGTATCTAGCGTGCACCCAGCGGCGGTTTGACTTTCCGAGGGGTTGATAAATCTGAGTGTGGGGCCAACGCGGTCTGACCCGGACATAAGTGAGCCGAAGTCATAGGTGGTTTCGCTTGCGACAACAGATATTGGTTGCGCTCGAATGAAGGTTGGATTTTCAATTCGCATTTCATCGGTAATAGCGTTGAAAGCAGCAGTTGTGGTTTGATTGGATAAAGGAGAGAAGGTGATCTGGATTGCACAAGTCTCGTTGCTTCCAATATTTTGCGAGCATGTCGAAGAGGTTATCGACAATCCCTCTCCGGTGATTTCATCTAATTGAGTCTGCAGATTGTTCGCTGTGGTTGGACTGGAATTTGTGAGGTTTAAGGAGGCAGTAGATGTGCTACCGACCAACACCTCGCCAAAGTCCAACGCAGTGGCATCCACGGTCAGGTGAGAAACTACAGATTGACCTGTGAGTTCCAAAGTCCAATCTTCGCCTCGCTCATCACAGTTCACCTCTAAAGTCCCATGATGCCAAGTTGATACCGATTGCGGAGTCAAACGTATGGTTAAAGCGCAGGTACTTCCCGCCTCAACAGAGGCAGAGCAGGTGTTGTCGTAAAGACTAAAGTGATTACCACTTACGCTGTAGGTACAATTTTGCGCAGCCGGCGAGGTACCAGATCCAGGATGTGAAACATACACAATTTTATCAATGGGTCCATCACTGAGTGAGTGACTGCCAAAGTCAACGTACTCCACTGACGGTTGTAATGAAATGGCTTTCCCGTCAAGTTCATAGGCTCGTGCATATCCTCCCGCTCCTGTAAGTATCAGATGGGCACTTTTGAGACCTTCGGAGGTAGGCTTAAATCGCACGCGAAGGGTGCAGCTTCCACCGTTAGCAGCGAGAGTCTGACCCTGGGCACAAGCATCGACGCCACCAGTAATAATTGAGTATTCATCTGAATGAGAGCCGGAGAGATAAAAGTCCATCGCTGAGATAGCGTCTGCGCTTCCTTCATTGATTACTGTAAATTCACGTTCATAAAAGGGTCCGTTGGTGTTAGTAGGATCAAAAACAACCTCCTGGTCAGAAAAGGCCGTTGCCTCTGATATCCCAAACTCTGCCATAATTGTTGATCCGCCCAAGCTGGTCGAAAATGTGATTGGAGCTCCCAATAGCGAAAGAAACTCAAAATACAGAGCTTGATCAGGGACAACTTCGCCAGGAGCAAAATCTAAAGTAACTGAACAAGTCTGATTGTAGAGAAGCAAAATTTTTGCAGAGCAGTCATCGGTTGCAGAGGTATTCGTTGAAAGTCCGCCCGGCTCAGAACGCAATGTAAAAGAACGTAAAGGAACAAGACTTGTGTTGCGGATGGTGAATTGTACGGAACTGGTCTCGCCCTTCCGCACAGGTTTTAACATGACGCCTGCAATGGAATCGCCGGAAGCAACAGGAGTGTTGGTGATATCAGATTGAGCGCCTAGAGTGTTCAAAATCAGTTGAGGATCTTTACAATTTGCGTTTTCTTGCTCGCAGTCATCAGCAAAAAGCTTTTCTCCATTGGGACTGCAAGCCGGGAGCACAATCAGCATCCATAAAACCAGAGCTATCACCGCAAAGAATGGCCTTCGCTGTCTTGAGTCAAAGATCCTTTCCTGGATTCTGCTAAGAACCTCTACCAGTTCCATTGACGGTGGCACCCTCTCCTTGATCAGACTCAACAGTCCAAGGGTTTATCCCCAGCAAACTTTTCGGAAGATTCAGATTTTATCTTTATTATGGGACAAGAAGGTGTTGCCTTGATGTTTCATAATGAGCCGTGGGGTGAGTAAGGTGGGTCAAAAGACCTGTTGCGAACGCGTCGCATATTGGTTCACAAACCTGTTGGGCTTGGAATGAGTCCGAAAAGGATTTCCAAGAGACTTTGTCGATGTTGAACCGTAGAATATTTTGAATTAGTGAAATGGTAGGGCCTGCAGGACTCGAACCTGCGATCCGCCGGTTATGAGCCGGCTGCTTTAACCAACTAAGCTAAGGCCCCATAATAACCTTGCACTGACCGTTGCTGGCCAGAAGTTGATACGCAAATGCACCATTGATCCACGAAACTGTCAAGTTGAGCTGATAATTAGGGCCTTTTAAAGACAGGTGAATATTCGCCAACGAGGCGTCTTTGCCACCATTTGCCGTCCATCAAGATGTCTTCAACAGATGTGAACTCGTATTCGTAAATACGTGCGCGCAAAAACCGGGGCGATTCATTAGAGAAAGGGTTGTCCTCTAGTAGTTGAGTAACTTCCGGGGAGTTCTGGAATAGGCGTATGAGAAGTTTTTCAAACCAAGCATTTTGGCGTAGAGGCCCCAAAGCCGCAAACCACATTTGCCAATCAAGTCTCGGTTGATGGGGTGCCACTATGGGCGGCATTCGATAGATGCTGCTGGGTTTGTACTTAAATTGGTACTCTCGCCAATTTTCACCATCTGTACTGCCCTCAATAATAATTTCAGGCCGATTTTTTGTCATCACCGCAAAGAGTCCATATGGGCTGGATATGTGCAATCCTCTGATAGCGCGGTGGAAGGGTTCTAATGCCTCCAAAACCGCACTTGGGTAAAACCACCTTGTGGTCCAAATGAGGTTAAGAACAAGTAATAGGCCAAGGGCAGTGGTGGTGACTGGCGGTGGCGTGGCTATGGAGGGTATGGTCATTACATTGAGCGGAGACAAATCAATTTTTTCCCAAAAGGTGTCGGATGCAAGCCAAATACAAAGGGCTAATGTGAGCCAGTTGAAAAAGGTGTAATTGCCAGTAAGGAGAATTGAAACAGAAAGAAGAGTAAATCCCACCGCCGGAATAAAACGCAAGCTTGGGATAAAAATAAAGAAAGGAAGCCCTAGCTCAATGACAAAGGTTATGAAGGTTGCTACATGATGCATCCACTTGGGCAAGAAGTGAATAAAGGGAGCTAGAGGATTTGGCAAAGGTTGTGTCCAGTAGTGATAGGTGAGAGCGCTCATGTCCCTCCATGAAAGATCTCCACTGGTCAACTTAACTACTCCCGAGAGAAACATCAGTTTGAACAACACAAGGTAAAACATACCGCGAATGGCCCAGTGTGGATCTTCCATCAGGTTCAACTGAAATTGAAAGCGCCAGGGAACTACAAAGAGAGATAAAAATCCCAGCTCCAAAAGAAGTATGTCCCACTGAAAGCTCATAAAGTCTTGCCCAGTATTGACGAACGAAAGATAGAGAATAAAGCAAAGTAGCAACATCCATCCCTGCGCAAATCCTATCAGCGCCAGGCCCGCGTAGAGAATTCCAGCAACGGCAACCCCAAGAATTGCTTCATCGCTCGAATTCATCCAAAAGATTGAAGGCACTTGCCAATAGCGATTTAGATCCGTGTTAGACTCTATGGTTTTAAGATGCTCGGCTATTGGTAAGACGCCATGCTCGCCAAAAAGGCCATGCACCTGCATAGCCAATGAAAAAAAGGCAATCAGATAAACCAAGCTGAGGGCGCGAACAAAAAACCATGCTGAAAGCGCGTGCGTAGGCCCCATAATTATTTGTACTGTTTATAACATTGACAAAGCAAGATCGTTCCCGGCTAGGTCCAGCCCAAGCTCGTTTGCACCCAGCTCTCAGATGTGCTAGTGGTCTGGAGAGGTTTTGCGGATGTTCGCTCTTGGTGTAAAGCTGAGGGAGGAAAGTCCGGACTCCACAAGGCAGCGCAAAGGATAACGTCCTTCCGCCGTAAGGTGAGGAACAGTGGAACAGAAAGAATGTCCGGGGCTTTGATCCTGATTTCGGGAACGGGAGATTTCAGGGGAGCCGCTGGAGTGAAAACAGCCAAACTCTGCGTGGAGCAAGATCAAATAGGGAGACGTTAAAACTAAAACGGTACCGCCTGTACCGAGGTTTCCGGGTTGATTGCTTGAGGAATATCGAGAGGTGTTTCCCAGAGGAATGAACGTCAGGCCAACGATTGCGTTATCGTCGTAATTATGGCTCACAGAATCCGGCTTACAGCAAATCCTAAACGATGACGGCGTACCGACAGGTACGCCGTTTTTTTTGTTCGCTTGTCTTACGTCGATGGGCCCGAGACAAATTGCCTGTTAGCCTTTTTGACGTCCCTTTAATTTTTATACAAATAGATATTTTAAAACCCGTACAACTCAAGCTGACATGGAATTACTTTTGTATCTACTGGCTAACATGTCAGGGGAAATCGGGGTGGCCGCAGGAGGATTGGCGCGCATGCTCTGGAAACAAATAGCACATCTTTTCTTGAGTGTAGGTCTCTTGGCAACAAAACCTCTTTCCACCATGAAGAGTTCTTCGTCGGTAGAGGTCAAAAGGCAACAAACTCTTACTAACGTGTCTGTTGAAGAACTTTTGACTTATCAATGTGCAATTGGAGTGGGTAATTTAGTTGATGAATCACGGCAACTCGGGCCCTTATTTGCTGCTGGTGACTTGGTCTTCACCTCGGTCGAGGCCAAAGATCAATCTAAACTACTGATTGTAAATGCTGGAACTGGAATTTATGCATTAAATTTAGAAAAACCTGGTTTAAATAGAATTCGTTTTAAGCTTCCTGATAAAAAAGGTCTTGCATCAACACTCTTCTTTCTAAGCTACCTTCACGGCGAATCCTTGAGCTCGCGCTATTTCGAATTTGCCCACCAGCGACCGTCTGCGGGGCGAGATGAATTTGATTACCAAGAGGTGACACCTCAGCGCGCCGAATACCTTTTGCCGCAGTTTGAATATGCTGTCTACTCTACAGCCGGAGCTACCCTCAAAGCCATCCGTCTGGGTAAGCTTGAACGCTCAGAGATAAGTTTAAATTATTTTCGAAAAGAAGACTGCGATCATCTTGAACGTCGATCTCCACCCTTGGCTCGAAGTCTTCAACAGGTACTGCAAGTCGTTGGAAACTTTGTTTATGGTAGCGTAAAATCCCACGTATCATGGCCTTCCACCGTTTCTGTGGTGGGTAGTCGAAGGCCAGCCAGTTTAGAAGGCGTTCAAGCGTACTAAAGTTTGCGCGCGAAGATAACCAGCTCGGTGCCGGCCCGCCTTTCAATTGAGTGTCGCCAACGCGTCCAAAATAAAAATGCGAAATTTTTTTTCAAGCGTTGACGAATTTCCCACTCGCTCCCGCCGAAGGCAGGCCCCTGGCGCTTTTCCATGGCAAAAAAGATACCTAAGAGATGACCTTGGGTGTGCAACATGCGCTTCCAAAGCTGAACGACCTCGTTACGTCGATCAGGGGAAATGGCGCAATAGAAAGTATGTTCGAAAATTAAATCAAAGCGACCATTCCAATCCTGAGGCAGTTGAAACGCATCTGCCTGCACGAACTTCAAGTTTTCAAGCGAACCGTAATCATTTTGGGCGCGAGAGATGGCTTCAGGGCTAAAATCGACGGCGGTAACGATATGCCCGTGTCGCGCAAAAAACGCGGCATCGTGTCCATTTCCGCAGCCAAGCACGAGCACTCTGGATTTAGATAACTTAAGTTGAGGTAGCACATGTGCGAGTGCAGGATTCTCGCGCCCTAACTCCCAGCCCGGTTGTTCTGAGCGGTATATGTCTGTCCAGAAATTTTCTTGGTTGACCTCTCTCGAAGGGTTGAGCCACGCGGGCACCTCAATATGTTGCCCGGCAATGGTTACGGAATCATCGTCAAAATTTTCCAGCAAATCAAAAAATTCAACTTGTGCTGAGCGAGAAAATACGACTGGGATACCGTTTTCAGTCAGGGCGTGAAAGCGATCCCACTCATCACAACTTAAGCTGTTAAGGGGTAGTTTGAATATGGTGTTGTAGGCGCAAGCCGCCCTCATAGTGCCATTCTCATCCAAGCTCACGTGCCGGGCAATTAAGGGGGCATCAAAAGCTTCAACATAGGCAGGCTGTCCGTCAATAGACGTTGTGATTGTTCCCCAGTCATTGATACGCAGATTGGTAAGTAAAGTTTGTCCTAGATTTTCCTCTTCAACGCGTTGTCCGTCGAAAACGAAGTATCCCTCTTCATCCAAAGAAATGTAGCGATCAATGTTACTCAATGTGAATGATCTTCCGGATTTTCTCGATTATCCTGGATGGTTTCGGATTCATCTTGAGGATACTCCTCCGAATCGATTTCTTCCGAGCCAGATATGATCTGTATTGGTTCGCTAAAGTTGACGGTATTACCTAGAATTTTGAGTTCATCGAAGCTCCAGGTCGCCACATCTGCAGACTCGCCAGTTTTATTCAGAACAGCTGAGCCTTCCAAAATAACCTCAGCCGCTTCACCCGTATTCGTTGTGTCTTCAAAGGAGTACTTAAAAAAAGCCCGCACCCGAGCAGTATTCACATTTTCTGTGTAGAAACGGTGAAAGCGAAGATTTTTACTTTCAGGCAAGGTTTTTTGCACGTATTCCGCAATAATTCTTTTGAGGTCCGATTGAATTCCCGCGTGCACCGATTCGGCTACGGGCCTTTGGGAATGCACTATGAACCATGAACTCAACATCGCGGCTGCGAAAACCACCACACTAACGATTTTCATTTATGCCCTCATATAGTAGACAGTGGGAAGAATCCTAGCGGAGAATCAGATGCGGCACAACAAAATCATCGGCTGGCAAACTTTTCTAGAAGTCATTGAACATGTACAGAAGGTCAGTCCTTGGCTCTCGCGTCAGATTGCCAAAAGAGCTTCTGAATGGCCTTTTTGGTATTCAGGTTTGAGGATCAAAGACTGGGTGGGTTACCGAGTTTGCGTGCATCTCCCGCATTCTTTTCGCAATGCCGTTGAAGGTGAGATATGTCAAGGCCACCTATTACTTGGGGCTGAATTGACACTCAGGCTTATACTTCTTCGCTATCGGCAAGAGTTTCCATTTCGGTATCGATTTCTTTCAAGTCGCGTCGATCTACACCACTATGTGAATCATTCTGTGGATTATCGTTTTGAAATTACCCCCGCAGAATTTGAACGACTGCGTCTGGAGTTGGCGCGTGAAGCTCAAGTAATAACTGAGTTTGTGGTACATGGCTTTTTGGTTGACGGCCGCGCCGCCGGTAGCTTCACGTTCAAGACGGCCTTTGAGCTTGAGAAATTCCTGCCTGCATAATAAATCTTAAGTTATGCCGATCATTGAAACGCGTCTGTCGATTCAGTCCGAAAGTTTTGTTCAAAACAAAGCGGCGATGTTTGACATTGTTGCAGAATTTAAGTCCCAGCAGAACCAAGCACGCCAAGGTGGTGGTAGTGAGGCTGCAGCCAGGCATCGTGAGCGAGGCAAAATGCTCGTTCGTGATCGGATCCAAGCATTGATTGATCCAGGGACTGAGTTCTTAGAGTTTTCTTCTTTGGCTGCAAATGGAATGTACAATGGAGATGCACCTTCAGCCGGTATTGTCACCGGGCTAGCTGTAGTGCAGGGACGCGAGTGTGTGGTCGTTGCTAATGATGCCACCGTAAAGGGAGGCACTTATTATCCAATGACGGTAAAAAAGCATTTGCGAGCGCAGGAAATTGCTTTTGAAAACGGATTGCCGTGTGTGTATCTCGTGGACAGTGGTGGCGCTTTTTTACCACTGCAATCCGAGGTTTTTCCTGATCGCGACCATTTTGGTCGCATATTTTACAATCAGGCTCGGCTCTCAGCCTCGGGCATCCCACAAATAGCGGTGGTGATGGGCAGTTGCACGGCAGGTGGAGCCTATGTACCTGCCATGAGTGATGAAAATGTTATTGTTAAAGAAAATGGTACGATTTTCTTAGGTGGTCCGCCCTTGGTGAAGGCGGCCACCGGTGAAGAAGTGAGTGCTCAAGATTTGGGTGGAGCCGCTGTACATTGCGAAGTCAGTGGAGTAACGGATCACTTTGCTGAAAATGATGAAGAAGCAGTGGCAATCACGCGCGATATCATTGCGCAAATTCCTTTGAATAGATTCACACCCTATGCGCTGGAGAGGCCGGAAGAGCCGCTTTATCCAACGGAAGAGCTATACGGTATCATTCCTAGTGATCCTAAAGTTCCCTACGATGTGCGTGAAGTGATTGCGCGGATTGTGGACGGCAGTCGGTTTCATGAATTTAAAGCTAATTATGGAACGACAATTATTACTGGTTTTGCGCATATTTTTGGTTATCCGGTTGGTATTGTCGCAAATAACGGTGTGTTATTTTCAGAAAGTGCTTTAAAGGCGACTCACTTCATTGAGCTTTGCGACCAGCGCAAAATACCCCTCGTGTTCTTGCAGAATATTACGGGCTTTATGGTCGGCAAAAAATATGAAAACGAAGGTATCGCTAAACATGGAGCTAAGATGGTTATGGCAGTTAGTAATGCCAGCGTGCCCAAGTACACAGTTATCATTGGTGGTTCCTACGGTGCGGGCAACTATGGAATGTGCGGCCGCGCTTATCAACCGCGGTTCCTTTGGATGTGGCCAAACGCTCGGATTTCAGTTATGGGCGGCGAGCAGGCGGCCAATGTTTTGTTAACGGTTAAGCGGGATCAGCTCAAGAGTAAAGGTCTGGAGATGAGCGAAACTGAACAACGTGAATTCAAAAAGCCAACCCTCGAAAAATATGACTTAGAGAGCTCGGCTTATTTTTCTACGGCCAGACTTTGGGATGACGGCATCATTGATCCGGCAGATACGCGCAAAGTTTTAAGTTTGGCTATCCATTCGTCATTCAACCGTCCTTGGCCTGAAAAGACCAAGGGTGTATTCAGGATGTAAAATGCAGCATCTTAAGATCACACAAAATCAGGGTGTGCTTTCTGTATCACTGAACCGACCAGAAAGAAGAAATGCTTTTTTCCCGGCAATGATTCATGAAATCACCACCATTTTCAAAAGCGTTGTCAAAGATAAAACGGTGCGTGTTGTCTTGTTGACTGGAGAAGGAAAAAGCTTTTGTTCGGGTGGAGATCTCGAATGGATGAAATCCATGGTCGACTATACACTACAAAAGAACCTCGAGGATGCTCGTGAGCTTTTTGCGATGTATTGGGCGATTCGCAATTGCCCGGTTCCTGTTGTGGGTAAAGTTTTTGGGCATGCTTTCGGTGGGGGAGCTGGTTTAACAGCTGTGTGTGACATCGTGGCGACCGAATCTTCGACTCAGTTTTGTTTTTCAGAAGTGAAGTGGGGGTTAGTTCCAGCTGTTATAAGCCCTTTTGTCTGCGAGCGAGTGGCCCCTGCAAAATCGCGCGAATGGTTTATCACCGCAAAGGTTTTTGACTCAGAAGAAGCCTTGCGGGGCGGTTTAGTTAACTTCAGCGGAGAGATGAATGAGGTTGATGGTTATCTAGAAAAGACCCTCAATTTGATTTTGGCAGCTGCCCCAGAGGCCGTGCGCGAAACTAAAAAGTTGCACCAATCGTATTCTCCAGTTGCGTGGAAAAAGGTTGAACCTGTGGTGACCCAATTGATCGCCAAGCGTCGGGTCAGCGAGGAAGGGCAGAAAGGCCTACAGGCATTTTTAGAAAAACGTGAACCTCGATGGAGTGAGCCACCCTATGGTACGCCGGCAAAAATTTGAAAAAGTCGCAATTGCTAATCGTGGCGAGGTTGCTGTTCGTATCATTCGAGCCTGTCAGGAGTTGGGTTTAGAGACAGTGCTCCTCCATTCAGCAGCAGATACGCAGACGGCTGCTTATCGACTAGCGGATGAGACTTACTGCATCGGAGAGGCCGCTTCTAGTGCCAGTTACTTAAATATCGAGGCCAATGTGCAAGGCGCTTTGAGCGCCGGAGCTCAGGCGGTGCATCCAGGTTTTGGCTTCCTGTCTGAAAACGCCGATTTTGCTGAAGCTGTTTCTGATGCAGGGCTAGTTTTTATTGGTCCTACGCCTAAAAATATTCGCCTCTTTGGAGACAAGATATCTGCCAAGGCTCATGTTGAGAAAATTGGTGGCCCTATCATTCCTGGCTATCAGGGTGAAGATCAAAATCTGCAGCGAATGCTCAAAGAGTGTGATCGAATTGGCTATCCTGTAATTTGTAAGGCTGCCGCAGGTGGCGGTGGGCGCGGTCTCAAGCTAATCAAAAGTCGATTTGATGCTGAGGAAATGATTGCCTCAGCTCAACGCGAGGCCTTGGCCTCATTTGGGTCTGCAACGGTATTTCTAGAAAAATACTTGGATAATGCCAAGCACATTGAAGTGCAGATCTTTGGTGATTTTAGCGGAAAAGTACATTCACTTTTTGAACGTGAATGTTCTGTGCAGAGACGCCATCAGAAGATTATTGAGGAGGCACTTTCACCTTCTCTGGATGATCAGCTACGGTTAGAAATTTCGCGTACGGCGCTGGATTTGGCAGAGCGTGCTTCGTATTTAGGCGCTGGCACAGTTGAGTTTTTGCTGCATGATGGAAAATTCTATTTCATGGAGATGAATACGCGTCTACAGGTTGAACATCCCGTTACGGAAATGGTGATGGGTGTAGATTTAGTAAAAGCTCAACTTTTAACAGCCATGGGACAGCCACTTAATTGGCCCAAGGAATTCAAGCCGCATGGGCACTGTATTGAGTGTCGAATCTACGCTGAAGACCCTTTTCAAGGTGGAATTCCTAGTACTGGAAAAATTCTTGCCGCTCATTGGCCACAGGGTCCTGGCCGTCGTTTTGAGATTGGTTTCGAGCCCGGAGATGAGATCACCAGTTATTATGACTCGATGATAGCCAAGGTTATTGTTTGGGATGAGTCACGCATTCGAGCAATTCAGAAAATGAAGCGCACCTTGGCAGAAACCGTAATTTTTGGCGTACGTACAAACATACCCCTATTGCAGAACATTCTCTCGCATGAAGAGTTCGTGACAGGTAAAATGACCACTCGTTTTTTTGAGACCTACTTCAGTAAACCTATTCCCGCGCCAGAATATTCAGTTAGCGAGCAAGGATTGATTCGAGCGCTATCTTCTAAAATTGCGGACTCGTCCACAAACTTACTTACGTCTTCTAGCAAAACTGGCAATCCGTGGTCTTATAATTGGAGTCGTCTATGATTTGGGTCGAGGTTGAACACCTGGGGAAAGTTATACGTGTTCCAGCGATGAAGGCTCAAGGT